>CALWNQ010000001.1 GCA_944382875.1 uncultured Clostridia bacterium
CAGCCGCTCCCCTCGCGGGACAGCTTCCTTATCTTACCACTTTCTTTTTCCTTTGTCAACTCATTTTTGCCTTTTTTTCGACAGGTTCCGCTTTTTCTATTATTTGTATCCTTTATCCCTGCTCTGTTTTGGATATTTTTTATGATTTGTCTTTTCACTGTATTTTATCCAAGTTTTTCTAGTAACGGATATGCCGCCATTCCAACGATTCCCGCTCCCGCCATAATATAAAGAGGATTCCATTTTGTCTTCCGCAGAAGCAGAAATGCAACTGCAAACAGCGCCACCGCAACCCAGTCAATTTCTGCAAAAGGAAAATCGAACACCCCGCTGCTTTTTCCGCCAAAAACCGCCAGCATCAGGATGGTCAGTCCCGCCGAAGCGATCAGCGCCACAACCGACGGGCGCAAACCGCCCAGAATTCCCTGCACCACCGAAACATTTCGATATTTAAAATAGAAGTAAGCGATTGTCGTTACAATAACACAAGCCGGAAAAATGCATCCAAGCGTCGCCACGATCGCACCGGGAATTCCCAGCAACTGCATTCCCACAAAGGTCGCGGAATTGATGGCAACCGGCCCCGGCGTCATTTCCGCAATTGTCACAATATCTGCAAACTGCGTCACCGTCAGCCAACCATATTGATCTACCACCTGTGCCTGAATGAGCGGCATCGCCGCATATCCGCCGCCAACACTGAACAGCCCGATTTGAAAAAAACTCCAAAAAAGCTGAATATACAGCGTCATTTTGCCGCCCTCCCCTTTTCATTCTTTAAGTGACGCAAATAATTGAGGTATCCCACAACCCCGCAGACCAAAATAATCAAAATGACATTGATTTTGAGAAAATACGCACAGATAAACGCTGCAATCATTGTAATAATTGAAACCGGATCTTTGCCTTTGGCAACGCCGATCGACATCTTCATCACAACATCGACAATAACTGCTGCCACACCGGCGCGCATCCCGGTCATCAATGCACTGAAATAGATATTGTCTCGAAACGCTTCATAAAATACAGAAATTATACTCAAAAGGATCAGCGGCGGAAGAATAGTCCCCAAAATTGTAACCAATGCGCCCAAAAGTCCCGCCAGTCTGTATCCGATCAGAATGGAAGCATTGACTGCAATGGCACCGGGCGAAGATTGAGCGATCGCCGTAATGTCCAGCATCTCGTTTTCATCAATCCAGCCCAATTCATCCACAAATTTCTTTTTCATCAGCGGAACAATCACAAATCCGCCGCCCACCGTAAACGCACTCAGGCAGAATGTTGAGAAAAACAATTTCCGGTAAAAAGCCGCATTTCTTTCCACAGGCATCCTCTTTTCTTTTGAATTCAACTTCATTATACTGCTTGCAAAACAATAAGTAAAGTAGTATAATCATATTATATACATAAAAAATCCTTATGAAAGAAGGACTTGCCGTGACGCTCCGCCATCTCCGAATCTTCCAAACTGTTTGCCGTCATATGAGCATCACCCGCGCAGCTGAAGAGTTGTACCTTTCCCAGCCATCGGTCAGTCTTGCCATCTCCGAACTGGAAAAAAAATACGACCTCCGGCTATTTGACCGCATCGGGAAAAAACTCTACTTAACGCCTGCCGGCGAGGATCTTTTGGGCTATGTCCAATCCATTACCGCCCAGATTGACGAAATGGAGCAGCACTTGCGCAGCGGTGCACGCCGGAGCGTTTTGAAAATCGGAGCCAGCATGACGGTGGGCGGCTGCCTTGTGCCCGAGTGTGCCCGTCGCTTTTCGGCGCTGTATCCAGAAATCCGAGCGGAAGTAACCATCGACCGCACCGGTGTAATCGAACAGATGGTGCTCAATAATGCGCTGGACATTGGTTTTGCCGAAGGGCTGCCCGATGCGCCGCAGCTCATCATCACCCCATTTGCCGAGGACGAACTGGCTGCTGTTTGCTCGCCGGATTCCCCACTGCTCAATGGTCCGGCACTCACCTGCCGGGATCTGGCGGAGCTGCCGTTGCTGCTACGGGAAAAAGGGAGCGGTACCCGTGCAGTTGTGGACAGCCTGATGGGTGTGCAGGAAATCACCTTAAAGCCGCTCTGGGAATCACTGAGTACCCTGGCGCTGATTGAAGGAGTCCGCAAAGGGCTTGGGGTTTCCATTCTGCCGCTTCGGATGATTGATGAATATTTAAACAAAGGTCTGCTGGCAGTCCTGCCGGTGACCGGGATCCAACTTAAACGAAAATTTTTCCGTTTGCAGCACCGGAACAAGGTGCTAAACGAAGCGGCGGAAAGCTGGGCGGAACTGATGGCGTCCTGCGCCAACGACGACAAGGCATTCAGCCAAGAGGAAGTATTATGATCCAGCAGATTTCCTGTTCCCAGGAGAAGGAACGCATCGCATCGGAAATTTTAAACAGCCTTCCGGAGTGGTTCGGCCTTCCGGAAAGCACTGCCGACTACATCCATCAATGCCGGGAACTGCCATTCTGGGCAGCATTTGCGGAAAATTCAGCCGTTGGATTTATTTCACTGCGGGAAACTTCACCTCACACAGCTGAAATTCTGGTGATGGGAGTGCGCAAGGAATTCCACCGCGCCGGGATTGGACGCAAGCTGTTTGCCGCTCTCCGGGAATACGCCGAATTACAAGGTTATACCTATATTCAGGTAAAAACGGTCGCAGCCGGCCATTACCCGGAATATGACGGTACCCGTCTGTTTTATGAAGCCCTTGGCTTTCTTAGTGTAGAAGTTTTTCCAACACTGTGGGATCCCTGGAACCCCTGCCTGCTGATGATCCGGCCTGCCACCCAACTTTGTTGTGATTTAATCTAAAAAACAGCAAAAATTCCGTTGACAACTGGTAATGATCGTGATAAAATGAAGAAAAAGAAGCAGATTTTCTGCTTCTTTCTATTGCAGCATAAATGAAACGTTTAACTTTGAAAAGGAGAATGACAGCATGAACAGACCAAAAATTGGGATTCGTCCCGTTATTGACGGCCGCTGGGGCGGCATCCGCGAGTCGCTCGAAAATCAGACCATGAATATGGCGAAAGCTGCGGCAGCGCTGATCACAGAAAATCTCCGTTATACCGATGGCACTCCCGTTGAGTGCATCATTGCCGACACTACCATTGGCGGCGGCGCCGAAGCTGCCCGCTGCGCTGACAAGTTCTCAACCGCCAATGTCTGCGCTACTCTAACCGTAACTCCCTGTTGGTGCTATGGCTCCGAAACGATGGATATGGACCCGATGACAGTCAAAGCTGTCTGGGGTTTCAACGGCACCGAGCGCCCTGGCGCTGTCTATCTGGCCGCCGTCCTGGCTGCTCACGCGCAGAAAGGCCTGCCCGCTTTCTCCATCTACGGTCACGATGTTCAGGATGCCGACGACACCTCCGTTCCCGCCGACGTCGCCGAAAAAATCCTCCGTTTTGCCCGCGCCGCCATTGCGGTGGGACAGATGCGCAACAAAGCTTATGTCAATATCGGCGCCGTCGCAATGGGCATCATGGGTTCTTACTGCGACGCCTCCTTTTTCCAGAAATATCTGGGCATCCGGCCTGAATGGGTGGACATGACCGAGATTCTCCGCCGCATCAAGCTGGAAATTTACGACCACGACGAATATGAAAAAGCGCTTGCCTGGGTGAAAGAAAACTGCCGGGAAGGCATCAATGTCAATGCCGGCAAACAGCTCGCTGACATCGTCCGGAAATCCAAGGTTGTCGAAAACGACTGGGAATTTGTCGTCAAGATGACCATGATTATCCGGGACATCCTCAAAGGCAACGAAAAACTGGATGAGATGGGCTGGCACGAGGAAGCACTCGGCCGCAACGCAATTCTCGGCGGTTTCCAGGGACAGCGGATGTGGACCGACTGGCTCCCGAACGGCGACTTCTCCGAATCGATCCTCAACTCCACCTTTGACTGGAACGGCAAGAAAGAGCCGGTCCTGCTCGCCACCGAAAATGATGGTCTGAACGGCGTCGCTATGCTGCTCGGCAAGCTGCTCACCAATGGCGCCTCGGTCTTTGCCGACGTCCGCACCTACTGGAGCCCCGAAGCTGTGGAGCGCGTCACCGGCAAACGTCCCACCGGCAAAGCGGCAAACGGATTTATCCACCTCATCAACTCCGGCGCTGCGGCACTGGACGGCTGCGGCCTTGCCAAAAATGAAAAGGGCGAAGGCTGCATGAAGAAATGGTGGGAAATCACTGATACCGACATCAAAACCATCATGGGTGCTACCGACTGGCCCAACGCCAACTACGAATACTTCCGCGGCGGCGGATATTCCTCTCACTTCAAAACCCAGGCGGAGATGCCCGTTACCATGATCCGAATGAACATTGTGGAGGGCGTCGGCCCTGTCCTGCAGCTGGCTGAGGGCTATACCGTCACATTGGACGACGATGTCCACAAGATTCTCGACGACCGCACTGACAAAACCTGGCCGACTACCTGGTTTGCGCCGCGTCTCGGCATGAAGGGCTTTGAAACCGTCTATGATGTCATGGCCAACTGGGGCGCCAACCACGGCGCGTTCGCATACGGCCATATCGGAAAGGACCTCATCACACTGGCTTCGATGCTGCGGATTCCGGTATCGCTGCACAATGTGGAGGATGCCGACCTCTACCGTCCGCACAGTTGGAACGCTTTCGGCACCAAGGACCGCGAAGCTGCCGACTATCGTGCCTGCGCCGCATATGGCCCGCTTTACCGCTGATATTTGGCTTTTTGGAAAGGCCGGACTTTGTGTCCGGTCTTTCTTTTTTCCCTCTCTGCTGCATAAGATGGGTTGAAAGGGGGAATTTCGATGAAACGCATCCTGCTGCTCCTTTTTCTGCCGGTGATTTTGTTTTTGTGCGGCGCCGGTGTGCCGGAGCCGGATTTTGATCTGCTTCCGCCGCCAGAAAACGCGGATTTTTCACCCTATCTGGTCACCGTTTCCCTTGCGGAGCCGCTGCCTGAATTTTCGGTGACTTCGCCGTTCGGCTGGCGGTTCCATCCCATTTCGGGGAGTCTGGATTTCCATACCGGCACTGACCTTTCCTGCCCGGAGGGAACGCCAGTCTGTGCCTTGTTGGGCGGCAACGTCCTGCGGGCAAAATTTCACGAAAGTTATGGGAATTATATCCTGCTCGACCATGGGAACGGCTTCCAGACACTCTATGCTCACTGCAAAAAGCTGACGGTAAAAGAGGGGGAGACCGTTCGTTCGGGGCAGAAAATCGCCCTTTCGGGACAAACCGGAGAAGCAACCGGCCCCCATCTTCATCTGGAAATCCGGATGAACGACTGTTTTCTGAATCCGGGCTGGCTGCCGTTTTTGCAAAATCCATAAGGGAGGACTGTGTTGATCCGATTTCAGATAGGCAAAACCCGGGTAGAACTCCGGTTTTCCTTTTTCGCGGTACTGTTATTGATGGCAGAAATCAGCAGAAGCGACCGCGGATTGCTCTGTGTGCTTGCTTGCCTGCTGCATGAAACCGGACACCTCTGCGGCTTTGTCCTATCCGGACAGATGCCGCGTGCTGTGATTCTGGAAAGTTCCGGTATGCGCATTCGTCCCCGGAACCATCCTCTGCCCGGCTTTTGGGAAGTGCTCATTCTTCTAGCAGGACCGACAGTCAATCTGGCCTGCGGATGGATCTTTTGGGAACTCGGCCTGCCCATTTCAGCCTGGATTCATTTATTTCTGGCAGTATTCAACCTGCTCCCGCTTGCACCACTTGACGGCGGACAGCTTTTCCGGATTGCAGCCACGCGATTTTGCGGCTTGCGGACAGGATATGTTCTCAGCCGCACTGTCCATTGGTGCACCTTTCTGCTGTTAACAGCAGCCGGATTGTTCCTCTTTTTAAAAACCGGGAATTTTACCCTGCTCCTCACTGTATTTTGCCTGAGTATGAATTAAATTTTTCTATAAAAAAACGAATTGCCCTTTATCAGGAAAGGTGCTATAATGAAAAAAAGTTCTCTTTTGGAAAGAGGTGCACCCATGGCAACCATTAAAGATATCGCTGCGCGGAGCGGCGTATCCATCGCAACGGTATCCAAACATATCAACGGGATCCCGGTCAAAGAAAGCAACCGCCGCCGTATCGACGAAGCAATCCGGGAGCTCGGTTATCAGGTAAACGCTGCGGCGCGCGCACTCAAAACCCGCCGTTCCATGACGGTGGGAATCTTGCTCGACAGCCTCTCCAATCCGTTCTACACCACAGTAATTTCATCGGTTGAGGAATACCTGCGGGAAAACGGCTATGCTGCTATCCTATTTGAAACCAAAGATTCCTCCGAACGTCTGCGCCAGGGGTTGGAACTCTTCTCCTCCAAAGGCGTCGATGGAATCCTGTATTTTTCCAGCCACGCGGAAAATGAAGTAATCCGTCAGTGTCAAAACGCTTCTCTTCCGATTGTCACGGTAGACAGTATCGCGCCGGATATTCCCAACTCGGATTTTGTCCTGACCGAAAACGCCGCATCAGCATTTCAAGCTATCTGTATGCTCTGTAAAAAAGGACACCGCAAAATTGCGGTTATTACCGGGGCAGATCGCCATTTTTCCGCCAACGAACGCCTTCGCGGATATCTGAACGCACTCGAGGAAAACGGAATTGCGGTCTGTTCAGACTGGATCCAGCGCGACGAATATGATATGAACGGCGGCTACCGCTGTATCAAGCGGCTGCTTTCCCTGCCGGAAAGGCCAGAAGCTCTACTGATTTGCAACTATTTTATGACAGTCGGCGCCCTGATCGGCTTAAATGAAGAGAACGTTCGAGTGCCGGACGAGCTTTCGCTGGTCACCTTTGACGATATGGAGTGGATCAAAGCGCTGAAACCACGGCTCACCACCGTCAATCAGCAGGCTGTTCGCATTGCGGAGCAGGCAGTATCCTGTCTACTTGCCAGAATCGGCGGCAGCGATACTCCAGGAAAAGTCATCCTGATCCCTACCACCATGACTGAACGCGATTCGGTCCGTTCCATTCTGTAAAAAACGAGGTAATTACCCATGTCCCGGATTCCGCTCTCCAAAAACTACAACCACACCATCTACGCCTGCTATATCGGATACATCACCCAAGCAATCATCAACAATTTTGCCCCGCTCCTGTTTCTCACCTTTCAAAGCAGCTACCAGATCTCGCTGGATAAAATTGCGCTTCTGGTCACGGTAAATTTTGGGTTTCAGCTCTGTGTGGACGCGCTCGCTGCCCGTTTTGTCGACCGGATTGGATACCGCCCAGCTATTATTGGGGCACATATCACCGCGGCGGCTGGATTGGTGGGGCTGGCGGTGCTGCCCGAACTGCTGCCGGATCCATACATTGGACTGATCTGCGCCATCCTGCTCTACGCGATGGGTAGCGGCTTAATCGAAGTGCTGGTCAGCCCGATTGTGGAGGCCTGCCCCACTGAACGGAAAGAAGCCGCCATGAGCATTCTCCATTCCTTTTACTGTTGGGGACATGTTTTTGTCGTGCTGGCATCCACATTGTTTTTCACTCTGTTTGGGATTGAAAACTGGAAATACCTGGCGATTTTGTGGGCGCTTATTCCATTTCTCAACATCTTTTACTTTGCACGGGTACCAATTGCCCCGCTTGTGGCAGAAGGGGAGAGTACCCCCATTCGGCAGCTCGTCAAAAGCAGGCTCTTCTGGATTTTCTTTGTACTGATGATCTGCTCCGGCGCCTCGGAACAGGGAATGAGCCAGTGGGCCTCCGCTTTTGCGGAAGCCGGCCTCCATGTTTCCAAAACGGTTGGTGACCTGGCCGGGCCCTGTGCCTTTGCAGTCTTTATGGGACTTTCCCGTGCGCTCTACGGCAAATTCAGCGAAAAACTCCCGCTCCGTTCCTTTATGGCTGGCAGCGGAATTCTCTGTGTCGCAAGCTACCTGCTCGCTTCCCTGTCGCCCAACCCGGTGCTCAGCCTGGTTGGATGTACCCTTTGCGGTCTTTCGGTGGGCATCATGTGGCCGGGAACCTTCAGCTTGGCGGCAAAGGAGATGCCCCGCGGCGGCACCGCCATGTTTGCGCTTTATGCACTGGCCGGCGACCTGGGATGCGCATCCGGCCCCGGTCTGGTCGGTGCTGTTTCGGAACGGCTGGGAGAAAACCTGAAAGTTGGAATTTTAGCTGCAATCGTTTTTCCTCTTCTTTTGCTGCTCGGCCTGGTTGCACTTCGCACTGTCACCCGTACTAAAAATAATGTTCGGAAGTGATTGGAATGAAAAAAGTATCTATATGCCTGCTGTTTGCCGCAATCTTCTTCCTCTTTCTGCCAAAAGAAGTTTCCGCTGTGGATTTCCTGCGGGAATCCGGTATCAACCTGAGTCTTTATTACGGCAATTTTAAACAGGAAACGCTTCCTTTCCCTGCTGCTGTCTGGGAGGAATCGGGACGGATTACGCTCTATGGAACAAAATCTGCTGTCTATACCCCCTTACATAACCTCGGTGATGACCGTTATCTCCTGTCATCCGAAGAAATTCCTGTCGAAGGACATACCTTGTCTCGTTCCGAAACCGGAGAAGAACCGCTGCTGCTCACTGGCTCATCCAAAGACGGAGAGGAACTTTCGGTACTGATTTTCCCGGAAGAAACCGGCCTGCCGCAGAATCTGGAGCTGTTTGCCCCCGGCTGGAATCAGACAGAACAGGGCTGGTTTCTCTGTTCCGAAACAAAACTCCTCACCGGCTGGCAGATGCAGGACGGAAAATGGTACTGGCTCGGAGAAGACGGCCTCATGCAGACCGGCTGGCTCTGGTGGAATAATGACTGGTATTACCTGAATCCAAGCGGTTCGATGGCAACCGGCTGGCTCTGGTGGGAAAACGACTGGTATTATCTGAGCTCAAACGGTTCGATGGCAACGGGTTGGTTCCACGATGGAAACGGCTGGTATTACGCCGACCAAAGCGGCCGAATGCTTTCCAATACACGAATTGACGGCTGGTATCTTTCTCAATCCGGCAAAATGGCGGAAACGGATTTTACGCTGACTGCCGCAGACCGGCAGCTTTTGGACAAAGCAGCTCAGTCGGCCAACAACTCCCCCGCCGGATATTACTTGATCGACCTTGCCACCGGGCAATCGGTTTCCAACAAGCCCGGCGAGTGGTACTATCTGGCCAGTGTGCTCAAAGCACCCTACTGCATGTGGATTTACATGCAGGCGGATACCGGAAAAACCGATCTTTCTCAGACAATGGTATTTGAAGAATCCATGCGGAAGGATGGTTCCGGCATCATCCAAAACATGCCGGCGGGCACAGTGTTCACCATGGCAGAGCTGCTCGAATATGCCATCCGGTACAGCGACAATTCAGCCATTGATATGCTGCTTCACCGGTACCAGTTCTCGGATTTCAAAGCCTATGTCACCGGACGCGGACTGCTTTCTGCTCCGTCCGGAATGGAAACCTTCTCCCGCACCAGCCTGCCGCTCCGCGACATTGCCTCGCTGACCCAGGCGGTGGCAGATTATCTTTATACTGGAACAACCGGCGCACGAACGCTCCGCGACGACCTTTGCAGTACCGACTTCCGCTGTATCCAGGGCGGCGAAACAGAAGTTGCCCAAAAATACGGCTATTGGGAAGGATGGTTCCACACTGCCGCCGTCATTTACGGCGACCGTCCCTGTGTTCTTGTGGTCTGCACCGGTGGACAGGAGGAAGAAGACACCACTGTTTTTCAAAAAATGTATGAAGCGGTTCTGCAAATTACTGCGGACTGATTTGGCAAATTCCTCTTGCAACGGCAAAAGGTTTGTGCTATAATAAAAAGACAAATGTGTCTTTGGGGAATATTTCCGCCATACTGCGTAAAAAATATCGGAGGGTTAATTATTATGAACGCATTGGAAATCATCAGCGCTGTTGTACTGTTAATCGCCTGCATTGTTCTGGTTGTGCTGGTCATGCTGCAGGAAAGCAAGGACAAAATCTCCCAGTCGATCACCGGCGGAGCTACCGAGTCCTACCTGGGCCGCAATTCCGGCCGTACTCTGGACGCGATGCTGTCCAGAATCACCAAATATGCCGCAATCATCTTTTTTGTGCTCACCATTCTGGTCAGCGTTTTCACCAAATATCTGAAATAATCCCATTTACTGTAAAATGGGATCCCACAGGGGCTGTCCGGAACCGGATGGAGCCACACCGGCTCGATCTCTGGTTTCGGGCGGCCTTTTTCTTTTACACGAACGAAAGGAGAAACTATGGAAAAATGGATCAAACGCATCCTTCTGCTGCTAAATAAAGAAGGAAAAAAGGGCCTCTCCGCCAATAAATTGCAAAAACGGTGCAAAGTGGAGAAATCCGATCTGAAAAAGTTCCATGCCGCGCTCTCCCGCGCTGTGCAGAACGGTTTGGTCATTGAGAAAAAGGATCGTTACGTTTCGTCGGCTGTGCTGGGATTGCAGCCGGCGCAGATCAAACGACTGCACAAAACTTTCGGGTTTGCCGCATTAGCGGATGGTTCCGAAATTTTCGTGCCGGGAAGCCGACTGCTCGGTTCGCTCCCAGGGGACAAGGTACTGCTCCGGGTAAACCAGCACGGACGGAACGGCTTGCCCGAAGGTGAGGTTGCGAGCATTCTCGAACCCTGCGACGCCGAATTTTCCGGTGTTCTTCGCCAGGACGGCGAAGAATTCTATTTTCTTCCTGATGCGCTGGGGGATTTCCCACTTCAGGTAGCGGGAAACCTTATGGACGCCAAAGACGGGGACAAGGTACTGGCCCGCATTCTCCGCCGCGGCGAAAGCCACCGCGACCACAAAGCCCAGCTCACCGCGGCTTTTGGCTCCGCCGGAAACGCCGCCGCCTGTGCCGAAGCGGTGCTGGCTGCCGCCGGCGTCAGCCCCCATTTCCCCGCTGCCGTGCTGGATGAGGCGCGTTTTCTGGAACATCGCGGTATTCCGGATCGGGAACTCCTAAACCGGGCAGATTTTCGGGATATTCCGGTCTTTACCATCGACGGCGCCGATTCCAAGGATCTCGACGACGCCATCAGTCTATCCAAATACAACGGATTCTACCATCTGGGCGTCCACATTGCCGACGTTTCCCATTATGTCAAACCCCATTCGCTGCTGGACGAGGAAGCTTTTGCCCGCGGTACCAGCATCTATTATGCCGACCGTGTCATCCCCATGCTGCCGCCCGCCCTGTCGAACGGCATCTGTTCCCTCAACCCGCAGGAAGAACGGCTCACATTTTCGGCTATCCTCACTCTGTCGCCCGATGGCGAACTGCTCGATTACAGCTTCCGCAAATCGGTCATCCGCTCCCGCGTCAAAGGCGTCTACTCGGAGGTCAACGCCCTCCTCGACGGCACTGCCGATGAACAGATCCGGGAAAAGTACCGGGAAGTTCTCCCCGTCATCCCGCTCATGAAGGAGCTGCGCGACCTGCGGATTGCTCTTCGCAAAAAACGCGGCGCGCCGGAGCTGAGTTCTTCCGAAAGCAAAATTATCCTCGACGAATTCGGCAAAACCGCCGACATCCAGCCCCGCACCACCGGAGAGGCCGAATCGATCATCGAAGAGTTCATGCTGCTCGCCAATGAAGCCGCCGCCTCGCTTGCCCGGTCGCTGGATATCCCGTTTGTCTACCGTGTCCATGAAAATCCCGATCCGGAACGGATTTCCGACCTGCGGGAAACTTTGAAAAAACTAGGAGTCGGCAGCCGTGCGCTGCCGGAAAAGGTCAAGCCGGCCGACCTCGCCGCCCTTTTGGAGCAGGAAAAAGAAAAACCCACCGCTCCCATTGTCAACCGGCTGGTGCTCCGTTCGATGGCCAAAGCGCGGTACAGCGACCGCCCCATCGGGCACTACGGCCTGGTTTTGGAAAACTACGCCCACTTCACCTCTCCGATCCGCCGTTACCCCGACCTCACCATCCACCGCATCCTCACCTCCTGGGCAGAAGGCAACTCGGTCCGGGAACTCTCCAAAAAATACGGCCGGTTTGCTACCCGTTCGGCGGAACAGTCGAGTGAAGCAGAGCAGCGTGCCGTGGAAATTGAACGGAGCTGCGAAGACTGCTACAAGGCAGAATATATGCACAGCCACATCGGGGAGGAATTTGACGGCATTATTTCGGGCGTCACTTCGTTTGGATTCTATGTCGAGCTGCCCAATACGGTGGAAGGACTGGTTCGGATCGAAGATCTTCCCGGCGGGGAATACTTTTTCGATGGTTTGATTGAACTTTCGGATATCCACAGCAGCCGGCGCTACCGGCTGGGCGATCCGGTCCGTGTCCGCTGCACCGGCACCGATGTTAATGCCGGCAACATTGATTTTGAACTGGTATGACAAAGGAAGATTTTGAACGCGCCCTTTTGCAGGTGCAAACGGAGGAAGAAAAAACCGGAATCGGCAGGCTGGGGGAAAAATCGGTGCACGCAGTGCTCAAATATGCCTACGAACCACACCCAGACTGCCACGAAATCCCGATCGGCGGTTATGTCGCCGATATTGCCGGAGAAGACGGAGTCATCGAAATCCAGAGCCGGGATCTGTGGAAACTGCTGCCCAAACTGACTGCTTTCCTGGAGGTCTGCGATGTAACGGTGGTGCATCCTGTCCCGGCCGTCGAGTGGATTGTCCGCACCGACCCCGAAACCGGCGAAGTTTCCCGCCGCAAATCCCCCCGGAAACGCGCACCTTTTGATATTCTGGCAGAACTTTCTCCTATTCGGGGTATTCTCACCCATCCGCGCTTTCACCTGCGGCTGGCGGTGCTCGAAGTAGAGCGCTACGATGTGGGAAAATCCGGCAGCCGCCGCAAAATCCATCTCGACCGAGTGCCGCTCTCTTTTATTGAAGAGGTTCGGCTGGATTCTCCGGAAGACTACCGCCAGCTACTGCCTGATATGGACAGGAAACCGTTCACAGCGGCTGATTTTGGAAAAAAAGCAGGGCGTTCCGCTGCCGATGCGCGCAGCGCCCTGCTTACCCTGACAACCTTAGGCATTGCTCAGAAAGCCGGAAAAAGCGGAAGAGCAAACCTCTACCGCCTGTCCGGCACAGAGGAGGAATTGACATGACCATTCTGTTTTCCGCACTGTATCTTGCTGCAAGTGCCGTCCACCTGTTTTTCTGCTTTAGCCAAAAATATCGTCGCGCCCAGGATTTCACCAAAGTCCTGCTGATGCCGCTGCTGCTTGCCGCCGCACTGTTCACTGGAAACTGCCCGCTCTTCACCGCGCTGGCACTTTTCTTCGGCTGGATTGGCGACATCCTGCTGCTCCGTCCCAAACAGAAACCGTTTTTCCTCGGCGGATTGGCGGCATTTTTGATTGGACATATCTGTTACATCCCGGTATTAGCCGGTGCAGGCAGTTACTCGCTTGTCTTCTCTCTGCCGGTAGGGACAGTACTGCTCCTGCTCGGCGCGGGCGCCTATGCCACGCTTCACCGTCATCTGCCGCCTGAAATGCGAATCCCGGTTGTTGCTTACCTGTTGGTAATCCTCTGCATGGCTTTTGCCGCTATCCACACGCAGCGCCCGCAGGCGATTGTCGGCGCCGGCGCCTTTGTCCTTTCTGATTATATGCTGGCTCGCGGCCTGTTCATTCAAAAGGGACGATACGGGGATTTTCTGGTGATGCTCACCTATCTGAGCGCGCAGTTCTGTCTCGGATTGCTGTTTTTATACTGAACTGAACTTTTCTGCCAAATCGGTTGAACTGTTTTCAGTTTTTTTCAAAACCTGTTGCCATTTTAAGTCACACCGTGCTATGATGGAGAAAAATGAAACGAAGGTGATGCGTATGTCAGCAGAACGGCTTCTGAACACTCTCCGCCTCCGGGACACCGATCGGATTGCCCAG
This sequence comes from uncultured Clostridia bacterium, assembly GCA_944382875.1. Taxonomy (GTDB): domain Bacteria; phylum Bacillota; class Clostridia; order Oscillospirales; family Ruminococcaceae; genus Merdivicinus. The sequence goes on from CALWNQ010000001.1 coordinate 13,859, forward strand.
ACTGAAACCCTGGAACACCCCGCATTCCTCCAAAAACTCACCGGCATCGACCCTTTTACAAATCCCTGCGGGGCAATGCTGGCAGCCGTCAAAAAGCTAGATTTAGATTGGGTGTACAGCCTGCCCAAAAAATCCTACCGTTTTGCAGAAGGGGAAACCAAGAAAAAGTTGGATGACGGCAGCTATGTCTCCGAATGAGGCTTTACCGGCAGCGTCTGGCACACCGAAACTGCTTTCCCAGACGAGGAATCTGTCCTCCGTTACGACCCGTTTGCCCGCTTTTCCTCTGAAGAGGCGTTGCACGCCTCGATCCGTTCCGGTCTGGAATCCACCCTGTCAGACCAGCGGCTACTCGGCAGAACCGCCGTTGTAACAGGGCTTTATTACACAACCCTGTTTCAGTGGTTCATCCTGACCTTCGGATGGGAAATGTTCCTGATCACTGCCGCCTCGGAGCCGGAACGCTTTTCCCACACCATTGCCCGGTTTGCCGACCTGTCAGTAGAACACGCCAAAATTTGGGGCGAAAGCGACATTCCCTTCTTCTTCTGCCACGATGACCTTGCCATTACCCGCGGCCTTGTTTTTGAGAAGCAATGGTATTTGCGGAACATTTTCCCGCATTACGAGCGGATCTTCGCCGAAATCAAAAAGGCAGGCAAACCGGTTATTTTTGTATCGGACGGCAACTACACTGAAATTGCGGCCGATATTCTGTCAGCGGGAGCAGACGGATTGCTGTTCGACTGGACCTTTGATTTGGATGAAACACTAGGCCGCTACGGCAAGGACAAAGTTCTGATTGGCAATGCGGATACCCAAGTACTGACCTTTGGCAGTATGGAGGATGTCAAAAAAGAGGTTCGCCGCTGCACGGATGCCGGACAGGATTACCCCGGTTACATTTTCAAATGTTCCAACGACCTGCCGCACAATATCCCGCTTGAGAACATTGAGTGTTACTTTGACACCTTTGCGGAATGCCGGATTCGCCGCTAAACAAGCCCGGAAAAAGGGCACAGCCACAATCAAACGAAAAACGGATAAAATCCGATCCGCCTGTATCAAATAATAGAACCCCCCGTATCCTGACAGGATGCGGGGGGTTCGTATAGTAACATTACACCGGATCGCCGATGGTATCAACACGGAGCAGATTGGTCGTGCCGGAAATACCAAGCGGCACACCAGCGGTTGTCACAACCAGATCGCCTTTTGTCACATAGCCGGCTTCCTCCGCCTTCTGATAAGCCGAGGCAAACAGCTCGTCGGTGCTGGTCTTCTCCTCCATCAGGATCGGGATAACACCCCAGGAAAGCTGCATCTGCCGGACAGTAAAATCGTGCGGCGAACAGGCGACAATGGGGCAAACCGGACGGTATTTGGAGATCATCTTTGCAGTCTTACCATATTTGGTAACGGTAATGATGCATTTTGCTTTCAAATCGAGCGAGGTTGTCACTGTTGCGTGGGAAATCGCATTGGTAACATCGGTATCCGGTTCAGTTCCGCGGGAACGGAACCGTTTTTCGTAGTTAATGTCTGCTTCGGTGCGTTCCGCGATGATTGCCATAGTTTTTACCGCTTCGATCGGATAGGCACCGGCTGCTGTTTCACCGGACAGCATGATCGCGCTGGTGCCATCATAGATCGCATTAGCCACATCGGTAATTTCGGCACGAGTGGGTCGGGGATTCTTCATCATAGAATCGAGCATCTGGGTAGCAGTGATAACCTGCTTACCGGCGTTATAAGCCTTTGTAATCAGCCGCTTCTGCAAAACCGGGATGTTTTCAAAAGCAATTTCCACACCCATATCGCCGCGTGCCACCATAATACCATCCGCAACCGATATAATGTCATCGATATTATCGACACCCTGCGCATTTTCAATCTTGGCAATAACACGGATATGTTCTCCGCCATTTTCATCCAAAAGCTTGCGGATCTGCCGGATATCGTCGCCTGTTCTGGTAAAGGAAGCCGCCACAAAATCAAAACCTGTGCGAATACCGAAAAGAATGTCTTCCCGATCCTGATCGCTCAAAAAGGGCATCGACAGCTCTGCATTAGGCACATTGATTCCCTTGCGGTTGGAGATGCGCCCACCGTTCACTACCTGACAAACAAGATTTTCCCCGTCATTCTCCAAAAGGATCAATTCAATCAGACCGTCATCGATCAAAATACGGTCACCGGACTTTACATCTTTGGGAAGATTTTTATACGAAACAGAAGCAATCTGATTATTGCCCACAAGATCACGTGTTGTCAGTGTAAATATATCACCGGCTAAAAGTTCCGCTTTTCCGTCCTCAATCAATCCGAGACGGACTTCAGGCCCTTTCGTATCGAGCAAAGCTGCCACCGGGATCCCCAGTTTTTCCCGGATCCGGACAAGTCGTTCAAACCGGGCCAAGTGTTCCGGATAAGTCTGATGAGAGAAATTAAAGCGAGCCACATCCATCCCCGCCAGAATCAGTTCCTCCACACGGTCATCGCTGTCGGTAGAAGGTCCAAGCGTACAGATAATTTTTGTTTTTCGCATAAACTACAATCCTTTCTATTCAAAGGGCACAGCCCGTTGGCTATATTATACCGTATCTTGGAGGAAATGTACACCCTTTTCTTGTAAAATTCGTGCAAAAAATTACCTGCTCTCAATCAGATAATTTTCCGGAAAAAGCAGTACATCCCTTGCAATGCGCAGCTAATCCGGCTATAATAAAAGCATGAACAGAAAAAGGAGTTGGAACCGAAATGGAACTCACAAAAAAGGAATTTGAGGTTCTGGTATATATCGAACGAAAAAACGGCGAAAAAATCAGCCAGCGGAAGCTGGCCTCCGGCACCGGCTTTTCGCTGGGCGCTGTCAACAAGCTCCTACCTGCTTTGCTGGAGCGTGGCTTGATCGACATCCCCGAAAGCAAAAATGTTTATATTACAAAAGAAGGATTGGCGACACTCGAGCCATACCGCGTTAAACGCGCCATCTTCATGGCCGCCGGTTTTGGTTCGCGGCTGGTTCCCATCACACTAAACACTCCAAAAGCGCTCATCCGTATCCACGGCAAACCAATGATCGAAACAATGCTCGACGCTGTTGTCCGTGCCGGTATTGAGGAAATCTACATTGTCCGCGGCTATTTGGGCGAACAGTTTGATATTCTCAAACATAAATACCCCACCATCACTTTTGTGGAAAACCCGGACTATAAAGAAGCGAACAACATCTCCTCCGCCATGAAGGTCAAAGACCTGTTCGGCGGCGCTTATGTGCTGGATTCTGATCTTTACCTCCAGAATCCCGACCTCATCCGCAAGTACGAATACTGCGCAAGTTATGTCGGCGTCCACAAAGACCGCACCGACGACTGGCGGCTGATTATGAAAAACGGACGTGTCACCGGAATGAAAGTGGGCGGCACCGACTGCTATCATATGTACGACATCACCTACTGGACACCGGAAGACGGTGAAAAAATGGCGAAGTTCCTGCCGGAACTTTACAATTCTCCCGGCGGCAAGGAAAACTACTGGGACAATGTCCCGCTCGACGTCTACAATAAGGAATTTTACATTGAAGCGCGGGAGTGTCAAGAAGGCGATGTCATTGAAATCGACACTCTGACCGAACTGCAGGAACTCGACCCTGTTTATAAATTCAACTGAGAAAGGACTGTTTTGTATGACAAAAGTTAATATCAACCCCGGCATATGCGGCCTGATGACCGCTGTAGAAGCACATTCCGATGATCAGATGGAGGTAAAAGTAACCGTTCGGTCCGGCTGCAAGGCCGTACATGAAATGATGCAGGAGCTGGGTGACACTTTTGACGCCTTTGCCTGCTGCTTGGGCAAACCCGGCACCAGTGTTTTTTATGACTATGCTCGTGAACACTTCCCCGGACATGCCTCCTGCCCCGTTATCGCCGGTATCCTCAAGTGTATCGAAGTCGAATGCGGACTGGCTCTCCCTCGGGAAGCAACCATCACCTTTGAAGAATAAGGGAGGACTTTATGAACTGGGCAGAAATTAGCATCCAGACCACCACCGACGGTATTGAAATCGTCAACGGCTTTTTAATGGCGCACGGCATCAACTGCGTCATGATCGAAGACGCCGCCGACTTTCAGAATTTTTTGCAGGACACCACCATCCACTGGGATTATGTCGAAGAAGATTTGATGAAGCTCGCTGAAGCACCGACCAAAATCAAGTTCTATCTTCCGGACAACCCGCAGGGATTTGAAACATTGAATCTTGTCAAGCGAGACCTGCCCAGCCTGCAAGCGGACCAGGAAATCAACCTCGGCACGCTGGAAATCTCCCTCTGCTATAAGGAGGAAGAGGACTGGGAAACCGCCTGGAAAAAATATTACCATCCCATCGAAATCAGCGACCGGCTGGTCGTTGTGCCGGAGTGGGAGGAATATCCCGAAAAGCCAGGCCAGATTCTGCTCCGGATGAATCCCGGTATGGCATTCGGCACCGGCAGCCATAACACCACCCGTCTTTGCCTGCAATTTCTCGACGGAATGCAGCTCTCCGGGCTGGATGTGCTGGATATGGGCTGCGGCAGCGGCATCCTCTCGATTGCATCACTGCTGCTGGGTGCAAAATCGGTGCAGGCTGTGGATATCGACCTGCTCGCCACCAAGATTGCCCATGAAAACGCGGCTTTGAACAGCTGCGACGACGAACGGCTCACCGTCCGGTGCGGCAATATTCTGGAAGACGCAGCGCTGGCGGATGAAATCGGACAGAAATCCTATGATCTCATTGTCGCCAACATTGTGGCCGACGTCATCATCGCAATGGCGCCGCTCTTTGCCCGCTTCATCAAACCGGAGGGAACACTGGTCGTTTCGGGCATCATTTCGGAACGTGCGAAAGAAGTCGCCTCCCATTTAGAGAAACACGGCTTTGTGATTCTCGAGCTGCGGGAGGACAACGATTGGGCTGCTGCCGTTTGCAAGCCAAAACTCTCCGTATAATTTCAATTTATTTTACTGCAAGGAGATTTTATGGAAGATCTTACCCCGCATCTCACACGGATTTTTACCGCTGTGCCGCACCGGATCATCCTGAGCAAGGCCGCTTCCGGTACAGAATACCGCAAAGCCGTGCTGGAACACAAGGAATCCGGATGGCAGATTGCCTGTTACACCGAAAAACAGGTGTTTCACCACAATGTGGATACAGCCGGTGCCCAGGCTTTTTGTGCTGAAACGCTGGGCAGTAGTTTTTTCCAGCTCAACGCCTGGGATACTGAGGCAGAGTGGATGCTGCTCCTTTCCAAAAAAGGGAAGATAAGCTGCAAACGACGGGCTGCCGCCACAAAACCGGCCGAAAGCACTGCCCACAACCGGCAAAAACAGTACCTCATTCCGGAAGGCGCAAATGTCCCGCCGCTGGTGGATATGGGTGTTTTTACTGCAGAAGGCAAGGTTGTCCGCACCATGTACGACAAATTCCGCCAGATCAACCGGTTTCTGGAAATGATTAACGACGCAGTGGAAGCGGACAAGCCCGACCGGCTCAATATTATTGATTTCGGCTGCGGAAAGTCCTACCTTACTTTTGTGGTCTACTATTATTTTACCGAAATCAAAAAGATCCCGGTTCAGATTATCGGACTGGACCTGAAAGCGGATGTCATTGAAAAATGCAGCGCTGCTGCCCGGAAATATGGCTACGATGGCTTGTCTTTTGAGCTTGGCGACATCAACGGTTACCAAGCACCGTTTTCGGTGGATATGGTCATCACGCTGCACGCCTGCGACACCGCAACCGATTACGCTCTCTTTAATGCTATTTGCTGGAATGCGCGGATGATTCTCTCCGTTCCCTGCTGTCAGCATGAACTGAACGCCCAGATGAAACCCGAAACACTCTCCATCCTCTCCCGATACGGCATTATCCAGGAGCGTTTCGCAGCACTCGCAACCGACGCCATCCGCGGAAACCTGCTTGAAGCTTGTGGCTATAAAACCCAGCTGTTAGAATTTGTAGACTTTGCGCACACACCCAAAAACATCCTGATTCGGGCGATAAAACGCAACATTTCTCCCGCCTCCCGCAAAAAAGCACGGAAGGAAGCGGAAACTCTGATGCACGAATTTAACTTTTCTCCTACCCTATATACCTTGCTACAAAACTTTGGGTATCTGCCCCAGTAATTCCTACTTTTTCCCAAACGAGGTCTCTATGGAAATTCCTAAATGTTTAAAACCTGTTCCCCTCTTACCGAAACAAAAAGAGCAGTTTTTTCAATATACTGAGCAGCACTTTCGTCAGTTTCTCTGGATCCCAATTGTATTGATTGTTCTAATACAGTTAAACAATATTATTCATCTACTTCATCACAATAATTTTAATCAGCTCTCCCATTCCAATATTATATACATCTGTTTTTATATATCGCTTTTTTTCTGTTCAACCTGTATGCTGTTTATCCTGTTTTATAAAAAGCTGAAAACAGGCATATTAATTCGAATCCAAACTGCTTATCATCTATTTCTTTTGATGTGGGGAATCGGTAAAACCTTATACAATCAGCGTGTATCCTCTAGTATCAGTATTTATCTTGTCATCAGCATGTGTGTGGCCATTTTTTCGTATCTTGCACCGGTTGTTTCCGTCAGTGCTTTTACCACAGCGCAGATCATCCTGATGGTCGGTATTCCTTTATTAGCGGAACCGGAATCCGGAGATTTTTATGGTCGTATTATTAATTTGTTTATCGTTAACTCGATGTCCGCTTTAATCAGTTGTTATCGTTTTTATATATCACGCACTGACTTTTTGAATAGCTGGATTATGGCAGAACAAAACCGGAAGATCCGCAATAAAAATCTGGAACTGGAATACTGGGCAAACCACGATTCATTAACCGGATTATTCAATCAACGATATCTGTCAGTCTGCGTCCGCAAAATGCTTGAACATCCAGGAGCCACTGCAGCAATCTGTATGATGGATATCGATGACTTTAAGTCGTACAATGATTATTATGGTCATATCAAAGGGGATGAATGTTTATCGCGTATCGCCCAAACGATGCAGTCACAAATTTCCAAAGGTCAGTTGTTTCGTTATGGGGGAGAAGAATTTCTCTACCTGCTCCCGGATGCAGATCCCAACGCAGCACTGGAAACCGCGCGTCAATTATGTCGCGCAATAGAAGGTCTGAAAATACCCTCATCGGCAGCCGGAAGTATTGTCACCATCAGTGCTGGATTTTGCCATGCGCCAATCTCGAAACAACAAGACTGGGAACAGCTGCTAAAAAAAGCTGACCAGGCACTTTATGATGCAAAGCGGAACGGAAAAAACCAATTATATATCAGATAAAATAAGAATCGGTATAGATGCACTCGCATATATACCGATTCTTTTTTATAAATTTTTGATGTTTTTCATAAATTAGAATAAATATTATTCCAAAACTGTTGTGAAAAAGCCGTAAATATGAATAGAATGGGGGAATTTTGCAAAATTTGCTTGAAGAATGTAAGAAATTCAGTTATAATGATAATGTTTTCCTGCGGCATTTGCGGGAATATCGAATACAGTACAGGAGGAATTTCTGCATGGAAAAGTTATTCAAGCTGAAAGAACATGGCACAAATGTAAAAACAGAAATTGTGGCCGGTATTACCACATTTCTGGCCATGGCCTACATTCTTGCGGTAAACCCCGGCATGCTGGGCAGCACAGGAATGAACAATCAAGGTGTATTCCTTGCAACTGCGCTGTCGGCAGCAATCGCCACACTGATTATGGCTTTCTTGGCCAATTACCCGATCGCGTTGGCATCCGGTATGGGGCTGAATGCCTATTTTGCCTACACTGTCTGCCTCAGCCCTGAGATGGAAGGTGTTGCAGAGCCTTGGAAAGTAGCATTGACTGCAATCCTGGTCGAAGGTATCATCTTCATTATCCTTTCTGCGTTTAAGTTCCGCGAAACTCTGGTCAACTGCATCCCCGAAAACCTGAAGTTCGGCATTACCACTGGTATCGGCTTATTTATCACTTTTATTGGCTTGCAGAACGCCGGTATTGCCGCTCTGGATACTTCTACAAAAGTTGCACTCGGTGATCTTGGTTCCCCGCAGGTTGCACTGGCACTGATCGGTATTGCCATTATCGGCATCATGTTGTACTTTAACATCAAAGGCGCCATTCTCTGGGGCATTTTGATTACCTGGGTACTGGGTATTATTGCAGAACTGGGCGGCTGGTATGTTCCGGATGCGGAAACTGGTATCTACTCTGTTATTCCGCAGATCAACAGCATCAGCGACTTCCTCCCCAATTTCTCTGCACTGGGCGATGTTGCGTTTAAATTTGAATTTGGCTGGGCTGCAGAGAATATCATTGCGTTTGCCACCATTGTATTTGCATTCCTGTTTGTTGACTTGTTCGATACGATCGGCACCTTGATCGGCGTTGCGGCAAAAGGCAACATGCTGGACAAGGATGGCAAGCTCCCCCGTGTTGGTAAAGCATTGATGTCCGACGCAATCGGTACTGTAGCAGGCGCCTGCCTGGGTACTTCCACAGTTACCAGCTATGTAGAAAGCTCTGCCGGTGTTGCAGAAGGCGGTCGTACCGGGTTAACCAGCTTAACAACCGCTGTATTGTTCATTCTCGCTATTTTCTTCTGGCCGATCTTCGGCGCTATTCCCACCTTTGCCACTGCACCTGCTCTGATCGTAGTTGGTATGTTTATGATGTCCTCCGTCCTCAAAGTAAAATTTGAAGGCGATATGGCGGACGTCTTGGGCGCTTTTGTTGCCATCATTATGATGCCGTTCACTTATTCGATTGCAAACGGCATTATGTTTGGCGTTCTGACCTGGATGATCCTCAAGATTGTCCGTGGCAAGATTAAAGAAATTCATCCCGTTATGTGGATTGTATTTGTCCTCTTTGTACTCCGTGTGATCACACTCGTTGTGTAATCCTGCATAACAAAAAGTCCGGCAGCCAATTAGCTGTCGGACTTTTTTATTTAAAATTCTGTCGAATGCCGGAACAAAATCCGCGGATGAATGTACACCGTTTCATAAAAACCGCTCGGGGATTCGATCTGCCGGATCAGCTGCTGGGCCAGCCGCCTGCCAAGGTTGGCGGTATCCACCGAAGCAGTTGTCAGCTCGGAGACCTTTAAAATAGAAGCCTGGATGTTGTCATATCCGGAGACCGCCACATCCTGCGGCACCGCGATATCCTTTTCCGCCAAGCAGCCAATCACCGTATAGGCTGTCACATCATTGGCGCAGACAAACGCATCCGGCAGTTTGGACAAGCCCCGCAGAAACTCCCGGACTTCTTCCTGAAAATAAAAGTGCCCTTGTTTCCCTTCCAGAAGGCAATCTTCAGACTCGACCACCGCTCGATTTTCCCTGCACGCCTCCAAAAATCCTTCATAACGGTCGCGAATAGTCTGGGCATAAGTAATGTCCCCGATAAAGCCCAGACGTCTCCGACCTTTTCGAATCATGTTCTCCGTAATCTGGAAAACCGTCCTTTTTCCTTCCAGCAATAGAACATCCCCGCTGATTCCTTCGCGGAATTTTTCTGGTGTAATATCCAAAAACACTGCGGGAATTCCCAAGTTGGATAGAGCGGTCAACGCCGTGTTCTGATAAACATTGATGACGATCATGCCGCAGACGCTGTGATCGGTAATACTTTTGGGGACTGCAAACTCCATTTCTTCCTCCCTGGTAAGGAAATGATAGATAAAATTATACCCTTTCGAAGAAACCTCATTTGCAATCCCATTGATAATTTTGAGCCAGAAATCCGAAAAATCCGGTTCCGTTGCGATAACGGCAATATTGTTGCGGACAATCGGGCTGCCAGTTTCCGCTTCCTGTGCCAATCGGAGAATCTCCCGGTTTATTTTCTTATAATCATATTCCACCAGTTTTTGTGCAATCCGGCGGCGGGTATCCTCGGAAACCCCTTCTTTTCCGTTGATAACCTTGGATACCGTAATCCGGGAAACATGCAGCTCATCCGCAATCTGCTGCAAGGAAACCTTTTTCAAATTTCTTCTCCTTTCTAAAATATTTTACGCTTTGCGCACCCGGAAGGTCAGCACCTCATATGGCTTGACTGTCACCGTAAAGGAGTGCCCGTCCGTTTCCAGCTGCTGCACCGGATTCTCCATCAGATCGCAGAGCCAGACACTTTCAATCTTGTCGGCCATTGTCACGGTAACAGGGGTGCGGCAGTTCCGGAACTCGTAGAAGCGGAGGATCTCCCCTTCGCCTTCCACCGCCTGCTTGACCGTTTCAAGCGCCACATTGCCGGCCGAAACCGAAACATACTTCGCTGCAAGACCTTCGCCTTTAGCCGAAACGTTGGCCGTCCGAACCGGAATATTCAGCGCATAAGCGGCTTCCGGCACATGTCCTTCGCGCCAGCCGCCCAGATGCGGGAGCAGCGCGTAGGTAAAGAGGTGACGCTCCTGGTCGGCGACTGGGTTGGGCTGGATGCCGGATTTGAGGAGGGTGAGCGCCATCTTGCCATTGCAGATGGAATGGCCGTACTTGCAGTCGTTGAGGATGGCCACGCCGTAGCCGCCTTCGGAAAGGTCGGCCCACTTGTGGGCGCAGACCTCAAATTTGGCCACATCCCAGGAAGTGTTGCGGTGGGTGGTGCGGGTGAGGTTGCCGAACTGAATGTCGTAGGTGGCCTCATTGGCGTTGATGTCCAGGTCGAACTCAGCCTTAAGCAGGATCTGATGCTGTTTCCAGTCGATGTCGGTTTCAAAGTCGATGTTCCGGCTGTCGGCATAGAAGCGGATATCCTGCGCGATGGTGGAGTGGAGGAACTTGCGGACGATCCGCAGGGTGGCGCGGACGGGTCCGTATTCGGTCCATTCCATCGAAACCACATCGTCAACCGGCCAGGATTTCTCGGTGTAATAGATGTCGATGTCCCAGTTTTCGTGGTTCATCGGGCGGTCCTCATAGGCGCGGATCACGTTGCCCAGCCCGCCCGCTTTGAGCACCTCGCGGCCTGCTTCCTTATCAAAGATCGAGGTAAAGAAGCCGTTTTCATCAATGGCAATGCTGTAATAAGGGGTTTCGATGCCACTTTCGGTAATGACCAGCGTATTCTCGGCGTCCACCGATTTGGCGGGAGAAAACGCCTTCCAGCCTTTTGCGGGCAGGCCCGCTACCCGGCAGACAGCGCCGTCCGCCGTTTTCTGCGTAGGATAAATTTCCCCGTCACTGTCGCAAAGCGCCTCGGTTCCGGGCGCAACCGGAATGATGGCGTCCCGGTCAAAGGGCGACGCGTTAAAGACAACGGTCTGGCCGGGTTCGGCGCCGGTCTTGTCGGCCAGCAGCTGGACGCGGTCGGAAATCAGCGCGTTGGCGCGGGAAATCAGGTCTTCATACTCGACTTTGGTCACTTGATAAACATCCTCCACCGAAGAACCGGGCAGGATGTCGTGGAACTGGTTGAGTAGGATGTTCTCCCAGCTCTTGTAGATTTCCTCGGCGGGATATTCCACGCCGAAATCGCGGGCCCAGCTTGCAAAGAACTCCGCTTCCTGCCAGAGCAGCTCGGATTTACGGTTGCCCTTTTTGTTGCGGGCCATCGAGGTGTAGGTGCCGCGGTGATATTCCAGATACAGCTCGCCAATCCAGCGGGGCAGTGTTTTCTTGTCGGCGCATCTTTCATACAGCTCGTTAAAATACTCCAGCGAAGTTTCCCAGCGAACCTTGGGAGTGCCCACAATACCGGAAGCGAGCCGCCGCGCGTTTTCGGTCATCGGGCGGGTGGTTCCGCCGCCCCCGTCGCCGTAGCCAACCGAGAGGAGTACATCGTTGGAGAGGTCTTTCTGCTGATAGCGTTCCCAGGCGCGGATGGCCGAGGTCGCGTCCAGTAGGCCATTATAGGTGGTAAAGAAGCTGTCGTGGGACTGATCGGCGTTTTGAGTGGTAATTAGGTGGGTAAAGACCTGGCTGCCATCGATTCCCTGCCACCAGAAGGTGTCCATCGGGAGCTTGTTGAACTGGTTCCAGGCAATTTTGGTCGTCATGAAATAGTCAATGCCGCTCTTCTTCATAATCTGCGGGAGGGCGGCGGAATAACCGAATACATCGGGCAGCCAGAGGATGCGGTTGTCCTTGCCGAATTCGTCCTTGAAAAATTTTTTGCCGTGGAGGAACTGACGCACCATGCTTTCGCCGGAAATCAGGTTGCAGTCGGCTTCCAGCCACATGCCGCCTTCCACTTCCCAGCGGCCTTCGGCAACCCGCTGCTTGATCCGCTCAAACATTTCGGGATAGCGTTCCTTGACAAAGGCGTAGAGCTGCGGCTGGCTGGACATGAATTTGTATTCGGGGTACTCGTCCATCAGCTTTAAGACAGTGGCAAAGGAGCGCGCCGCCTTCTCACGAGTCTGGGCAACGGTCCACAGCCAGGCCACGTCGATGTGGGTGTGGCCGATGCAGGTGGCGATGACGTCGTCGCTGCCGGCCAGCTCGGTGTAGATTGCCTGCTCGGCGTAGCGGGTGGCGTCTTCCACCGAAGCGTAAAATTCGGGGCTGTACACTTCCCGGAGGTCGATGCGGTTGACCGTTTCGTTCAGCGCATTGGCCAGTTTGATGGCCGGCAGGCTTTCTTTATCGAGCCAGCCGACAATCTCGGCGGGAATAGCAAGATCGTAATAGAGCTTTTCAATCTCGGCGCTGCGCTCCAGCAGAGAAGCGTGCAGCTCTAAAACAAACTCTTTTCCCTCTTCCCGGACGTTTTCACGGCCAGTATAAGCCTGCAAATCCACCCGGAAGGTATCCCCCGCCTTAGCGCAGCGGGTAACCAACGATTCGCGGTGGTTGGTGTCCACGCCCTGAACCGGCTCGCCATTGATAAAGAGCAAAAACTGGGGGCTGATCGCGTCCCAGCCGATTCTCTGGGTGCAGAAATAAAGCCACAGCGGCTTGCCATCAAAGCTTTCCGGCACGGTCACTTCAGTGGTGAACCAATAATGGTCGTCAAACCCTTTCCACTTGTCGGTGGCACAGCAAAAATCCTCATACGGCTGCGCCGCCGCGTCGGCCTCCTGCGGATTTACAAAAAATCCTTTTTTGATTTTGCAGCGCTCAATCGGCACATTCTGCACCGTAATCAAATCCTTGAGCTGCTGGATGATTTTATCCGCGCGTTCTTTTACATAGTACATGGTGAAAACTCCCCTTTCACGACTCCATATAATCCGGACTCTAGTAAAGTCACAGCTTTCATTATACCGGAATCCAATCGGTTCGGCAATTCATAGCAGGATAGAAATCCTCTCTGACATTTTGTGCGTTTATCACAATAACGTGTCAATGTGAAAAAGTACCGCCGGAACATTCCGGGCAGAACGATCCGGCGGCAGCAAAATTACAGGCTGTTTTTCTTGAGCCAGTCGAGAAGCTCGTCCACCTTGCAGAAGGCCAGTCCGGTAACAGTATCGGCACAGCCGTAGTAAATGGCGATGCGGCCGGTTTCGGCGTCGGTGAGCGCCGCGCAGGGGAATGTGACGTTGGGAACGTCGCCCACGCACTCATAATCCTTCTGGGGCGAAATCAGATACGGACGGGAGCGATACAGCACCTTTGCCGGATCGTCCAGATCGAGCAGCGCTGCGCCAAAGCTGTACACATAGCCGTTGCAGCTGGTGAGAACACCGTGATAGAAGAGGAGCCACCCTTCGTCGGTTTCGATGGGAGCGGGGCCGGGGCCGATTTTGGTGCACTGCCAGGCGGATTCCTCAAACGGAGAGGTACCCATCACAAAGCGGTGTTTTCCCCAGTAGACCAGATCGGGGCTCTGGCTGAGGTAAATATCGCCGAACGCGGTGTGGCCGGTGTCGCTCGGGCGGGAAAGCATCATATAATTGCCGTTGATTTTGCGCGGGAACAGAACACCGTTCCGGTTATAAGGCAGGAACGCGTTTTCCAGTTGGTAGAATTTCTTGAAATCATAAGTATAGCCAAGTCCGATGGTGGGGCCGTGATAGCCATTGCACCAGCAGATGAAATAGCGGTCCTCCACCTTGAGGACACGGGCGTCGTAGCGGTACTGCACCTTGGTAATTTCTTCCGGAACGCCGTCGCCCTCAAAAACCAATGGTTCATCCTCGATTTCCCAGTGGATACCGTCCTTGCTGAATCCCGCGAACAGGTTCATGCGGCGGGCACGGTCGTCGCAGCGGAAAACACCGGCGTAGCCATCGCCGAACGGAACAGCCGCCGAGTTGAAGATGCTGTTGGAGTTTTTCTGCTCATCCCGGGCAATGATGGGATTGGCGGAATACCGCCACATCACATCTTTACATCCGGCGGGTTTTTCCTCCCACGGAATGTTGGGGAGCGCGGAACCAATAATCTTTGCCATTTCACATACCTCATTTCCTGTATTTGTATGTTTTGGCGGCAATACCGCCTGCTTTACAAATTTTACATTTTTAAAGTCAATCTGTTTCATTCGTTTCTATCATATCACAGAATTCCTAAAAACACAAGAGTTATTTTATTTTTTCTAAGCAAAAACAAAGAATAGTCCATCGGTTTTTTACCGAATTTTACATTTTTCTTTACATAAAATTCGCGTTGGTTATTGTTTGTATTTGCCAAATATTTAATTGCTTTTTCTCCACTTTTTTCTATTGCAGGCGGGATAAAAATTGTGTATAATGAAAACGATTACAGGGGAATTCCCCTGATTTTATGGACATAAAAGAGAGGGATATGTTATGGAATACGGACTTCAAATGTACAGCCTGCGCGACATTACTGGTGAAGACCTGAAAGGCGCTTTGAAAAAGGTAAGCGAAATCGGCTACAAAGGCGTGGAATTCGCTGGCTTTTTTGGCCATCCGGCCGAGGAAGTAAAGGGCTGGCTCCAAGAATTTGGCCTGCGGGTAACCGGTACCCATACCAGCTACGACCTGCTTGTGAACGATTTTGACGCGACCGTCGCCTATCACAAAGCCGTTGGCTGCGACACCCTGATTGTTCCCGGCGCCGATATTTCCAACGCCAAAGCGTTGGAAGAGCTGGTCAACAACATGAACAAATGGCAACCGCTCCTCGAAAAAGAGGGCATTTCGCTGCAATACCACAACCACCATCGGGAATTTCTCCCCAACGATGATGGACAGATTCCGATTGAGGAGCTTTACAAACGCACCAACATCAAATTTGAAATCGATACATACTGGGCTTTTGTCGCCAAACGCGATCCGGTCGAAATCATCACCCGGATGAAAGACCGGATGACCCACATCCATCTCAAGGACGGCAACGGCGGTTATACCGGCTATTCACTCGGCATGGGCACCGCGCCGGTCAAGGCGGTTTGGGAACGCGCCAAAGAACTGGGCCTTTACATGGTGGTAGAGAGCGAAGGCTGCGATCCCGACGGCGTGAGCGAGGTAACCCGCTGCTTCCGTTACCTGGAATCGCTGGGCGAATAATCAAAATCAGAAAGGGGTGCCCCCAACATGAAGAAAAAAGTTGTTGTCATCGGATACGGCGGCATGGGCGGCTGGCATTGCGAGCACCTACTCCATAGCGACGTTGCCGAACTGGCCGGTATTTATGATATTAAAGAAGAGCGCTGCGAGCTTGCCCGCAGCCGCGGCATCAAGGCGTACGATTCCTTCGAGGCGGTGCTGGCCGATCCCGAAGTGGATCTCCTCACCCTTGCCATCCCGAACGACTGCCACAAAGAGGACGCTATCCGCGGCTTGAAAGCCGGCAAAAACGTCATCAGTGAAAAACCTGTCACCCTTTGCAGCGCGGATCTGCAAGAAATGATCGACGCCGCCAACGAAACTGGCAAGCTTTTCACTGTCCACCAGAACCGTCGCTGGGATGCGGATTTCCTCTCGATGAAAGAAATCTACGAGGGCGGCTCTCTCGGCCCCGTTTTCAACATTGAATCCCGTGTCCACGGCTCCCGCGGAATCCCCGGCGACTGGCGCCAGCTCCCCGAACACGGCGGCGGCATGATGCTCGACTGGGGCGTCCACCTGATCGACCAAGTGCTCCAGATGATCCCCGAAAAGATCGACACCATCTACGCCAATATGGACCACATCACCAACGAACTGGTCGACGACGGCTTTAAGATGGACATCCGCTTTGAAAGCGGCTTAAACTTCCGGGTGGAAGTCGGAACCAGCAATTTTGTCAACCTGCCCCGCTGGTACATGCAGGGCCGCGACGGCACCGCCATCATCTACGACTGGGATCTGAGCGGCAAGATCGTCCGCTGCGAAAACTGGGATGAAAAGGATGTTGTCCCGGTTATCACGGCGGCCGGCCTGACCAAGACTATGGCGCCCCGCGACGACAAAACCATCGCGGAACATCCCGTTCCCAAGCCAAACCCCGATGTCCACGATTTCTACCGCAATGTCTGCCGCGCCATCGACGGTCTGGAGCCCCAGCTCGTCACCCATCCGCAGATGATGCGGGTGATGAAGGTGATGGAAGCGGCCTTTGAGTCCGACCGCCAGCATCAGGTCATCTCTTTTGATTACGACAAGAAATAAATTCCAACGCAAAAGAGCAGTACGGTTTTTCCCGTACTGCTCTCTTTTATTCTGCCGCGGGTTTTGCTTTGGCAAAGCCTTTGGTTTTCCATTTTCCCCTTTTGAACATCAGGAAGGTGAGCGCCGCGCCCAACAGCCAGGAAACCATCAGCGAGATATACAGGCTGTTCGGATTCCCCACCGGATATTCGGGACTGCGGGTAAAGAATGCCAGCAGATACGCCAGTGGCATCCGGGTAACAACGGTTGTCACCATCGAAATCCACATCGGCGTGATGGTGTCCCCGGCACCCCGCATCGTGCCCGAAAGCGTTTGGGTAACCGCCATCGCGATGTATCCCACCGCCATAATCCGCATCATCCGCATGCTGTAATCAATGACCTCGTCTGTTTTGGTAAACAGCCGCATCAGCGAATCCCCGAAGAGCAGGATGGCCACCACCAGCACCGCCGCCACAATCAACCCGAGTTTGAGTCCGTCGCGGTTGCCCTCATCCACCCGGTCCATCTTGCCGGCGCCGATATTCTGCCCCACAAAGGTTGTCATTGCCACCCCAAAGCTGAAATTCGGCATCATGGCGAAGCCGTCCACCCGCATGACGATGACGTTGCTGGCAATGACCAGCGTCCCGAATGAATTGGTGAGCGACTGCACCACCAGCGCCGCCATCGAAAAAATGGCCTGTGTCGCGCCGGAGGGAAGGCCCAGCCAGACGAGCTGCCCCACCAGCTTCCGTTTCAGGCGGAAATGATTTTTCCGAATCACCAGAACATCCCGCATCAGAAAGAGCCTGATCAGACAAAGGATGCTGGAAATGGCCTGTGCAATAATTGTCGCCCAGGCGACGCCGGCCACACCCCACTCAAAGATCACAACGAACGCAAGGTCGAGCACAATGTTGAGCCCGCAAGCCACCAGCAGGAAAATGAGCGGCATGAGCGAGTCGCCGAGCCCGCGCAGGATACCGGTTAGGATGTTGTAAAAGGCCACCCCCGCGATGCCGAGGAAGATAATTTTTAAATACTCGCAGGAACTTGCGAAAATGTTTTCCGGCGTGTCCAGCAGCGACATCATCGCCTCCGCCGAAAAAACCCCCGCCAGCATCATGATGATCGAGGCAATCAAGGTTAAAACCAGGGAGTTCCCCACCGTTTCGGACAGCATCTCCCGGTCTTTCGCCCCAAAATACTGGGAAACCATGATGCTTGCGCCGGTGGAAATACCCACAAACAGCACCAGAATCAGGTTAAAGAGCGGCATACTCGCCCCAACGGCCGCCAGCGCGTCATCGCCGATATAGGTGCCCACCACGATGGAATCCACCGTGTTGTAAAGCTGCTGCGCCAGATTCCCGATCAGCAGCGGAATCGCAAACTGAACCAGGCAGCTGTAGGGGCTGCCCTCTGTCATATCCTTTGCCGAAAAGAGCGCTGAGACCTTTTGAAATACCCCTGCCATAAAATCCCTCCCAAATGTAACCGTTTTCAAAATCTGTCCGATGCACACGCAAAAGATTATAGCATAGAATACTTTCAAAATCTATTCACATTCTTCATAAAAGGAATCGAAAATAGTTGGGAATCACTCCGATTTTTTCAAAAAAGGCACGAATTTTCCCGACGCAATGTGAATTTTTATCCAAAACAAGACAAACTTCTTGTTTCTTTCACATTTTATGGATACAATAAAAAGAAAGAGTCGGGAAAGGAGCTGCCTATGAAAACATCCCGTATTTTTTCGGCCCGCACATTGCTGCAGTGGTTTCCGCTGATTGCCGTTGCCATCATCGCCCTGATCGCCTTCCGTTACCGGAGCTGGTTCTCCTTAGAGTATCTATCCGCCCATATGCCGGCAGAGCCGCTCGCGGCCGCCGCTCTGATTTTGCTGCTGTTTGGGTTAAAAAGCCTGTCGATCGTTTTTCCCATTCTGGTGCTGTATGCTCTGAGTGGAATTCTGTTCCCGCCGATTCCCGCGCTGCTTTTGAATCTGCTTGGAACCGCGGTTGTGGTTTCGCTTCCCTACGGGTTGGGGCGGCTGTCCGGCACCGAGCTGGTTGAGCATATCTTTGCCAAATATCAAAAAGCCGCCCACCTCCGCGACTTCCAGCAGCACAACGACTGGTTCGTGGCCTTTTTCTTCCGGGTGCTCGGCATCCTCCCCGGGGATGTCGTCAGCATGTATTTTGGGGCAAGCCGCCTGACGTTTTGGCGCAACCTGCTGGGCGGATTGGCCGGGATGTTCCCGGCGCTGCTGGCGGGGACCTTTCTGGGCAGCAGCATCACCGATCCCACTTCCCCCACCTTTCTGGCTAGTGCGGCGGGGATGGTCCTCATCAGCCTTCTATCGGTTGTTTTCTACCGTTTTCTCCGCAAACGGCACACGCAAAATACCTCCAAAAAAAATCCGCCCGATTGATTGGGCGGATTTTATTCTGGATTACTTTTCGTTGATTTTATCCAGGCGGTAAAAACCTTCGGGAGCCGGTTCCCGGCTGATCCAGCGGCCGTTGGTAAAGTCCGGAATGGCAACCGGCGCACCACCCATTGCAATCGAAGCTTCGGAAAGAGGAGTAATGCTCATCCACGCCGCCATATCGTAAACATCAATCGGCGTCTGGACGCCGCGTTTGACCGCGTCAAAGTAAGCGCCCATCACCAGCCAGTCCATTCCGTCGTGGCCGCCCACAATTCCCTCCTCCAGATACTGTTTCCAGATGGGGTGGTCGTACTGCTCCCGAAACTCCTCCACATTGTTCCACTGGTCTTTCCAGCGGAAATCGAACTTGTTGTGGACGCCATCAAGAAATACGGTGCGGTTGTCCTCCATAAACATCCCCTTGGTGCCCTGTACATGGAAAGCGCGGGAATACGGACGGGGCAGTGTGGTGTCAAGCGTGAGGGTGATGGTTTCGCCGTGGGCGCATTTGATGATGGTGGTCACCACATCCCCCTGGGTGAAATGACAGCTCGAAAGGTCGTATTCCGGGCCCTTTTCCCGCATCAGATATGTATGCAGGCCGGCTGCCTTGGAAGCAACGGAGTTCAGGGTAAGCATCCGGTTGCCGCGGTTGATGTTGAGCACTTTGGCGATCGGCCCCAGCTCATGGGTGGGGTAATTTTCGCAATTGCGGTTCTGGTAATTGACCAGCCGGTAGTGACGGTTTTCCCGTCCAAAAGAAACTTCATCCCGCAAATCGTGCCGGTATCCGCCTTGGCAGTGGACAATTTCCCCGAACAAGCCCTGTTTGACCATGTTGAGGACCATCAGCTCGTCGCGGCCGTAGCAGCAGTTTTCCAACATCATGCAGGGCACGCCGGTCTCCTCATAGGTGCGCACCAGTTCCCAGCACTCGTCCAGCGAATAAGCGCCGCCCACTTCGGTTGCGGCGTAGATGCCGGCTTTCATCGCCGCAATCGCGATGTGGACATGATCGGCCCAGGAGCTGGAAATTACAACCGCATCCAAACCTGGAACCGCCAGTACTTCCCGATAATCTGCAGTACACAGTGGTTCGGTGCCACGTTCCTTTTTCACCATTGCAGCCGCATTCTGCCGCCGGTCCTCATAAAGGTCGCAGACCGCCGCAACCTCAATTTCCGCGCGCGGAAGGATCACCGCAGAAAGCAGGCCGCTTCCCCGTCCGCCAAGTCCGATGACGCCAATTTTCAATTTGTCCTTCATATGATCGCATCCTTTCGGAATCTTGCAAACCGGCTTGATACCGGTTTATTTTCGCCTTTATTATATCAACTTTTCCTAAAAGCGTAAACCTGTTTATCAACAGATACAAAAATCCTGACAGTTTCCCTTAAAAAAACTGAATTACCTTGACACCATCCGAAAAAAGCGGTATGATGGGAACAGTATCAAATAAAGGAGGATCCCTATGGCTTTGCGCACCATCCGGACTTGGCCGGATGAAATTCTTACAAAAAAATGCCGGGAGGTCCCGGAAGTGACCGACACCATCCGCACGATTCTGGACGACATGGCGGACACACTGCACCAAACCCCCAACGGCGCCGCGATCGCCGCGCCGCAGGTTGGCATACTCCGCCGGCTGGTTGTCATTGATGCCGGCGAATTGAGCGGCGGCTTAATCAAATTGGTCAATCCTGTTATTGTGAAGCAGCAGGGTGAACAGCTCTGCACCGAGGGCTGCCTGAGTTTTCCCAATGAGGGATTCCAGACCAAACGCCCGGAACAGGTTGTGGTAGAGGGGCTGGACGAATGGGGAAAACCGGTCCGGCTGACCGGAAGCGGCTTTATGGCAAAATGCTTTTGTCATGAGTTAGACCACTTGGACGGTATTACCGCACGCGACCGTCAAGCGGAACTCTCCAAATAGAAACAAAAATCCGTCGGGAGACTTCCCGGCGGATTTTCTTATTTTTGGATTGAAATGTGCAGCATCCGGAGTGCTTTTCGGGTGAGCAGCCACATCGTCTGGTCCTTGCAAAGGAGCAAAACGCCAAAGTAAAGCCCCATACACACCGGGATGATGATCGCCGCACTGGCAACCGAACCCCACAGCATCGAACCGAGCAGCTCCTCCAACCGGAACAGCCGGACCACCAGCGTAATCGGAATAAATGCTACGGAAAGCAGCATATACCGGACGTTGGCCACCGTAAAAAACCGGAAAGGAATTTCCAGCTTTTTCTGGATAAACCGAAACAGAATGACCATCAGTACAATCTCGGCCGCCAGAGTAGTAAGGATCGCCGTCACCGGTGTAAAAACGCCGAACGCGATTAGCAGCCCGTTCAGCACTGCATTGAGAATTCCGCAGATCAGCAGCATCCGGACAAGATATCGTTCCTGATTGTAAACAAAGAAGACCTGGTTGGCACACACGGCATAAACTGAACTTTCAATCGTCCGCACCGCAAATATAATCAATACCGGAATCGCTGCATCGTAGGCGGTGGAATTGGTGTAGATATGCATAACCTCCTGCGCGAGACAGGCAAAGCCCATGCAGGCCGGGAAAACCACCAGCATAAAGCTGTGGTAGCTGCGGTCGAGCAGCTCCCGGTAACTTTGCTCCTGATCGTTACCGTGATAGTAAGCGAGCCGCGGCACCGCCACCATCACGACAGAAGAAAGCAGGTTGGAAATCATATTGGTAATGTCCTGCGGGATCTTGTAAATTGCCACCGAAAGGCTGCCGGCCGTCTGGTCGAGCAGCATTTTATCGAGCTGAGTATACAACATGTTGACGTTGGAAATAATCAGCATACTAATCAGCGGAACCATGTGCGGCATAATCTCAATACTGCGGAAAGAAAGAGGGATCCGCTTTTTGATGTAGAAAAAGCTGATTAAGTTGTTGAGCAGGTCGGTCAGAACAACAACCACACAGTAATTCACCACATCGTCTGGTTCCCGGATAAATGCAAAGATCAGTACCGTATAAATGAGCCGAACGATGATAGTCTTAATGGTGATAAAGCGATAGTTTTCCATTGCCTCGTTGAGCCATTCGACGAGGAAGATATTGGCAAACACCTTGAATCCCAGTACCAGGAAAATGGTGCGGGACATCGACTCCAGTGAAAAGAAAACAATCGCAGAATAGGCAATCAGGACTATACTGTTGGTAACAAGATTGAGGGAAAACAGGCTGGAAAACAGCTTGGAAGCCCGTTCCTTACTGTCCCGCACCCGTGCTCCTTCCCGGATACCATAGGCCGTCACCCCAAACACGCCAAAAATCAGCGCAAAATCCAGCCAAGTGCTGGCGCTCTGAAATTCGGCATAAAGCTGCTGATCCAGTGTCCGCACCACGTAGGAACTGACGATCACCGGAACGATCAGCCGGAAAAACTTCAGGGTGAAGTTATAAAATGAGTTCATTGCGATGGATTTAGCCATGATCCGCCTCTTTTCCGATATTCATACCCGGATGGTACTCCCGCTCGGTGGAAACATAAACGAGCGGATGGTTGGAAACCTGCTTTTCCGGGGGCGGCGGCGTCATGTAATCACCGTAGCAGACACGAAGCGTCGCATCGGTATCCGCCGGACAACATAGCATCATCCCGTCATACGGCAGACGTTTTGGGGTACCCAGCCACTCCCGACGGAAGTTGTACTGCTTTTTAAAGGTAAAGGAAGCAATATCGCTGCACATGTTGGGATCTTTTCGCAACTTTGGAAAAACTTTCCCATACCACCACCGGAAAATCCCGCCGCCACGGAAAACACGATTTGTGATGCCGTATAAAATCCGATGAGCTGCCCCATCTGGCTTGTATTGCCGGGAAGCGTTAAAATCAAACATGGTAATCAGCTCCCCGATCCGGCGGAGCAGCGGATTTTTGACATAGTCATCCAAAACGAATATATCAACAAACATGCCGTGATGACAGTCCCAGTGCTGCATCCGCGGTTCCACAAAAGCGGTGTTATTTTTACGGATCTTGGTAATTTTCATCCGGTAGCCGGGATCTGTTTGCGTGTCTTGGAAAAAATACCCCTCCACTGGGTTTTGGATCCACCAGCTCCGCAGTTTTTCATAATCGGCACGGAACATCACAACATCAGCATCGTCATCCCAAGGGATAAAGCCGCTATGACGCACCGCACCCAACTCGCTGCCGTAAAACAGATAGTAAGGAATGTCCTGCTCCCGGCACACCCGGTCCAGCACCGAAAGAATTTCGTCTACATTCTGCTGGACGTCGTGCAAAAGCTGCTGTTCCATCCTTCCATCTCCTTATTTGTGATTCTTTTTGGAAAAAATACGGTCGCTGATCCGGGCAAGCAAATCAGGCTTATCTTCGGGATAAGTGGAATCAATCACCCGCATCGACTGCGCCATATACATCCAGAATACAACACTCAGATAATACACACCGTAAATAATACCAGTGTCGGTCATGGTACGCAATATGATCACTGCCGCAACCAGAATATAGATTCCGTGAATGGGATCATACTTCTTTTCCTTTAAAGAACGAATAAAGAAGCGCAGTGTACGGATGATGACAAAAATGCCGAATACCAGGAAGATTGCCAGACCAACCAAACCGGAAGCTGCCGCAATCTGGAAGAACAGATTGTGCAGACCACTCTGAACACCAGGCAGATATGGTTCTTCCCCCTCCTCAGTAAAATAAATCCGGGCATACTCGGTCGTATAGTCGGGCACATTGTCGTTGCCCACACCGAACAATGGATGATGCTCAATCAGTTTTAAACCAGCGCGCCAGAGATAGTAACGCCCGCCGTATTTGGAACCGTAATCCTGCCGCTGGAGCTCCACTTCGCCTTCTTCATTGAGTTCCAGTTCCTCCTCTTCATCCACTTCGGTAATACCGGATACACCCTTTTCAATCTGCTGGCTGAAGAAGTTGGTGGGGATGACAAATTTCGGGAGGATATCCATTGCATACTCGTGCGCACCTGCCAGTGCAAGGGGCAGCAGAACGGCAAAAATCGCAGCCTTTTTCATGGTGGCTTTGCGGGAAGCTTTCTCCATCATACCGGGCAGCAAAATCAGCACCGGGAGCATAAACAGATAGAAGCTCATCACTAAAATACTGCCGCGGGAGTTACAAAGGAACAAAATGAGTAGCTGCATCACGATATTGGCCACATAAAAGAAGTTCCAGCCTTTTTTTCCTTCTTTCCGCCGAATCATTACACTTACAACGGTAAGCATGATACTGATAACGGCGATAAAGCTTGCAGCGTTAGGATTGTTGAAAAAGCCCCAGATACGGCCATTGTAGATACCGTAGTAATACTTGTCCTCACCCAACATATAGGTGAACCGCAGATTTAAAATAAAAGTAACAAAGCTGAATAGCTGGCCGGCAAACGAAGTAATCATAAAAGCCAGATTGAACTGAGCAAGTTCCCGCCGGCATTTTTCGGGGGATTCTTTGGTATCATACGCATAAATCACCAACATATTGACACACATATAGCCCAGCATCACCACATTGCGGACCAAATTTACCCGCCAGTTAACCAGCGTTGTAATGCCATAAGCAATCAAAAACAAATACAGAATGCCGCGGAACCGGTTAGTGAGCAGTAGTCTCCTTGTAAAAAGATCGTGGATCAAAATTACGACAGACCAGACCAGTGTTACTTTGACAAACGGGCCGACGATCGGACTTAAAAATGTGCAGCTGCGCAACAATACCATTACAACCAGCACAATCCGCAGCAGATTGTGGCTGAATACCGCGTCCAGGACACGGGAAACGATTGATTTCTGTTCCATTGTCTACCTCCCAAGATAAATATTTTCCATTTTGCGAATACCGTCTTCCATCCGAAAGCCTGCGTCAATAACCGCCTGCGTCTGGCCCTGACGGGGGATTTCCCGCGCGCCAAGGACCAGTTTTGCCGCTTCTTCGGGCGGCTTTTTGAGTGAAAAGAAAGAAACATGCGGAAAAACGGCGATTTCGTCGGTAATGGTATCGGCAGCGTAAATGGGCAGCCCCGCGTTGACACCTTCGACAATGGTGAGTGGGAAGCCCTCGAAAAGCGACGGCATCACCATGCAGTCCATTGCGTTCATATAATCTTGCGGGTTGGGAACGTTACCGGTAAAGATCACCTTATCTCGGATGCCCATCTCGGAGGCCAGCGCTTCTATATTAGCGCGTTCCTGCCCGTCGCCTACCAGCAACAACCGGCTCTTGGGGCACTTCCGGAGCACTTCTTTGAAAATTTTGAGCAGGAACGGATGGTTTTTCACCGGCATGAAGCGGGCGACATTGCCCACCACAAACTGGTCTTCCACCTGGAGCTCCCGGCGCATCTTCTCCCGGACTTCGGGGCGATAAGCAAAGCGCTCCAGATCGACAGCGTTGTTCATCACGATAAACGGCGCCTTGCCGAACATATAGTAACCGGACGGTTTGGCACAGGTCAACCGTACAATATCCAGTTTTCCCAAAATCGGCACATTTATCGCGTGGAGCGTCCGGGCGACGATGCCGCCTTCCGCCTGGCAGTTGTGGGAGTGGGCGATCACCACCGGCACACCGGCTTTTTTGGCCAGTTTGATCGATTCGATGTTGCTGGCAGTGGAAAGATGGATGTGGCAGACGTCGTATCCTTCGGCAAACACCTTTTTCAGGTCGCGGCGATGGGCCGCAAGGCTCACCCGCCGGGGAGTAATCACCCGGATGTGGCCGCCTCTGGCAAGGATTTCCTTTTCAAAATAGGAATCTTTACTTTCAATCAGAAAAGTAAAATCGAACTTTTCCGGGTCCATATGCCGGAAAAGCTCCATAATATACACAATTTTGCCGCTGGTCCCTTTGGGAAGGATCCCTTCCAGCACCTTTACTTTTGACAATGCGGGTCCTCCTTTTCATACAGATCCTTTTTGATCTTGGTGGTGGAGATTTCGGGCGTGCGGGGCAGATAGAGCACCTCGCAGTAGTCCTTGAGAAAATCAAATTTCCCTTTCCAGTCGTCCCCCATCACAAACACGTCGACTTTAAACTCCTGCACATCCGAAATTTTCTGCTCCCAGCAGGTTTCCGGAATGACCAGATCGACATAACGGATGGCCTCGAGCAGTTTTTTCCGCTCCTCATAGGAAAAGTAACATTCCTTACCCTTTCCCCGGTTGAATTCATCCGTTGAGAGTGCCACAATCAGATAATCTCCCTGTTCCTTGGCGCGTTTAAGCAAATTGATATGTCCGTAATGCAGAAGGTCAAAGGTTCCATATGTGATTACCTTTCGCATCCCACAGTATCCTCCTTACCGATTAGTGAAGCCCGATTTTTTCGAGCAGTCTTGCGGCGCTTTGCCCATCGCGGTCGGCGTTGACCAGTTGGTTCACCCTTTCCCGCTCGGCTTCAAAGCCGTCGGAGCCCTCCGACACCTTTTGGGCAAAGTCCAAAAATCCCGCGTAATCCCCAATCTTCATGCCGGGCATCAGCGAGAGGGGATTCTCCACCACAAAGCCCCGATTGCCGCCGTAGGCGTCCAGATCGTCGCAGGTAAAGCCGATCGGCCGGTCGAGCAGCAGATAGTCAAAATAGATGGACGAGTAGTCGGTCACCAGCGCGTCGGCATAGGCGACCAGCTCATAGAGCTGCAAATGCTGCGCTTCGATTTCACGGTTGGTGAGCAGCCTGATATTGGAAAAGGAAAAGTCGGCGATATCGCTCTGTTTCTGCATGGGATGGAGCTTGACCACCATCATCATCCGGTGTTCCCGCAGCCAGCCGTTAAAGTCCTCCATCTGCTCCAGGCTTTGAAAAATGGGCAGACCGGTGCCGGTCTGACAGCCGCCGTCGTGAATATAGTCGTTATACGAAGTCCGGAAGGTAGGCATCCAGAGCAGCAGCTTATCAAAATCGCCGTCCAGCCCGAGCTTTTGCAGCAGACCGGGCGACTTGCAAAACAAAAGGTCGTTACGGGCGTGTCCGCAGCAAAGCACCCGGCTTTCCGGCACTCCAAAGCATTTGGCCATAATCGGCACAAACATTGGGGAAGCGGCCAGCACAACGGTGAAATAATCGTAATCGTAGTGGGCAACATTCGGCGCCAGCTTGCAGATTTTTTTAAGCGGCGTCCCGTGCCAGAGGTTGACTACCATCTGAGATTTGGACGGCTTGATGGGATAAGTCCCGTTGCAGTAAAAGACATATCCGGCGCGGAAATAGGCAAAAACGCCGCGCTTTAAGGAGAGGAACTCCACACGCTCGGCCCGGAGCCATTCATAGGATTCGTTGTTTTTCACCGCGCAGAGTATCCGATAGTTCGCGTTGTAATGCTGCGCGATCAGGTGTTGATAGAGCGCGCGGCTGTTATCGGTCAAACCGTCGTTCCCCACAAACAGAATCGTATCCTTCCGCTTGGGGATGCACCGGTTGACCAGGGTGAGCAGCTTTCCAGCAAGCTGCCGCCCCGTTTTGACCAGATCTTTCGCTTTCATAACATCCTCCCTATCCGCGGTGTTTGAGTTTTTGCAGCAAACCGGGGAGCTTTCTCCCCGCAAAGCTTGCGGCACTTCCCAAAAGCCCCGCCAATCCCACCGATCCGGTGCGGAGCACCATCCCGATCACCTTGAAATGGATGCCGCCTGCGAGATGGGCCAGCGCGTTTTTCATCCGGCTGCTCCCGAGCATGCCCCGGATAAACAGCTTCTGTTCCATTTTGTTCAGTTTGCAGGACGGATGATGCAGGCTGATGAGGCAGGCCACCACGCCTTTGATGAAAATCCGGGCGTTGACAGCTTCCGCTTCGGATGTCATCGCGCCACCCTGCTGATAAAGGTCGGCAAGAGTTTGGTCAAAGCATTCCAGCGACTCAAATTTATTGGGCAGGAAGCGGCTCACCAGACTGGAATCCCCCCGCACATAGTAGTGGAACAGCGGTTCTTTCAAAAAGGCAAACCGTTCTGTGCAGCGGAAATACCGGAGGTTGAAAAGCCGGTCCTCGCAGCTCGCATACTCTTCCGGAAAAGTAATGCCTTCTCGTCTGACAATTTCCATCCGGTACATTTTGTTCCAGTTGACATACATGAGCTGTTTTTCCATCAGCTCCGGCAGCATGGCCAGAAAAGCGGTGTGGGATTCGCTTTTAGCGGCGTCCGCTGTAAAAACGGTGCTGGAAACCACCTTGCCGTCCCGCTCTTCATCCTGCACAAAGCCGCAAGCTGCCAAGTCGGCGCCCCGCTCCATTTCCGCCACCAGTTTTTCCAGCAGCACCGGTTCCGGAAGATCATCCGCATCGCAGAGATAGAGGTACTCGCCTTTTGCCTGTTCGATACCAAAGTTGCGGGCTCTGGCCGGCCCTCCATTGGGGACGGTATAGCTCCGGAGCCGCGGCTCCTTTTCGGCATACTGGGCAAGCCGGAGGGCTGTGTCGTCGGTAGAGCCGTCGTTGACCACAATCAGTTCAAAATCCTTAAAGGTCTGGCCGCAAAGGCTGTCCAGCGTCCGGATGAGCAGATCCCCGCCATTGTAAACAGGAATCACGATGGATAATTTGACTTCCAATCTATTCAGGCCTTTCTTACAATTTTCGAAAAACAGAAAAGCTCCGCCAAAAAAGCGGGCATACTTTTTTCTATTATATCAAAAAATCGACTTTAAATCAAGAAAAATCCTTATAGAATCGGAAAAAACGGGAAAAATTCACATCTGCACAGATTCCGACCGTTTTCGCATCTTTTTTGTTGTATTCTGATGCCATACCGTCTGACAAGGAGGAATTGGATGCCTGTTTCCTTTGAAAACCGGGAGCGCACGCTTGTGGCCTGCCTTTCCGGGGATATTGACCATCACTCTGCGGCATTGCTGCGCGAATCCATCGACCGGATGGCGGAAAGTGCCTTACCGGAAACCCTGATTCTCGATTTTGGGGGCGTCAGCTTTATGGATTCCAGCGGAATCGGCCTGATTATGGGGCGCTTCAAGCTGATGCAGTCGATGAACGGCGCTGTCCGGGTGGAGCATGCCTCCCCCTATCTGAAAAAACTCATGGGGCTGGCGGGGCTTTCCCTGCTGCCCATCACCATCAGCTGAAAGGATTGTCCACCATGAAAAAACCGCTCAACGAAATGACCATCACTTTTCTGAGCCGGTCCGCCAACGAAAGCTTTTCGCGGGCGGCTGCCGCCTCCTTTTTCTCCCAGCTCGACCCCACGCTGGAAGAAATCGCCGACATCAAGACTGCGGTGAGCGAAGCTGTTACCAACTGCATTGTCCACGCCTACCGCAACACACTGGGAAAAATCCGCCTTACCGCCCGCATCTATCCGGACAATGAAGTATACATCCAAATCCGGGACTACGGCTGCGGCATCCCGGACATTGAAAAAGCAATGGAACCGCTCTTCACTACCTGTGAAACCGGGGAACGGGCCGGTCTGGGCTTTGCCGTCATGCAGTCCTTTATGGACCGCGTCCTCGTCCGCTCCGCACCCGGAAAAGGCACCACCGTCACACTCCGCAAAACTTTAAGCTCCAAGCCGTCGGATGGCAGTCCGCGCTGACCGCGACGCCTTTGTCGCTGCAAACCTGGGGCTGGTCCACTCCCTTGCCCACCGCATGACAGGCCGCGGCATCGAATACGAGGAGCTGTATTCGGCCGGCTGCTTAGGGCTGGTCAAGGCTGTGGAGGGCTTTGATCCCGACCGCGGCTTAAAATTCTCCACCTATGCTGTACCGGTAATTTTGGGGGAAATGAAGCGGCTTTTCCGGGACGGCGGCACGGTAAAGGTGAGCCGTTCTCTCAAAGAATTTTCGCTGAAGGTCAGCCGGGAACGGGATAGGCTGAGTGTCACGCTCGGGCGGGAACCGGCGGTTTCGGAGCTTTCAGCAGCGCTCGGGGAACCGCCGGAACGGATCGCCGAGGCGGTAAATGTGAGCATGCCCGCCTTGTCCCTCACCCAAAGTGAGGAGGACGGCAGCGGCCAGATCGACGTGGAGGTTGAGGCCCCGGAGGAGATGCTCTCCAACCGGCTGGCCCTGCGGCAGCTGCTTTCCCGGCTGGACGAGCACGACCGGGAGCTGATCTTCCTGCGGTATTATCGGCGGCTCACCCAGTCCGAAACGGCGCGCCGGCTTGGAATGACCCAGGTGCAGGTGTCGCGGCGCGAAAAAAAAATCCTCACCCGGATGCGAGAGGAGCTGCTCTCGGGGTGAGGATCCAACATGTTGTTTATTTTTTGCGGTGCAGGAAGGAAAAGAGGCCATGCCGTTCCGTTTTGGCGGATTTTGGCTGTTTTTCGGGCTGTTCCGGCTGCGCCGCCGGTTTGAGCGCCTCCTGCATAAAGTATTCCTGCGCGCAGAGCGGCAGGCTGTTCACCGGGGTGCGGAGGATATACCGGCCGTCGGAGAACTGCTCCCTTGCCTTGACATTGTCGCGGAGCAGAATATCCATCATATCAAGCAGACGTTTCCGGATGGCCGGATCGTAAATCGGACAGGCCACTTCCACCCGGCGCTCGGTATTGCGGGTCATCATATCGCCCGAAGCGATAAAGACGCGGGTGTTCTCCCCCACCCCGAACGCATAGATCCGAGAATGTTCCAGAAAACGCCCCACAATGCTGATGATCTGGATGTTGTCGGTCATGCCGGGAATCTGCGGCGTCAGGCAGCAGATTCCGCGGATCACCAGCTTGACTTTGACGCCGGCCATCGAAGCGTCGATCAGCTTTTCAATCAGGTCCTTGTCGGTAAAGGAGTTGCATTTTACCTGGATGCGGGCTTCCTTTCCGGCGCGTGCCAGTTCAATCTGCTCATCCGCGAGCCGGAGAATGCTCTGTTTAAAGTTGACCGGCGCCACCCACAAGTCGTGGTATTCACCGTGGAGGTTGGAAAGGGAAAGGTTGCGGAAAAAGGCGGCCGCATCCTCGCCGATCTCCTGATTGGCGGTTAGGATCGCAAGGTCGGTATAGAGCTTGGCGGTTTTTTCGTTGTAGTTTCCGGTTCCGATCTGGGTGATATAACGGATGCCGTCCGGAGACCGCCGGGTAATCAGGCAGATTTTGGAGTGGACCTTATAGCCGTCCATTCCGTAGATCACCTGGCAGCCCGCTTCTTCCAGCCGCTGCGCCCACTCGATGTTGTTTTCCTCGTCAAACCGGGCGCGAAGCTCCATCAAAACAGTGACTTCCTTGCCGTTTTCCACCGCCTCGATCAGATGCTCAGCCAGCACCGACTGCCGCGCGATCCGGTAGAGGGTGATTTTGATGGAAACCACCTGCTCATCCGAAGCGGCTTCCTGGAGCATGTTTAGGAGCGGCTTCATCGATTCATAAGGATAGGAGAGCAGGATATCCTTCTGTTCCACCTGTTCGAGAATGCTTTTGCTGCTGTCCACCATGCGGGAAGGTTGCGGGACATAATTTTGTACCAGAAGCTGCCGCTTCATGCCGGATGTAATCTTGGTATCCAACGTAAAACAGTATTTCAAATCGAGCGGGCACATGGATTGAAAAACCTGCGCTTTTTCCAGCCCCAGCTTCTGCCGCAGGAATTTCTGCCCTTCCTCGCTCATCACGCCCTGATACTCCAGCCGCAGCGGCGCCAGGCGAAGCCGCTTTTTAATGATGGATTTCATATGTTGCCGGTAATCCAGGTCGTCGTCAAACAGCCCGGAATCGGTGTCAATATCCGCATTGCGGGTAACGCTGATAACACAGCGATTGAGCACTTCATATTTTTCAAAAACACGGGATGCAAAATAAGAAATAATATCTTCCAGCAGAAGATACCGTTTCTCCTCCCCGCTTAAAAAAAAGATCCGTCTTGCTGCTGCCGGCACCGGGATGATGCCGAACACCACATGGTCGTTCTGTTTCAGAGAAGCAGCAATATACAGCGCCTTATTGGCAAGGTGCGGAAAGGGATGGGAAGAATCGATGATCTGGGGGGAAAGGACCGGCCAGACCTCCCGCTCAAAAAACTCTTCCGCTTCTTTCACTTCCGACTTTTTTAGATCCTTCATCCGCAGATAGGTAAGCCCCGCGAGCGAAAGCTGACGGCTCAGCTGTTCAAAGGTTTCATCCCGCAGGACATACAGCGGACGGCAGGCGTGGTAAATCTTTGCCAGCTGCTCCGCCGCCGTCATGCCGGTTTTGTTGTCAAAATAACCGGAAGAGTACTGCATGTAATCAATCAAGCTGCCGACACGCACCATAAAAAACTCGTCCAGATTGGTGGTAAAAATGGACAGGAAATGGAAGCGCTCCAACAGCGGCGTTTCCGCGCAGTTGGCTTCCTCCAAAACCCGCTGGTTGAATTTGAGCCAGGAAAGCTCCCGGTTCTGCATACAGCTACGGTAATTTACAGTGTTGTCCGTCATGTTGGTTCAATCCTCTCCCTGTATTTCCGCCTTTTTCAGAAAGCGGTCGATCAAATAACCTTCCCGCACTCCGGCCTGGCTGACATAAAATTCCCGGCAGCCAAACCGGCGGGCAATCTCCAAGATCAGCAATAGCCCCGGCACCATGCTGAACATTCGCTCCGGCAAAACCTGATAAGCCGGTTTGCTTTTGGCAGGATCGTCGCTCGCCGCAATTTCCCAGAGTTCCTGCGCTTCGACAAGGGTAAAGATCCGGTTCTCCCGGCTATGCCCCAAAAGCTCCTGCGCAAGCTGCAGCACCATCCGCATACTTCCGCCGATGCCGCAGGTCAGCCGGCAGTCGGATTTCTCCACTGCCCAATCAATTTCATCCAGTGCTTTGCGGACTTCCCGTCGCATTTTTTCCCGTTCCTTATCGGTGGGGATCAAGCCCTCCACCCAGCGGGTGTGCAGGCTGAGCGAACCGATCGGCACACTGATCATTTCCCGCGGCCCGTTTTTGACAAACCAGACAAGCTCGGTGCTGCCGCCGCCGATGTCGGCCAGCAGCCCCCGCTCCATCGGATAATAGTGGGTGGCGCCCAAAAAGTCGAGCCGTGCCTCCTCCTGGCCGGAAATGATTTCCGGAAGGATGCCGGTAGTGCGCCGGATCGAGTTGACCACCTCGTCCTGGTTGCTGATGTTCCGGAGGGAAGCCGTTGCGAAAATCCCGGTGTGATCCGGCTGAAAGCTGTCTAAAATCCCGCGGAACTCCTCCAAAGCGGCGCAGGCCTTTTCAATTCCTGCCGCCGTCATCTTTCCTTTTTTGACATAGCCGGCAAGCCCGGCCATAATCTTTTTGTGTATCAGAAGGGTGATCTTTTCCGCCTCACACTCATATACCGAAAGACGAACCGAGTTCGATCCCATATCCACAATCCCGCAACGCACAACGCTTCTCCCTTTCTTTGCCCTCTGACATGCTTATGCTGATTATAGCACAGATCATGCGGGCTTACTATCAATACCGAGTAAAATTTCTTTCAATTTACTGACAAATTTCCGCGATCGCCGCCGCAAAAATCTTGGCGGAAAGGATAAGCTGATCGATCTCGGTAAACTCATCGTCGCCGTGCATCCGGTAGTTTACGCCGGGCTTTGCACAGCCAAAGGCCACGCCGTTTTGCAGGCTGTGGACATAGGTGCCGCCGCCGATCGAAACACAGTATCCTTTTTCGCCGGTAAATTCCTCATAGCAGGAGAGCAGCGTTTGGATAAACGGACTTTCGGCCGGCACATGGTGGGGCGGATACACCGCGCACGGCGCAAGGGAAATGCCGCCCTCCGCCAGTTTCGCGGAGATCACGTCTCTAAGGTTTTCATCGTTTGCAAGAATGCTCGCCCGGCAGTCGAACTCCCCTTCCAGCCCGGTCAGGGTGTAGCGGAAAATATCAAAGCTCAGAGTGGTTTCGCCCGAAAGGTCGTCCTTCATCGCCACGCCAACAGCCTTGCCCAGGCAGTCGCCGTGCGGGAAAAGCTCCTGCACCCGGCGCAGCCGGGCAAACCCGGTGCTTTCAGCCAAAGGAAGTGCCACAACCAGCTTCATCAAAGCCGTCAGTGCGTTGATTCCTTCCTGCGGGCCGGCAGCGTGCGCGCCCACTCCCTTCGCGTCGATGCGGAGCATCCCGTTTTCCTGGGAAAGCACAAAGTTCGCCCCGGTCTCTTCCGAAACAGCTGCTGCGATGTCGGTAATTTGCCGACGGTCCAGCCCCTCAAACAGCGCATACGCCTTATCTGGCACCACATTGATCTTATTTCCGCTTTCAAACTTCACCAGCCGGGGCAGCGCGGGATCCTCTTCCCAATCCGCCGAAAATTTGCCGCGCAGTCCACCTTTTTCCAGATTGATGAGCGGAAAATCCGCGTCGGGCGAAAAGCTCATCGGCGCTTCCTTTTCCTCGGCGTAATAGTACGGCAGATCGGAGCTTCCGCACTCCTCGTCAGTACCCAAAATGATCCGGACATTTTTGGAAAGCGGGATGCCCAGATCCCGGACCGCCTTTGCAGCGTAGAGCGCCGCCACAGCGGGGCCTTTGTCGTCCGCGGCGCCGCGGCCGTAGATACGGCCGTCCTTGACCAGCGGCTCAAACGGTTTTGTCACCTGCCAGCTGTCGCTCACCGGCACTACGTCCAGATGGGCCAGGATGTCCAGCTGGGTGGGATTCCCGTTTAAATCCGCCGCACAAACGCGGTCGGCATAATATTTTACTGAAAAGCCAAGCTCGCCGGCCAGCATTCCGGCCTCGGTCAGCGCAGCTTTTGGCCCTTCCCCATAGGGCATGCCGGGCTTTTCCTCACCCCGCGTACTGTTGATCCGCACCAGACGGCAGATATCCCGCACCATCTCCTCGCGGTGTTCCTCAAAATAACGATCCAACTGTTTATGATCCAGCATACATTTCATCCTTTCCTTTTGGTTGCCGTTTTCTATTGCTATTATACCACAGTTTCCCGATAATCACAAACAAAATGAAAAACGGAAGCTCATCTTTTCCAAAGCTTCCGTTTGATTCTATTTTTGGTTTATTTCATATATTCCTGCAGGGATTTAACGCCCTCCATCCCTTTTTCCCGGACAGAGCGGACGCCCTGTACCGAAGCCTGCGCGGCGGCGATGGTGGTCATATAGCAAATGCGGCCCTTGATGGCGGCTTTGCGGATGTAGCTGTCATCGGTGGCCGACTGTTTGCCGACCGGCGTATTGATAATCAGGTCGATCTTGCCCTCGGCGATCAGGTCGCCAATGTGAGGAGAAGCCTCACACACCTTGTTGACGCGAACAGCATCAATGCCGTTTTCCCGGAACAGCTTGCAGGTATTTTCGGTGGCAAGGATTCGGAAGCCAAGCTTCTGAAAATCCTTGGCAATCTGCACTGCTTCCGCCTTGTCTCGGTCGTTGACACTGATGAGAACGGTTCCTTCCAGCGGCAGCCGCAGGCCGGTCGCTTCCTCCGCCTTGTAGAAGGCTTCGCCAAAATCTTCGGAAAGGCCGAGCACTTCGCCGGTGGAGCGCATTTCCGGTCCAAGCACGGGGTCAACCTCCTGGAACATATTAAAGGGCAGCACCGCTTCCTTCACACCGTAATGGTGAATGTTCGGCCGCCGCAGCGCCGGAACAGGGGATTCCCTGCCTTCCAGCTGCGCGATAATCACCTGGGTAGCGGTCCGGACCATGTTTAGGCCGTAGACCTTGGATACCAGCGGCACGGTGCGGCTGGCGCGCGGATTGGCCTCCAGCACATAAACCACGCCGTTTTCAATCGCGTACTGCATATTCATCAAGCCGCAGACATGCAGCGAAGTGGCGATCTTGCGGGTATAATCCTCGATAGTGGCAATCTGCACCGGCGTCAGCGAGATAGGCGGCAGCACACAGGCCGAGTCGCCAGAATGTACACCGGCCAGCTCAACATGCTGCATGACGCCAGGGACAAAGCAGTTTTCGCCGTCGCAGATGGCGTCCGCCTCGGTTTCGATGGCGTGGTTGAGGAACCGGTCGATCAGGATCGGACGGTCGGGAGTGACGCCGATGGCGCCGGCCATATAGATCTTCATCTCCTCATCGCCGTGAACAACCTCCATGCCGCGCCCACCCAGAACATAGGAGGGCCGCACCATAACGGGGTAGCCGATCTCGGCGGCCACCTTGAGCGCGCCGTCGATATCGGAAGCCATGCCCGCCTTGGGCATGGGGATTTGAAGCTTGTCCATCATCTCGCGGAAGAGGTCGCGGTCCTCGGCAAGGTCGATGGAATCCGGAGAGGTGCCAAGAATCCGGGCGCCTGCCGCCTGCAAGGCGCGGGCGAGGTTGAGGGGCGTCTGGCCGCCGAACTGGGCGATGATGCCAACCGGCTTTTCGGCTTTGTAGATGGACATCACGTCCTCAAAGGTGAGCGGCTCAAAATAGAGCTTGTCCGAGGTATCGTAGTCGGTGGAAACGGTCTCAGGGTTGCAGTTGACCATGATGGTTTCATAGCCGAGCTTGCGAAGAGCTAGCGCGCAGTGGACGCAGCAATAGTCGAACTCGATGCCCTGTCCGATTCGGTTGGGGCCGCCGCCCAGAATCATCACCTTTTTGGGATTGGAGGTGACGGGAACGGGGTTGTTCGCTCCGTGATAGGTGGAGTAGTAATAGGAAGCGTCCTGGGTTCCGCTGACGTGGACCTTATCCCACTCCTCGACGATGCCAAGGGATTCGCGGCGAGCCGCGACGTCGGTTTCAGCGCAGCCGAGCAGAGTTCCGAGGTATTTGTCCGAGAAACCGTCCAGCTTGGCCGCCTTGAGCATTTCATCCGGCAGATCGGCCAGCGTATGGGTGGAAATTGCCTTTTCCTCCTCAACCAGTTCAAGGATCGCGTTCAGAAATTCCTTTTTGATCTTGGTCATGCCGTAAATCACGTCGACCGAAATTCCTTTTTTGAGCGCTTCATAGATGATAAACTGCCGTTCGCTGGTGGGCTCTTTCAAAAGGGAGATCAGCTCGCTTGCGGGCAGATCCTGGAATTTGGCCACATGTCCCAAGCCGTACCGTCCGATTTCAAGAGAACGGATCGCTTTCTGATAGGCCTCCTTGAAGGTTCGGCCGATGCTCATTACCTCGCCGACCGCCTTCATCTGGGTGGTCAGCTTGTCCTGTGCGCCTTTGAATTTCTCAAACGCCCATTTGGCGAACTTGATGACGACATAATCGCCGTCCGGAACGTAGTTTGCCAGATTGCCGTACTTGCTGCACGAAATTTCATCGAGCGTCAGCCCAGCAGCCAGCATCGCCGAAACCAGCGCGATCGGGAAACCGGTCGCCTTGGAAGCGAGCGCCGACGAACGGGAGGTGCGGGGGTTGATTTCGATCACGACAATCCGATCGGAAACGGGATCGTGGGCAAACTGCACGTTGGTGCCGCCTATGACGCCAACCGATTCCACAATGCGCCGCGCCTGATCCTCCAGCCGGTCCTGCACCTCTTTGGAGATAGTGAGCATCGGGGCCGCGCAGAAGCTGTCGCCGGTGTGGACGCCCAGCGGATCGATATTTTCAATAAAGCAAACGGTAATCATCTGTCCCTTGCTGTCGCGGACGATTTCCAGTTCCAGCTCTTCCCAGCCGAGGATGGATTCCTCCACCAAAACCTGGCCGACGATCGAAGCCTGGATCCCGCGGCTGACGATGATTTCCAGCTCTTCCTCATTGTGGACAAGTCCGCCGCCGGCGCCGCCCATCGTAAAGGCGGGGCGGATGACAACCGGGTAACCGAGCTGTTCCACAATCTGCTTTGCTTCCTTGACCGAATAAGCCGGCGCGCTGCGGGGCATATCGATACCCAGCGCTTTCATTGCGTTTTTAAACTCAATGCGATCCTCTCCGCGTTCAATGGCTTCCACTTTTACGCCGATCACTTTCACATTATATTCGTCCAGCACCCCCGCTTTCCACAGCTCCAGGCAGAGGTTCAAGCCGGACTGTCCGCCCAAATTGGGCAAAACGGCGTCGGGGCGCTCCTTGCGGATAATCTCGCTGACCCGCTCCACATTGAGCGGTTCGATGTAGGTAATATCGGCTGTTTCCGGATCCGTCATAATGGTTGCGGGATTAGAATTGACCAGAACAATTTCATACCCCAGCTTTTTAAGGGCTTTGCAGGCCTGCGTACCGGAATAGTCGAACTCACAGGCCTGACCAATGATGATCGGTCCTGACCCGATAATCAGAATTTTGTGAATGTCTTCCCTTTTTGGCATTGGCGCTCACCTTTCTTTTCCTGAATACTGCCGGCATATTTGTCCGGCGGTCTGCATACAGATAAACCATGCCGGACATCTCCGGCACGGTTTACGCTCTCATATCTCAGTTTTTTGCTATTTCTATTTTACAACGGCACCATGTAAATTGCAAGTAAATCCCACGATTTTTTCGACATTTTTTTGCGGGATTTTTCCTTTTCCAAGCATACTTTGCACCTCTAAATTAGCTATTTCCCCAGGACAACCACAATATCTTGTGGTTTAGTTTCAAACGCATCTTTCCACACTTTCCACCGAATGAATGTGGAAAACTTTTGCCGAAAACACAGACTTTACCGCATTTTTACAGATTTCACCAACCGTAATGTGAATAACCTTGGCTTTTAACCGTTCACAATGTGGATAACCCTGTGGAAAGTGTGGAAAGTCTGTAATTTTTTTGCTGTTTTTACAATCTGTAAAAACGTTTTCAGGACAAGTCCCGAAAATACGGGATCTTTTTACGGCAGCATCGATTCTTTCCATCCACTTTTTTTCCACATTTTTTGTCGAAAGCCGCCGCGTTTTTCCGCAGCTCTCTCCCAAAACCGACAAAAACCAGTACCGCAAAATATTGTGGACAAATCTTCACTTGAAAATTCAGACAAAACAGTGTATCATAATAAAGACACAGCTGGTTTCCAGCGATCCGAAAGGACGGTTTTTCATGGAGTTTTTCAAACGTACCTGGGCAGAGATTGATCTGAATGCCCTGGATGAAAATACAAATGCAATCCGCGCTGCCCTGCCCACCGGCACTGAGATGATGGCGGTGGTAAAGGCAGACGCCTACGGCCACGGCGATCGGATGGTTTCCCGTGAACTGGAATCGCTCGGTATTAAATGGTTCGGCGTT
This sequence comes from uncultured Clostridia bacterium, assembly GCA_944382875.1. Taxonomy (GTDB): domain Bacteria; phylum Bacillota; class Clostridia; order Oscillospirales; family Ruminococcaceae; genus Merdivicinus. The sequence goes on from CALWNQ010000001.1 coordinate 52,914, forward strand.
TCCAATCTGGAAGAAGCGGTATCCCTCCGGGCAGCCGGTATCCGGGGCGAAATTCTGATTTTTGGCTACACCCCGCCCGGCTTTGCCGGCGAACTTTCCCACCAGAATATCTCCCAGGCGGTCCTGAACGCTGATTATGCCAAAGAGCTGAGCCAGGCCGCACAGCAGGCAGGTGTCACGGTAAAGGGACATTTGAAGATCGACACCGGTATGGGACGGATCGGCTTTTCCTGCGGGCATCCGGACGATACCCTCGACGACCTCATTCACTGCTGCAAGCTGCCCGGTCTTTCCATCACCGGAATCTTCTCCCACTTTTCCTCTTCGGACGATCCTTCGCCCGAAGGAATCGCCTATACCAAAGAACAGCAGCGCCGTTTTGACGCAGTGATTCGCGGGTTAAAAGAACACGGCATTTCGATTCCGTTCCGCCACCTGCAAAATTCCGCCGGGATTGTCAGCTATTCGGATTTCCACTACGAAGGCGTCCGGGCCGGCATCATCCTCTACGGTCAGCCGCTCGATTTCCTCCCCGGCCACGAGATCCGGCTTCGTCCGGTGATGAGCCTGCGCTCCACCGTCGCTATGGTCAAAACAGTGGAACAAGGCGACTGTATCAGCTACTCCCGCACCTTTACCGCCCCGAAAAAGATGCGGGTAGCAACCATCCCGATCGGCTACGCGGACGGATACCTCCGTGCTTTCTCCAATCGCGCCGATGTCCTCATCCGGGGAAAACGCGCCCCGGTCATCGGCAATGTCTGCATGGACCAGCTGATGGTGGATGTGTCCCACATCCCGGACGCATCGGTCAACGACCTGGTCACCCTCGCCGGACGGGACGGCAGCGAAGAGATTTCCTTTTCGGAGCTTGCCGGGATTGCCGGCACTATCCATTATGAACTGCTCTGCCTGGTGGGAAAACGGGTGCCGCGCGTCTTTCTGCGGAACGGAAAAGTGGTGGAGGTCCGGGACCTAAACTCTTTTTAGGAGGCAGAATAGCCATGAACCTGTTCTCTCTTCCCAAAATGCCGCAGCGAGAGGAGCTGACCGACCTGCTTTGCACCGGAAACGGATTGCGGATGGAGCGGATCGTTTCCTGCGGCCAGATTTCCCCGCCCGGCTTCTGGTACGACCAGGAGGAGGATGAGTGGGTAACTGTTTTACAGGGATCCGGGGAACTGGAACTGAACACCGGGGAAACCGTCCGGCTGGAGGCCGGAGACTGTTATCTTCTGCCGGCGCACTGCCGCCACCGGGTTTCCTTTACCAGCAGCGCTCCGCCGTGTATCTGGCTCTGCGTATTTGGCCAAAATTTTCATATGGAATGATAAAAGCCCGCCCGGCCTTGGCCGTTCGGGCTCTTTTTGCCGGGCGGGACGCAAACGCCTTTTGTTTCCCTCTCGGCAGTAACAGTATGGCCGGTTTGCAGTTTTTTATGCGTCTTGTTTTAAAAAATCTGCTGCGGCGCCTGTTTCGCGGAAAGGGACGGATGGGAGGTTTCCCCCATGCTGTGAAGCTGCAGCTCCCGCTCATAGGCATCGAGGATTGCCCGTTCAAACTGCATCCGGGCAGCGGGCGAGATCGGATGGGCGATGTCCCGGAAGACTCCGTTGACCTCCCGGCGGCTGGGCATTGCCACAAAGAGCCGTTCCGGTCCCTCGATGACCTTGATGTCGTGAATGGCGAGCTCGCCGTCCACCGTGACCGAAACCACAGCGCGGAGCCGTCCTTCGTGCAGGAGCCTTCTGATTTTGATATCGGTGATGTTCATTTCCATTCCTCCTTGCCCACAGTCTGGACAGCTCCTCTTGCTTTATACACTCCGCATGGAAATTTTTTACGAAAACTGTAAATTTACCATGAAAAATCCAGCCGGTTCTTGATATTTACCGGCAAATATGATATGCTGATAAAGAAACAGGTTGATTTTTTGCCTTTTTCGGAATTTAATACAAGAGGAGTTTTTTTACAATGGATGTCTTTCTCGAATACATGGTCAAAAAGCAGACCACCGGCACCGAGGTTCTTTTGAAGGTTGTATACGCGCTGCTGGCGGCACTGCTGCTGGTCGGTTCTTTCTTCCTCTCCCCGTTTTTGGGAATGTTTTCGATGATCGCGACTCTGATCGGCTTTGGTTCCGTATTCGGCGCCTACTACCTGATTACCTCGATGAATGTCGAGTATGAGTACATCATCACCAACGGCGAAATGGATGTGGACAAAATCATCGCCCGCCGCCGCCGCAAACGAATGCTAACCGCAAACGCCCGAAAATTTGAGGAATTCGGCGCCTATCGCCATGACGCGATGTCGCAGCGGTCCTTTGCAAACCGCGTTTACGCCTGCACCTCGCTGCAGGATCCCGGCAACTATTACGCGGTGTTCAACCATCCTTCGATGGGCGAAACACTGCTCGTCTTTACCCCAAACGACCGGGTTCTGGACGGGCTTCGCTCCTTCATCCCCAGAAAGGCGGGCGGCAATGCAATATACGGGAATCGACCTGATCAGGATTGACCGAATCCGCAAAAGCATCCAAAACCCTCGTTTTTATACGAGGGTTTTTTCTGACCGGGAACGGTCTTTTCTCGATACCAAAAAGGATCCGGCGCCCTCTTGCGCCGCAAATTTTGCGGCAAAGGAAGCTTTTTCCAAAGCGCTGGGAACCGGGGTGCGGGATTTTTCACTTGCGGAGGTTTCGGTCCTCCGGGACAGCCTGGGGGCGCCGTTTTTAGAGCTGAGCGGAAAAGCGGCGGCGATTGCAGAAGAGCGTGGGCTTATTTTTTCGGTATCGCTCACCCACACCGACGAATACGCGGCGGCAGTAGTCATTGGAACAGAACAAAAGGAGTGTGGACAGGATGAAAATTCTTCCGGCACAAAGTATGCGGCTGGCGGAACAGGCGGCCGTCGACGCGGGCGGCAGCTTCGAAGAGTTAATGGAAAACGCTGGGACAGCGGCAGCCAAACTGCTGCTCGGCAAAAGCGAAGCAGGCGGAAAACCGGTGCTGATCCTCTGCGGCAAAGGCAACAACGGCGGCGACGGACTGGTCATCGCGCGGAAGCTGGCCGAAGCGGGGCGTAATATCCATGTCATCTGGCTGCTGGGCCAAAAGCTCAGCCCGCTTTCCCAGTTAAACCGCGAACGTCTGGCGGGACTGCCGGTTTCTTTTGCGGACGCGGCCGAAATTTCGGAAACAGAACGGGAACAGCTCTGTTCCAAAGCCGGGCTGATCGTGGATGGCTGCTTTGGGACCGGCTTTTCGGGGGAGCTGCGGGGGATTTGCCGGGAATGGATGGCGGCGGCCAACCGCTCCGGCGCTTTCCGTGCGGCGCTCGACATCCCCAGCGGCATGAACTGCGACAACGGCCTTTGCAGTCCGGACACTTTCCGGGCGGATCTCACCATCACCTTTGCGGCTTATAAGCCGGCGCATTTTCTCAAAAACGCGGCGCCGCTCTGCGGGGAAGTCCGCTGTGCCGAAATCGGCATCGCGGCGGAAATCATCGAGTCGGTACCGGGCGGCATTCCCCTGCTCGAACGGGAAACGGCTGCCCGCTGCATCCCGGCCCGCCGTCCCGACAGCAACAAGGGCGACTACGGCCGGCTGCTCACCGTGGGCGGTTCCGATTCGATGACCGGCGCTATCCTGATGGCTTCCTCGGCGGCAATGCACTGCGGCGCCGGGCTGGTTAAGGCGGCAATTCCCACTTCGGCGGTCGGAATTTTTGGCTCCACTCTGCCGGAAGCCATCTACTGCCCGCTGCGAACCGGCGCTTCCGGCTCGATCGCGGCGGAGGAAGCGGGGCGGCTCGAACGGGAATCACGCTGGGCAACCGCCATTTTGGCCGGCTGCGGGATGGGCGTTTCGGACGACAGCCGGGCGCTGCTTCAAACTCTGTTCCAGATGGGCAAACCGATGGTGCTGGACGCCGACGCTTTAAACTGCCTGGCGGAAAACCCGGCGCTGCTTCTTTCCGCCAAAGCACCGATCATCCTCACCCCGCATATGAAAGAATTTTCGCGGCTCTGCGGCCTGGAAATCCCGGCGATCAAGGCCGACCGCTTCCAAATCGCGGCAAATTTCGCGGCAAAGTACCGGGTGACGCTGATTCTAAAAGACTCCAACACCGTGATTGCGGCGCCGGACGGCCGGCTCTGGATGAACCGCAACGGCAACAGCGGAATGGCCAAAGCGGGGAGCGGCGATGTGCTGGCCGGGATGACGGCTTCTTTCTTAGCGCAGTCCGCCCCACCCGAACAGGCGGCTCTTGCGGCGGTCTTTCTCCACGGAGATGCGGGCGACCTCGCCGCCGAAGAGCTGACGCCCTATTGCATGACAGCAACCGACCTTATCCGGAAACTGCCCGCAGCTTTCCGCAGAACGATCGCATAAATCGGTTCAAACCTCCATATACTGAAACTGGCAGGAGCGGCTTCGTGCCGCTCCGTTTCGGTATACAAGGAGGTTTTTTCATGTTCCGCACCAAAGTCCTTTCCGCCGCCGCGGCTTGTCTGCTTTTCTGCACCGGATGCGCCGGGCAGCCGGCTTCCTCGGTCCCTCCCCAGGCGCAGGCCGCCGCCGAAACCCTGCAGAAACCCTTCCAGGCCGCCGCCGACATCCGGATGGGCGGGATTGAAGCTACGGCCGACTTGAACAAAAGCGAGGACGGTGTCTTTTCCTTTGTGTTTAAAAAACCGGCCACCATCTCCGGCATGACGGTGACAATGGATCGGGAAACCATTGGCCTTTCCTATCTCGGGCTGCATGTGGAAGCCGACAGCGAGGAGGTTTTGAACAGCGCGGTCACCAAAGCGATTGTCGCCGCCATCAACCGTGCCGCCCAGCCGGAAGGCGTTTCGGTTTCGGTGGAGGGAACCGCCATCACTGTTTCGGGAGAGACCGAAACGGGGGATTTTTCCCTCACGTTAGACCAGCGCAACCAGTCGCTGTTCACCCTTTCCATTCCCAGCCTGGACCTGGAATGCAGCTTTGGCGGGCAGCAGGAGCCGTCTGCGTGACCGGCGGGAACAACCGGCGTCCGGTTTTCCGATGGGCGCTGCTGGCGGCGGCGGGGCTGACAGCCTATTGCCTGGCGGCGCATCCGTCGATTGCGGCCGCGTTGCTTCAAAAAATCGGACAGGCCTTCTTTCCGTTTTTCCTGGGGCTGGGCATTGCCTTTGCGCTCAATGTGCCGCTCTGCTTTATCGAAGAAAAACTCTTTGCCAAACGAAAAATCAAACGCGCCTATTCCCTGCTGCTGGCCTGCGTTTTTGTGCTTGGCGGACTTGCCGTCCTGCTCTTCCTGATTTTGCCGCAGCTCCGGAAAAGCGCCGCTTCCCTTTGGGAGAAACTGCCCGGCTACCTCACCGAGCTGGAAACGTGGGCACGGGATAAGGCGGACGGAATCGGCGGTTCTGCGGCAGCGCTGCTGGAAGAAGCCATCGGTCAGCTTCGGAGCAGCGCCGAACCGGGACCGCAACTTTTGCGCTCCACCGTGGATATCGCACAGAACACGGTGAGCGGTATGATAAACGCAAGTGCCGGAGTAGTTTTCTCCATCTATCTGCTCGCCCGGAAGGAATCGCTCTGCAAAGCCTGCAAACAGGTGCTGTACGCCTTTCTGCCGAAAGAATGGGCGGAAAAGCTGGCAGATGTCGGCTCCCTGACCGCCGTCACTTTCCGGCGGTTCGCTTCGGGGCAGCTAACCGAGGCGCTGCTCCTGGGCGCGATGTGCTTTCTTGGGATGGCTGTTTTCCGGATGCCTTATGCGCTGCTGATTTCAGTGATCGTGGGCGTCACTGCCCTCATTCCCATTTTCGGCGCCTTTTTCGGCGGAGCTGCCGGCGCCCTTATCCTGCTCACCGAACGGCCGGCGCTGGCGCTCTGGTTTTTGGTCTTCCTGATCGTTTTGCAGCAGTTTGAAAACAACTTCCTCTACCCCCGTGTTGTGGGCGATTCGGTGGGACTGCCCGGCATCTGGGTGCTGCTGGCCGTCACGGCGGGAGGCAGCGCTTTCGGGGCAGCCGGAATGCTGATCGGAATCCCGGCGGCGTCGGTGCTCTACACCCTGTTCCGGGAAACGGTGCATAAACGGCTGAAAGGAAAGGGGCTCTCTCCGGAAGAACTTCCCAAAAAGAAATGAAACACCCTGCCGAAACAGGGTGTTTTTCGTCTAATTAGCTCACTCATAAAATCCATTTTTGTTGCAAATCTCCTGTACTGTTTCGGCAAAAATACTGCGGGATTTTTTCTGCGGATCGGTATTCTTCTTCTTTTTGTCCAGATAAAGATCCCGGACCTCCTGCCAAAGCCGGTTTTTCTTGCAGAAATCGATCTTTTGGGGCAGCAGGTAATATCCTTTCGGCTGATATTGCCATAAATACTCCTGCTTTGCCCCCCACATCGATTGACATGGAGAGGAATTCTGCTTCCGGCAATGGATATACTGCTGCCGGCTGTCTGCACAGCGATATACAATGGCAAAATCACAGCTGTGGAGAATCCGGGAGTTTGCTCTGTCTTTCACTTTGATGGTAAAGACCCGTGTGCTGTCCTCACAAAAACCATACCCATACTGCCATGTGTATCGGTTAAACGCATTCATCAGGATGGTTTTAATCTTTTTGGGAGAATAATTCTCTTTTGCATCATGGACTTCGATATTCACATCAAAATCGAATCCGATATTGTTCTCAGGATTCCAAGTAATCATGTTTCGGCTTTCACTTCCCACAAACTGGAATTGAAAGGCAAACCGATCTCGCACCTCGTTCTGCACTGATTTGATCAACTCAATGAGTTCTTTTTTCAAAGGTTTGGTTTGACTTTTCGGAACATAGTTATACATCGCAATACTCCTTTCGTTTCCCCGCACCGCCCATTTAGAATTCGAAATCTAAATCGTTATATAATACTCCAATCTTTTTTGCTTGTCAAGAGCTTTCGCTCCGTACAGCTGCATTTTCCTGTAAAAAGGACAGTCCGGCCGGTTGGGCTGAACTGTCCCTTTTTTACAGATTGCGCAGTCTTTTGAAAAAGGAAGTGAGCAGCGCTGCCGATTCCTCGGCCAAAACGCCGCCGGTTACCTCCGGATGGTGGTTGAATTTTTCCCGAAACAGGTCGGTCACACTGCCGCAGCAGCCCGCTTTTCGGTCCGGCGCGCCGTATACCACCCGTTTGATCCGGGCGTTGATGATTGCACCCGCGCACATCGGACAGGGCTCTAATGTCACATATAGTGTTGCCTTATGCAGCCGCCAGCCGCCCAGTTTGCGGCAGGCTTGCTCGATCGCCAGAATCTCGGCATGGGCAGTCGCCCGCCGGTCCAGCTCCCGCCGGTTATAGGCGGAGGCAATCACCTCGCCATCCCAGACCAGCACCGCCCCGATCGGCGTTTCATCCTGCGCAGCCGCTTCCCGCGCCTGGTCAAGCGCCAGCCGCATATAGTATTCGTCTTGCTCGAGTGTCGCCAACAGAATCCTCCTCAGCCGATAATCTGCATATATCCAACCGCCTGGATCGCCCAAAGCACCGCTGCGATCACAAATATGGCGTTGCCGAAAAAGCGCAGCAATTTACCGGAAATTTTTGTGCTGGTATTCCCCGTGCTCAGTACAAATGGGTTCCCTTCCATCCTACAGAGCTGTACAAAGCAAAGCAACCCAATCGCAAGAATGGCAAGAAAGAGAAGATTCTGCATCACCACGCTCATCGAACCGGGGAAGAAATGCGGCATACACTCCAGCAGAACATCCAGCAGCAGGCAGGCAAACCGCCCCATTACCGCCGTCCAAAGCGAACCGCTCCGGATCACAAAATAAGCCAGAACAAGCCCTAACGCAAAGGCACGAATATCTTTTGTCAGCGTATAATGAATGAGACCGAAAGCCGCCGAAGATACCACAATCGCAAACGAATCCCCAAACCGGCGGAGTGACCGCAGAATAATTCCGCGGAATAGAAGTTCCTCCAGAATTGCCGGAAACAACAGAACCCGAAGCAGATACAAAATTATCGGCAGCGGATAGGCAGGAAACGCATTCCCCGGCGATAACATTAAGATATGAAAAGACTGCGCCGTTCGCGCCAGCAACATTCCCGCAAGATAAAAAATCACCCAAACCGCCATGCTGATCGGCACGGCGCATCCAATCATACGAGGTGCCGGCTGACGGAAAAACGGTTTTGCATTCCGTTTATGAGGACGCAACACAACCGCTGCAAACAAAAGCGGCAATAATACAGAGGCAAGATAGCAGCAGAGCTGAACTGACTGTTGATACAAAGCCTGTAAAGAAAAAGAAGCATATGTATCCGTCGCCATATAAACAAACGGCGCAAAAACCGCTGTCAAGAATATCTGCACCGGATAGGATGCCAACAGCGGAATAACCAGAATTGCGATCAGGATCAGCCCGATTACCGCCGAATACTTCCAGATGGACCGGTTTTCCCGCAGCCATGGATCCTCTGAAACAAACCCGTACCCATTCACATAAATATGGCCGGATGGCGGCGGAGAGCCGTTTCCATTCTGCCAGCGATTCATAAGCAAAACCTCCTGCAAGATACATCTTTTCCTGTTATTTTATTTTATCATGCCGACTAAAAAAATAATAGAGAAGTTTTGTAAACATTCTGCGGCAGATTTCACGAGGTTTTTGCGAATTATTCGTCATATAGAACAAAAAACGACATATTTCATACAAATCTGTGTATAATATATCTGCTTTCCATAATAAAACTGCTGCAAACAGGAATCTGTTCACAGCAGTTTGGTTTTGGCGCCCCCTGCGAGAATCGAACTCACAACTAACCCTTAGGAGGGGCTTGTTATATCCATTTAACTAAGGGGACACTCACAGGCGTTTTTTTTATTATATCGGATTATTTTAAAAAAAGCAAGGGATTCCCCAAAAAAATGCTTGCAACTTTATAAACACTTTGCTATAATCAAAATACCATGATTTAAAATGTGAAAAGAGGGTATTCTTTTGAAATCTGGAAGGTATACTTTGGATGGGCGCCAGGGAAGCCCGTTTTTCCGCAGTCCTGTTCAACTCATCGTATCCAGTTTTGCGGTGCTGATATTAGCTGGAGCCATTTTGCTGATGATGCCATTTTGCAGCAAAAGTGGACAGGTCACCCCTTTTATCGACGCGCTTTTTACTGCAACCTCCGCCACCTGTGTGACAGGATTGATTATTTACGACACCTATCTTTATTTTAATGTCATCGGCCAGAGCGTAATTCTTGGCCTGATCCAACTCGGCGGGCTGGGACTGGTGACTCTCACCAGCTTTTTCTATTATCTCATCGGAAAACGCCTGAGCTTGCGGACCGCACAGCTTGCGCAGGAATCGGTTTCGGCCGACGACCGCGTCAACACCGCCCACTTGGTCAAAATGGTAGTCGGCGTAACCTTCTGCTTTGAGGTGGTCGGCGCACTGCTGCTGATGCTGTATTTTGTGCCTGAATTCGGAAGCTATGGATTGTTTATGTCCTTTTTCTTCGCAATCTCCGCCTACTGCAACGCCGGTTTTGACCTGCTCGGCATGAACGGCGAATTTTCCAGCCTGATTTCGGTCAATAGCAACCCGTTTGTTCTGCTTGTGCTCGCTGTGCTCATCATTTCCGGCGGCTTGGGATTTATCGTCTGGCAGGATCTGTGGCGGTTTCCCAAACGCCGCCACCTGCTGCTGCACAGCAAAATCGTGCTGGTCACAACGGCGGTGCTGATTATCAGCGGATTTTTCTGCTTCCTGATTTTGGAATGGAGCAATCCGGATACCATGGGAAAAATGCCGCTCGGGGATAAGCTGGTCAACGCGCTGTTCCAGTCGGTCACAACGCGGACCGCCGGCTTTGACAGCATCGGAAACGGCCAGATGACAGTAGCCTCCAAATTTGTTTCCATCCTTTTGATGTTCATCGGCGCAGCCCCCGGCTCAACGGCCGGCGGCATTAAGGTGACCACTCTGGTTGTCATGCTGGTAACCGTTTTTTCGGTCATGCGCGGCAAATCCGATCCTGTTATCAAAAAGCACCGGATTGACAAAATGGTCGTCTACAAATCCCTGAGCGTTATCTTCCTCGGCGTTCTGCTGATCCTGATCTCAACCGGCGTCATCATGGCGACCGAATCGAGCAACTGGCAGATTGACGCGCTGTTTGAATCGACCTCGGCTTTTGCGACCGTCGGGTTATCAGTGGGTGTTTCCGCGGATGCCCATTTGTTCAGCAAGGTGATTCTCATCATCACCATGTTTATGGGAAGAGTCGGGCCGGTTTCCTTTGCCCTTTCTATCTCCATGTCAGCTGGAAATCGGGAGAAAAAACAGATTATGCCCGAAGCAAAAATCTGGGTGGGATAACATGCAAAAACCGCTGCCTTTCGTGGCAGCGGTTTCTTTATCCGCCCAACAGCATCTTCCAAATCAGCCCAAAAGCCGACCGGAAATTCATTTCCGGCACACCACAGGCCGCGGTCACCGGTACTTCCGCCAACAGGGAACCGTCCAGCGCCCAGTTTACCCGGCCGATCTCTTCTCCCGCTTCCACCGGAGCCGGAACCTCCTCCGGGATCGAAATGGTGCAGCTCACCTCCTCCGCTTTGCCCTTCGGGATGAGGATAGAGGGGATTTCCCCCACCGTTAACGGCAAGCTTCCCTGGGTGCCGCCTTTTACCGAAATTGCCTGCGGAAGCTCAACCGACGGGGTATAGCGTTCAAATCCCGAAAAGCCGTAATCCAAAAGCGACCGGCAGCTTTCAAACCGCTCGTCAGAAGTACTACTCCCCATTGAAACCGCAATCAACCGGACACCGTCCCGCTCAGCCGAAGCGGAAAGACAGCTGCCCGCCCCGTCGGTGGTGCCGGTTTTCAGTCCGGTGCAGCCCTCGTAAAAGCGCACCAGGCGGTTGGTATTGGAAAGCGCTGTTTCGCCGTTGCGGATCGAATCGGTCCAGATTGTGGTAAAGCGCAGAATGTCCGGATGCTTGAGCAATTCCCGCGACATGACCGCAATATCGTAGGCGGAAGAGAGGTGCCCTTCCTCGTCGAGCCCGGACGCGTTGCGGAAAACGGTGTCCTCCATCCCCAATTCGGCGGCGCGCCGGTTCATCTGTTCGACAAAGGCTTCCTCGCTCCCCGCCAAATGTTCACCAAGCGCCACCGCGGCATCGTTGGCAGAGTTAACCGCTACCGCCTTGAGCAGATCCTCCACACACATCTGTTCCCCCGGCTCCAGCCAGATTTGGGAACCGCCCATCCCGGCCGCGTGCTCAGAGCAGGAAACCATATCCTCGTAGGAGAGCTTTCCTGCGTCGATGGCCTCCATCACAAGCAGCATCGTCATAATTTTCGTGATGGAGGCGGGCGGCATCTGCTCATGCATTTCCATTTCGTACAAAACCTGCCCGCTGTCGGCATCCATCAGCACCGCGGATTTTGCCGGGAGCCAGCTTGCCGCAGCCTGTGTTTCCACCGTCAGCCCGTCCGCGGAAACCCGCAGCGGAAAAAGCACCGCTATGACAGCGCAAAACAAGCAGGAAATGAGTCGAATCATCCATTGGCGCAACACGATCACCATCCTTTTTTCCGGTTATTGCAATCCTATGCGGATTTTTCGGAAAAAAGAACTGCCGTTCCGGATAACGCCGTCTATTCGGCCAGCATTTCCCTTAGACAATCCAAATACTTATCGGCTGCCTTGGAAAATACCTGGTATTTTTTCCAGATCACCGAAGCCTGTGTTTCAAGATTTGGGCAAAGCGGCCGGAAACAGAGTCCGCTCTCCCCTTCGGTGTTGGCCAGCCGGTCAAAACACAGGGTGTACCCAAACCCCTCGCTGGTCAAAATGGAGGCGTTAAACAGCAAATTATAGGTCGCGACAATATTGAGCTTTTCATAATCCCGCCGGATCCATCCGGCAAGCGGCGATTCCTCGCTTTTCTGGCTGGAAACAATTAGCGGCTGATCCCAAAGGTCCTCCGGCCGGATGGCCTTTTTGGCGGCGAGTGGCGAGTCCTTTTGCATCAAAACCCCCCAGCGATCCTTTTCCGGGAGCTTTAAGCAGGCATATTTTTCGGTATCCACAAACCCGTATACCAGCCCGAAATCAATCAGCCCTTTGTCCAGCTGTTCCATCACAAAAGCGGTATTGCCGCTTTGAATATGATAATGAATGTCCGGACACTTCTGCCGGAGCCGGTTGGCTGCCCGGGCAAAAAGGCGGATGATCTGGGTTTCGCCGGCGCCGATACACACATCCCCCGCCACCGTTTCATCCGACAACGCAATTTCCCGCTCTGTTTTCTGCACCAGCTCTAAAATTTCCTCGGCTCGCTTGCGAAGAATCATTCCTTCTTCGGTCAGCGTGATTTTACGGGAACCTTTGCTCCCCCGGATAAACAGCTGCTTTCCAAGCTCTTCTTCCATCGCTTTGAGCTGAGCAGAAAGGGTCGGCTGGGAAAGATGCAGCGATTCCGCCGCAGCCGTAATGTTCTGTTCTCTCGCAACAGCCAGAAAATACTGTAAAACCCGCAGTTCCATAACATCACCTCATGTTGAGTATAACAAAATTATCCATAGCTTTCAACGATTCTCCTTTATTCAAAATAAGTATTTGCTATTTTTGCAGCAAAGGACTATACTAAGAACAAAGGAACCTGGGATGGGGGAATGGGAATGGTGGATTTATCGGAGCAAGCCGTCCGTCAAAACCTGCGGGACGCCGGATGTGACAACAAAACAATACAGTTGTTTTTCCAATGCAGACAGGAAGGAAATTTCTCCAGCCAGCTTTCGCTCCTTTCGGCCCACCGGCAAGAACTTCTCGCCGCTTTACACCGGGAAGAAAAGCGAATTGATTGTTTGGATTACCTGATATACCTGCTTCAAAAAACAGAAAACACTTCCGAACAAAAGGAGGAAATATAAATGCAAATCATTCAAAATCAAACCTTTGACCAAGAACGCGCCTTTTACGGCGCAAAAGACACCATTGCAGAAAACTGCCGTTTTGACGGACCTGCCGATGGAGAAAGCGCCTTTAAAGAATGTGCCAATATCCAAGCGACTCATTGTTACTTCAATTTGCGCTATCCTTTCTGGCACGATCACGGCTTAACCATCCGGGATTCCGAAATGACCGAACTCTGCCGCGCGGCGCTCTGGTATTCGGAAGGAATTTCCATTACCAACACTCAGCTGCACGGCATCAAGGCGCTCCGGGAATGCCATGGGGCAAAACTCAGCAACTGCGACATCATTTCCCCCGAATTCGGCTGGTTTGTAAAGGATGTCGAAATGAAGGACTGTTCCGCGGAAAGCGAATACTTTATGATGCGTTCCGTTCACCTCCGCTTTGACCATGTCCGGCTGGTGGGAAAATACTCGTTCCAGTACATCGAAGACTCGGTACTCGAGCATTGCAGCTTTGACACAAAAGACGCTTTCTGGCACGCAAAAAACGTTGTCATTCGGGACTCGGTCATCAAAGGGGAGTACCTCGGCTGGTACTGTGAAAATGTCACCTTTGAGCGCTGCAAAATCATCGGAACGCAGCCGCTTTGTTATTGTAAAAACCTCAAATTGATCGACTGCGAGATGCTGGATACCGACCTCAGCTTTGAAAAATCGCAGGTTGACGCGGTAATCACCACCCCGGTGATCAGCATTAAGAACCCGCTCTCCGGACGAATCACCGTCCCTGCCGTGGGAGAAATTATCCGGGACGATCCCAACTCAAAGGGAGAAATTCTCGTAAAACAGCCGTGCAAGCAGTGCCCCTGCTCCTGCGCCTGACGAAAAATTCCAAAGGAGGGCTCATCATGGCAGTCAAACAAACCGCGGGGCGGGATTCTTTGGGGAATTTTGCGCCCAAATTTGCGAAACTCAACGACGATGTCCTGTTCGGACAGGTCTGGAGCCGGGAAGACAAACTCTCGCTCCGGGACCGTTCCCTGGTGACCGTCACCGCGCTGATGGCGCAGGGACTGGTGGACTCGTCTTTCCAATATCACCTTACTACCGCCAAAAACAACGGCATTACCCGGACAGAAATCGCCGAAATCCTGACACATGCGGCATTTTATGCCGGATGGCCCAAAGCGTGGGCGGCGTTCCGGATGGCAAAGGATGTGTGGGCGGAAGATGCCCCAGCGGAAGACGCAAAAGCCGCCCATCAGCGGTCTATGGTATTCCCGATCGGGGAACCCAACAACGCCTATGCCCAATATTTTATCGGACAGAGCTATCTCGCGCCTGTTTCCACCAATCAGGTCGGGATTTTTAATGTAACTTTTGAGCCAGGATGCCGCAACAACTGGCACATCCATCAAGCCAAGAGTGGCGGCGGCCAGATCTTAGTCTGTGTGGCCGGCAGAGGATATTACCAGGAATGGGGCAAAGAAGCAATCGAACTCCATCCCGGAGATACTGTCAACATTCCCGCGGGCGTCAAGCACTGGCACGGCGCCGCACCCGACAGCTGGTTTTCCCACCTGGCGGTGGAGGTTCCCGGCGTCGACGGCGCGAACGAATGGCTGGAACCGGTGGACAAGGAAACCTATGGCAAACTGAAATAGTCAAAAAACCGGACTGTTCTTTCGGAGCAGCCCGGTTTTATCATGTTAGATCGCGAATCAGTTTTTCATAAAGTTCCGGCGCCTTTTTCCGGAAATTTCCCGCCAGAATCTGCGCCTGTTCCCGGTCCGGCGCGTAAAGCGACAAGGTGAAGAAGGTAAAATCCCCTTCATGGAGGGAGCATTTCACCTGATACCCGTTGCCGTCCGGCTGAATGTCGGTGCGGACCTCGTTCTGGCGGCGGAGCTTTGCCAGCAGCGCCATTGCCTTTTGCACAATTGCATCCCGCAATGAAGAAGGCAGCGCGGTTTTGAGGTGTTCCACCGTTTCCCGGCCAAGCGGCGTCAGCGCATAGGGGGCGCCGTCCTCCATCCCGAGCGGCGAAATATTGCCGTTTTGCTCCAGCTCGCCAAGCGCAGTGCACAGGGTAAAGTAGTCCACGATCCCCTCCGAAGCGCAGATTTCCACCAGATTCTCCCGGCTGAGCGGCAGTTCCACCGACGCCAGCAGATAACAGATCAAGATTTTTACTTCATAGGTTTCTTTCATACCACCGGCAGGGATGCCGGCCAGAATCGGTTCAGGCATGCTCGTACTTCCTTTCCTTAAAGCTCTCGGTTCTCCTAAAGGGAGCATTCATAAATAATCTCATTTCCCCGCCTTCCTACCTGACGAAAACCCAGCGCTTCATGCAGTTTTTGGGAGGCAATATTGTAGTCATACACAACAGAGCCGTAAATTTTCGAATATCCCAGATCTATCGCCCGCTTTAATACAGCGGCCATCACCTGTTTTCCAAGACCAATTCCCCGGTAACGGGCTTCCCCAATGACGATGGGAGGATTTTCTTCCTTAACGGTAACATCTCCCACTGGAATGAACTTTCCATTTTCCAACACTTCTATAAAATAGCACTCACCGGCATTGGACAGATACTCATACATTTTTTTGACATAACTCTCGTCCGGTATGTCCTCTTGTTTGGTAATTCCCTCGGAATTGTAGTAAACTACCGGGTCCTGATACCATTTCACCGCAATCCGATAGTTCCCATCATATTTTCGCAGTCGCACGAAATCCGAAATGGGAAGAATTTCAGGCTGAACCTGTTTTCCCCTTTCCAATACGATGTCCCCTTTCGGCCAAAACTTCATATTGATTTTATTGTATCATAAACGCCAAAAGAAGAAAAGGGCATTTTTCAAAATTGTATGACCTGTAAAAATGACGGAAATATTCCCGCAAACTCTTTACAAATGCACAAAAAACGGGTACAATAAGAAAGGAAATATCCGACACCTTTAAGCCGTCCCCGTGAGGATGGCAAGGCGGTCTGCTTGATTTCCGCACCAAGGAACCATTGGGCGGGGATTCTCTGTTTATACCTGAAAGCAACCAGGCTGCCGATCATTGGGCAGTCTGTTTTTTTATACCAAGGAGGCGCATGTATGGAAGAAAAAGCCCTGATTTTGGATGAAAAGGCGATGAATCGCGCCATCACCCGCATCTCCTATGAAATCATCGAACGAAACCGAGGCGCAAAGGATCTCTGTGTGATCGGAATCTTAAGCCGAGGACGGGAACTCGCCCGCCGGATTGCCGAAAAAATCTCGATCACCGAAAATATACCGGTGCCATTTGGCGCGTTGGACATTTCCCGTTACCGCGATGACCGCACTGCCGATGAAGATCGAAGCGATATTCCTTTTTCGGTCACTGGCAAAAAGGTTGTGCTGGTTGACGACGTGATTTACACCGGACGGACAGCACGTGCCGCCATCGACGCCATTTTCGCGCTCGGCCGCCCGCAGCTCATCAATCTGGCCGTCTTAGTCGACCGCGGACACCGGGAACTCCCTATCCGAGCCGATTATGTAGGAAAAAACCTGCCGACCTCCCGCGAAGAGCGCGTCCAGGTGTCGGTACGAGAGCTGGACGGCCTCGATAAAGTTTCCATTCTTTCGGAATAAACACTTGAAAGGAGAACCGCTATGGCATCTTTTCTGTTGAAAAACCTGCACATTATCAGCCCGGCGGATTCGCTTGACCTCACCGGAGACATCCGGATCGCGGACGGAAAATTCGCCGCAGTCGGGGGGCAGCTTGCTCCGCAGCCGGAAGACACCGTGCTGGATCTTGCCGGAAAAACGGCTTTCCCCGGTCTGATCGACATGCATGTCCATCTGCGCGATCCGGGCTTTACCCACAAGGAGGATATCCTGACCGGATGTGAAGCGGCAGCGGCCGGCGGCGTTACCGCGGTCGCCTGTATGCCCAACACCAACCCGGTCACCGACTCCCCCGAAGTGCTGCGATATATTCTCGAAAAAGCGGCAAACGCCAAAGCAAAAGTCTATCCGGTTGCCGCTATCACCAATGGGATGAAGGGCGAAGCCCTTACCGATATGGCCGCTTTGAAAAAGGCGGGCGCGGTTGCCGTTTCGGATGACGGCAAACCGGTTCCAAGCGCCCGGCTGATGATGGAAGGGATGAAGCAGGCAGAACAAAACGGCCTGCTCACCATCTCCCACTGTGAAGACCTCGACCTCATCCACGGCGGCATCATGCACAAAGGCAGCGTTTCGGAAGAGCTGGGCGTTCCCGGCATGGACCGTGCCAGTGAGGATTCCATTACAGCCCGGGAAATCGCGCTGGCTGATTCCGCTCACACGCGAATCCACATTGCCCACGTCAGCACGGCGGGCGCAATCGACTTTATCCGCTCCGCCAAAAAGCGCGGCGTCAAGGTCACCTGCGAAACAGCACCCCATTACTTCCTGCTCACCCACGAACTTCTCCGGAAACAGGACGCCGACTACCGGATGAATCCGCCGCTGCGGGAAAAATCCGATGTAGCGGCAATCCGGGAGGCTGTAATAGACGGCACTATCGACTGCATTGTCACCGACCACGCGCCGCACGCCAAAGAGGAAAAAGCGGACTTCCGCAAGGCGCCGAACGGTGTTGTGGGCTTGGAAACCAGCTTTGCCGCCAGCTACACCGGCCTTGTGAAAAGCGGACTCATCTCCCTTTCGCGGCTCATCGAGTTGATGAGCGTCAATCCCGCCCGCATCCTCGGCGTCCCCGGCGGACATATCCGGATTGGAGATGCCGCCGACCTTGCCATTGCCGATCTGGAAACAAGCTGGACCGTCGAACCGGACAAGCTCCATTCCAAGTCGAAAAACACCGTATTCAAAGGGATGCAATTTAGCGGAAAAATCATCTGCACCTTAAAAGACGGCGATATCGTCTACCATTGTGAAAATTAAGGAGGAATATGCATGTCATTTGAACGTCTGATCGCCAAAATTAAAGACACCAAAAACCCCACCGTTGTCGGCCTTGATCCCAGCTTTTCCTATGTTCCCCAGTATATTCGCGCCAAATACCAAGGACAGTTTGCTGATCCGCTCGAAGGCGCTGCCTGCGCCGTTCTCGAATACAACAAGGGCCTAATCGACGCGCTCTGCGACATTGTCCCGGCGGTGAAACCGCAGGCGGCTTATTACGAAATGTACGGCTGGTACGGCATGAAAACCTTTGCCGAAACCATCACCTACGCTCAGAAAAAGGGCATGTATGTCATCATCGACGGCAAGCGCAACGACATCGGCTCCACCATGGAAGCCTACGCTGCCGCCCACCTGGGCACAGTTGACCTAGATGGACAGATTGCCGTTCCGTTTGGCGGCGACGCGCTGACTGTCAACGGCTATCTTGGCACCGACGGCATCAGCCCGCTTCTAAAAATCTGCAAGGAACAGGACAAAGGCATCTTTGTGCTGGTCAAAACTTCCAACCCCTCTTCCGGCGAGCTGCAGGACAAGAAAATCGGCCGCCGGCCCGTTTACGAAGTGATGGGCAAAATGTGCGAAACCTGGGGCAAAGAGCTTTTGGGAGAAAGCGGCTACTCCGCCGTTGGCGCGGTTGTCGGCGCAACCTACCCGGAACAGCTCTCCGAGCTCCGCGAAAAGCTGCCTCACACCTTCTTCCTCGTCCCCGGTTACGGTGCGCAGGGCGGCGGCGCCAAAGACGTCGCCGGCGCGTTTGACGCAAATGGTCTGGGCGCCATCGTCAACTCCTCCCGCGGCATCATCTGCGCCTATAAAAAAGGTGACTGGTCCGAGGAGCAGTTTGCGGAAGCCGCGCGCGCCGAAGCCATCCGGATGCGGGATGACATCTGCGCACACATCAATCTGTAAAGAAAATCCCTTACCTCATTTGAAAGGAATGAACTGGAATGCCGCTCAGAAGTGATATTAAAAAGGTGCTGGTTATCGGCTCCGGCCCCATCGTCATCGGCCAGGCCGCTGAATTTGACTACGCCGGAACACAGGCCTGCCGCGCTTTGAAAGAAGAAGGGCTGGAGGTTGTGCTCATCAACTCCAACCCGGCCACCATTATGACCGACAAGGCGATGGCGGACAAAATTTATATCGAACCGCTGACACTGGATGTCGTCAAGCGAATCATCAAAATGGAAAAACCGGACAGCATCCTCTCCACTTTGGGCGGACAGACCGGCCTTACCCTTTCGATGCAGCTCGCGAAAGAAGGATTTTTGGCCGAAAACGGCGTAAAACTCCTGGGCGCCAATCCCGAAACCATCGATAAGGCCGAAGACCGTCAGTCCTTTAAAGACACCATGGAAAAAATTGGTCAGCCCTGCATTCCCTCCAAAGTTGTCACAACGGTGGAAGACGCTGTTTCTTTTGCCGAAGAAATCTCCTACCCGGTCATCGTCCGTCCCGCCTTTACGCTTGGCGGAACCGGCGGCGGCATCGCGGACGACGAAGCGCAGCTCCGGGACATCGCCCGCAACGGCCTGCGTCTTTCCCCCATCACCCAGGTTCTGATAGAAAAGTGCATTTCCGGCTGGAAGGAAATCGAGTTTGAGGTTATTCGCGACGCCAAAGACAACGTCATCACCGTCTGCTCGATGGAGAACTTCGACCCGGTCGGCATCCACACCGGCGACTCGATCGTCGTAGCGCCTGCCGTCACCCTGTCGGACAAGGAATACCAAATGCTCCGCACCGCGGCACTAAAAATCATTTCGGAACTCGGCGTAGAAGGCGGCTGCAACTGCCAGTTTGCGCTCCATCCCGAATCGATGGATTACGCGGTCATCGAAGTGAATCCCCGTGTGTCGCGTTCTTCGGCGCTCGCCTCCAAAGCAACCGGTTATCCGATTGCAAAGGTTGCAACCAAAATTGCCATCGGCTATTCGATGGACGAGATCATCAACGCCGTCACTGGCACCACCTATGCCTGCTTTGAGCCGGCGATCGACTATTTGGTCGTGAAATTCCCCAAATGGCCGTTTGACAAATTCGTCTACGCCAAACGCACCCTCGGCACCCAGATGAAAGCGACCGGCGAAGTCATGGCCATCGGCACTTCCTTTGAACAGGGAATTATGAAAGCGGTCCGCTCCATCGAACTGGGACTGGATTCGCTCACAATGCCCTCTCTTGCCAACCTTTCGGACGAGGAGATCGTGGAAAAACTCTCCAACATCGACGACTGCCGGCTATTTGTTGTCTTTGAAGCGCTCAAACGGGGCATTTCCTATGAAAAAATCCACGCGATTACCATGATCGACGAGTGGTTCTTGGGAAAACTCAACAATCTGGTCAAGCTGGAACAAACACTCGTCTCTTCTCCGCTGACCGATGAGCTTTACCTGAAGGCAAAAAAATACGGCTACCTCGATTCCACCATCGAGCGGATTTCCGGCCAGAAGGTTGAACATCCCCGGTATGCCTCCTATAAGATGGTAGATACCTGCGCCGCCGAATTTGCCGCCAAAACCCCCTACTTCTACTCGACCTATGACGACGAGAATGAAGCGGCGGAATTTATCGCGCGCCAGAATTCCGGCAAGAAAAAGGTCATCGTATTCGGTTCCGGTCCCATCCGGATCGGCCAGGGCATCGAGTTCGACTACTGCTGCGTCCACTGCGTGTGGGAGCTGAAACGCCAGGGCTACGAGGCGGTCATTGCCAACAACAACCCCGAAACCGTTTCGACCGACTTTGATACCGGCGACCGGCTCTACTTTGATCCGTTAACCAAAGAGGACGTCCGCAATCTGATCGAAACCGAAAAGCCCTACGGCGTCGTGGTGCAGTTCGGCGGCCAGACCGCCATCAAACTGACCAAATTCCTCGATGAGCTGGGCGTCCGGATTCTGGGCACCTCGGCCGACGCCATCGACGAAGCGGAAGACCGCGAACGCTTTGACGAGCTGCTGGAGCGCTGCCAAATCCCGCGTCCGCAGGGCCACACCGTCTTTACTACCGAAGAAGCCATCAAAGCCGCGAATCAGCTGACCTATCCGGTTCTGCTCCGCCCGTCCTATGTACTCGGCGGCCAGAACATGATTATCGCCCACTCGGACAAAGATGTCGAAGAATACATGCAGATCATCACCTCTCACCACATCGAAAACCCGGTTCTCATTGACAAATACATGATGGGCACCGAGGTTGAGGTGGACGCCATCTGTGACGGAGAGGATTATCTCATTCCCGGCATCATGCAGCACATCGAGCGTGCGGGCGTTCATTCCGGCGACTCCATCTCGGTTTATCCGGCACAGACACTCCCGCCCCATGTGCAGAAAACGCTCATCACCTACACCGCCCGCCTTGCGCTGGCGCTCAAAGTCAAGGGCCTCATCAACGTGCAGTATGTCGTCTACAACCACTCGGTTTACGTCATCGAGGTCAACCCCCGTTCTTCCCGCACCGTGCCTTATATCTCCAAGGTAACCGGCGTTCCGATGGTCCCGCTGGCGACTCAGATCGCACTGGGCGCCAAGCTCAAAGACCTGGGCTACGGCACCGGCCTGTATCCCGCCCGCGACTATGTGGCGGTCAAGGTTCCGGTCTTCAGCTTTGCAAAATTAAGCGATGTGGACACCCATTTGGGGCCCGAAATGAAATCGACCGGCGAAGTGCTGGGTATTGCCCACAACTTCCACGACGCTCTGCTCAAAGGGCTGGTGGCTGCCGGCAACCGGATGAAGAAATCCGGCGGCGTGTTTATCTCGGTTCGGGACGGCGACAAACAGGAAGTGCTCGAAGTGGCAGACAAATTCGCTTCGATGGGATTTGAAATTTATGCAACCAGCGGCACGGCATCCAACTTGAATCGCAACATGATCGCAGCCAATACCGTGAAAAAGATCCACGAGGATCCGGACAACAACGTCCTCACCCTTCTGGATTCCGGCAAGATCGACTATGTGATCTCCACTTCGGAAAAGGGCCGTCTGCCCGCCAAAGACAGCGTCCGCATCCGCCGGAAAGCGGTGGAGCGCTCGATTGTCTGCCTAACCTCGCTGGACACCGCCAACGCGATGGCCGACTGTCTGGCAATGGACAAGACCATCGACGACATCGAACTGGTGGACATCACCAAAATATAACAGCTGCAAGCTGCGGCATACAAAGGAAAATACCGGTCATCCGAAAAGGACGGCCGGTATTTTTGTTATTCCTGACAGGCGATCAGTTCGATTTCCACTTTGGCACCTTTGGGGAGCTTGTCTACCGCGTAACAGGCGCGCGCCGGACAGTCTTTTGAGAAGTATTCGGCATACACTTCATTGACCGCCGCAAAATCCTCGATGTCTTCCAGCAAAACGGTGGTTTTCACCGCATTTTCCATGGTACAGCCCGCCGCAGCCAGGATTGCTTTGAGGTTTTCAAGCGACTGCCGCGCCTGTTCTCGGATTCCTTCCGGCATTTCGCCGCTTTGGGGATTGATGGGAAGCTGCCCCGATACAAAAATCAGGCCGCCCGCCTTTACTGCCTGGGAATAAGGTCCGATTGCTGCCGGCGCATCTGGCGTGGAAAGGATTTCTTTCACGGTTGATTCCTCCTGAATATTGAGATTATCGTACAGCTCCGGGGCAAGCGGCTCTTCTCCCACACCAATTTCCCCTTCTGCCCGTTTCCAGATTTCCCGCAGCACCGCGGCGCATTTCCGCGCGCTACAAATTTCTGCCCGCGCACTGCCAAACTGTCCGATACGGACCGCACCATATTTTTCGAACGCCGGTAGATACCGCGGATAAAATTGGGAAACATCGCCACTCCTAGAACAACGGTGCGGATGCATCGGATTTTCCCAGCAAAATCCCCTCCCGTTTCTGCCGTGGATGAGATACGGCTCGGCGCCCAGCCGGTCGGGCACTCCGATCATCTCTTCCACCGCGTGCAGATAGGTGTTGCGGTTTTGGCTCACTCCGGCAAGCAGAATTTTGGCGTTTTCCTGATACAGGCGTCCCCAGCATCCCTCGGGCGGCGCCGGTGTATGGAAAAGCTCCTCCCCTTTGACATATTCCGCCGCGCGTTCTCCAAAGGCCGCGACCGAATGGGTGGGATGCAGCGAACGCACCCCATCCGGATGGAACGCGGCAATCCGCGGCAGAGTTCCAATGCACGGTTCGGTAGAGGAAGCGTCGTAATCAGGATGTTCCGGATTAACGTTGGCCCAGGTGTGAGTGGGAATGAGCAGCAATCCTTTTGAGAAATAGGTCCGCAGCGCATCAATCAGCCCCATCGCGCCGCCCGCCACCGGCCCGATCGCCCGCAGGGAGCTGTGAACCATCACGGTATCGCTGGGCAGAAACCCCATTTTTCGCAGCTGTGCGTGCAGCTCCTCGGGCTGCCAGCAGAGTTTTGCCGCCTCTTGGGGATGCCGTTCCAACCATTTGACAACAAAAGAACAGCTTGCTTTTGCCTTCTTTCCCTCCGAAAGAATCTGATTGACTGCCATCTGGGCCAGTTCCCCCGCAATCCCCTGCCCTCGCAGGCTTTCATCCACAAAGGTGTGACAAATATCGCAAATTCCCGGCAGAATTTCCGGAAAGCGGATCTCCGCCAAAAGTTTTCCATTTTCTTCCCGGAAAATCCGTCCGGGCTCTGTTTTCCAATTCATATCAACCGCCTCCTTTCCAACAGAATACCAGATTTTTTCCTGTTTTGCAAGAAGGGCAAATGAATCTATGCAATAAAATATCCCTATTTGTTTCTCCATATGTACCGATTGATCCGGACATCCCGTTCCCTGCAAAAATACTTTTTCTCAGAAATTTGATCCGTATTTTTCTTGATCCCATCCGTATTCTTTCCTTCATCACGCCGCAATCCACGCTCGCATACGATAGAACGAGCAAACGCTTAATCTATGAAACAGGAGTGAACAGGAATATGGGAATGCCCGTTATTACACCCGGTACCGCAACCAGAACACAAGCCATTACAGACGTCATTGAGTCGGTTGCGCTGGAAGAAACCGCACTTTCACATATTCTGAATGCAGAAGGAGAAAAAATCCAGAAAATGGTCGCCATGCAGGATGCGACCCCGGAAATTCTGTTGGCAACCAACAAATCGGTGGAATCTATGGTAAACGCCGTTTCTCGTTTGGAAATGATTCTGCAATCCAAACTTTCCGTATTTGACGGCTGTTTGTGCGATAACACCGATACTGCGGTGGAATAAACCCCAATAAACAAATGGGACTTCGCTTTGAAGTTCCATTTGTTTTTCCAAAGTAATCTGCCTATGATCCGCGTACAAAGAAAAAATTGTATGCAGAATCAAAATGAGTGAGGAATTGAAATGGCAATCAATTTTAACACTGCCAATGAATATAATGTTTTTGTATTCGGTGATATGAATCTAAGCAATACCGATGCCGAAGGCCGCGTGGCAGTAGGAGGCAACGTCACCTTAAGCAACTACGGTGTTGGGGCTGGTATTTCCCCGCTGCCGCCAGCCGGTACAGACCCATCTTTTGTCGTATATGGCAATGTTAGTGTGTCCGGTGGATCCAACGCAAGCGGTAACACCATCGTCAATCCAAGCAGCACCGTCATCAACTACACCATGGGAAATCCAAATGGTGCCCTGATCACAGGAACTCCCATTGATTTTGCCGAAACAGCACAATATTTAAAATGCGCATCTGCGTTTTGGGGAAATCTTCAAACAAACGGCACCGGCAATATTCTGTATAATCAGCTAAACCTTACCGGTACTGATCCAACCTTGAATATTTTCCGTTTTGACGGCACCAATATCTATGGTACAGGAATTGGTCTCAATCAGTTAAACGGCATCAATATTATTGCGCCGATTGACTCCACTATCCTGATCACTGTAAACGGTACAGCTATCCAATATGGAAGTTACCAGATTTTCCGCAACGGAACTGCCGCCTCCAGAGAAAATGCGCGGAAAATCCTTTGGAATTTCCCGGAAGCCCTAACATGGTCCAACAGCACCACCGCAATTTATGGCTCTGTACTGGCTCCCTTTGCAAATGCAGTAACAACTTACAGCCAGATTAACGGAAATATTATTTTCCAGTCGTTTACAGGAAATTCTGAAAGCCATAACGAATTATTTATCGGGGAACTTCCGGATCCCACCGAATGTCTTATTACAACCAGCAGCACGACGACAACCTCAACTTCGACCACAACCTCGACTTCAACGACAACCTAGACTTCAACGACAACTTCGACTTCCACCACGACTTCAACTTCCACCACGACTTCGACTTCAACGACAACCTAGACTTCAACGACAACTTCGACTTCCACCACAACTTCGACAACTTCTACTACTACAACTACAACTGCTGCACCAGTATCGCCCCGCTGCCAGGCTATTTCCGATTTGATGGAATCCATTGCGCTGCAGCAAACGGCATTATCCCACATTTTAAATGCTGAAGGCGAAAAACTTCAAAGAATCCTTTCTTTTGAGGATATTTCCTTTGAAACGGTACTGCAAACCAACCATTCTGTAGAATCTATGGTCAATTCTATTTCCAATCTGGAAGCCATCCTAAAAAACAAGTTGGAATATTTCCAGGAAGCCTGATGACTTCCCCATCTGCAAAACACCCGCAAATCTAACAGGAAAGCAGGAATACTCGGATGACAGTTGCCATATTAACCATGTTTGCCGGACTTTCCAACACCTATTCTTTGGTCAATGTTGTTGCTGACCAGCTGAAAATGCTGCTGGATGCACAAATAAAGGTCAAGGTTCTGGTCAGTGAAACCTGTCCTGATCGGGAACGAACCGGCATTTTCCTTGATAACAGGCTGGAATGGGTAAAAATCACCAACACTCTGCATGGAAAGCCGATCGAATGGCGGGATTATTCCAATTCAACAGGGGATGTCCATGATACCTTTTTTGAGGAGACAGATATCATCGCCGAGGATTTTGTCCGGCATCTGGAAGATGTGGATGTCTGTATCCTGCATGACATTCTTTACCAGGGATGGCATCTGGTTCACAATATTGCCATCCGCAAAGCGCAGGAAAAACTCCCGCATGTTAAATTCATTGCATTCACCCATTCTCTTCCTGCAAACCGTCCAAAAGAAATGCAATATCCCTTTTCCGCCAGATTTTCGGATATGCCGCATACCAAATTTGTCTACCCCACTTACTCGGGGATTCCCGCACTGGCAAAACAGTATGGTATTCCAGAAGGAAAATGCGCGGTCGTCTATAACACCTTGCCTCTTCTGGAAGGCATGAGCAAAGATATTCAAAAAGTTGCAAAACACATTGACCTTATGAATGCGGAAGTTTTAATCGTTTATCCCGCCAGATTGACTGTGGGGAAACAGTTTGAAAAGGCAGCAGCATTAGCAGGAGCGATCAAGACAAAAGCTGAAAAAAACACAAAGATTATTTTCTGTGATTTTCCCTCTGCAGATATTTCAAGCACTCTCTATAAGCATCTCATCCGAATGGAAGGGATGCAGTATGGCTTGGAACGAGAAGATTTGCTGTTCACATCAGATATCGGATATTCAGAAGGATTTCCACGGCAGGGAGTATTGGAACTGTTTACACTGTCCAACCTATTCATCTGCCCATCTTACTCAGAATCTTTTGGGTTAACTGTGTTAGAAGCAGGCAGCAGAGGGAATTTTTTGGTTCTGAATGAAGCTGTTCCCGCTTTAAAAGAATTGGGAGAACGATTCGGGGCGTATTTCATGCGTTGGAACGCCAGGAATTTTGGATATGATACCAAAGAAGAGTATCATCCTTCCGAAAAAGCGTACTATGAAGAGCACGCCGGCAGGATTGTTAATCTGATGCGGGAAGATCGCAGTCTTTTTGCAAAAACCGAAATCCACACCCACTACAATCTGGAATGGATATCAAAAAATCAGCTGCTTCCACTATTGGAAGATTAAATGCACAAGGATCTTAAAACATTCTTTTTTCCGTTTGAAAAGGCGGAAAAATACATAGAAATGGTTATTGTTTAACAAGCAAAAACAAACCGGCCTGATATACAGGCCGGTTTGTTTGTACAATTTAGAATGTAATGGTATGAGGAGCTTCGGTAAACGACGAGAATGTTGCAGTACCATGCTGCAGCGCAAAAATCTGCGTATTGCCATCACCGGCTTTGTACATTTTCTGCAGAGACGGATATGCCGCCAACATGTGCTCCTGTGCTTCTACCCGCGGATCCTCAACCGCCGTAGCCGCGACACGCAGCCAACGCGTTCCGTCAAAAGCACAAATTTCTATCTTTGGATTCTGTGTGATCTGTTTGGAAACATCCTTGACTTTACCGGTCTGGATAGTCAGTTTCCCATCAAACAGATCGATCGTCCCAAAAGGCCGCACTCTTGGCTGGTCACCATCCATGGTAGCAAGATAATATGTACCACATTTTTTCAGAAAATCATACACTTCCTGCATTTTAATTCCCTCCTTAAGTTGATACTTCCATTATAGCACAAATCAAATAAAATGGGCAAAAATTCAGCGAATTTCCGCCCAATTTGCCTTTTTATAATACACCAGAAATGTAGCGGTGCTCAGTGCCCAGGTGATTGGATAAACCCAATAAACCATCTGGATACTGTGCGTGAGCGGGATTGTAATGGACAGGAAAGCGACACGAATGATACACCAACATATCATCATCACAAACATTGGTACAATCGCTTTGCCGGCACCGCGCAAAACTGCAGCTATTGAATGAGAAGCAGCCAGCAGAACATAGAACAATGCGGCGGTCCGCGCTTTTTCAATACCAAACTGGACAACCTGCGGTGTTGAATCAAAGGCGGCGATCATCTGCGGAGCAAACAGGAACACAATAATCCCGATTATCTCCGCCAGAATTACTGTAACCAGAATTCCAAAACGCGCGCCCTTTTCGGTCCGCTCCTTCTGTCTTGCACCAAGGTTTTGCCCGACAAATGTGGTAATGGCCAAGGTAAAGCTGGTAATCGGCAGGAATCCGAATCCTTCGATTTTGGTATAGGCGCCGTAGCCAGCCATCGCCATTTCCCCGAACGCATTGATATCCGACTGTACAATGACATTGGCAAAAGCAATAATCGAGTTCTGCACCCCCGAAGGAAGCCCGATCCGGATAATCTGCCCCAGAATTTTCCGATCGAAACGGATTTTTGACAAAATCAGGCGGTAGCTTTCTTTTGTTCTGACCAACTGAAGCAGGCAAAGTCCGGCACTGACAACTTGGGAAATCACCGTTGCCAAAGCGGCACCGCCCACTCCAGTATGAAAACCGCTGATAAATAAAATATCCAGCACCAGATTGATAACAGAGGACGCTATCAGGTAATACAGCGGATGGCGGCTGTCTCCGACTGCCTGCAAAATCCCAACAAAAATATTGTACAGAACAAACGCAAGCGAACCTGCAAAATAAATCTGTAAATAAGACACTGCTTCCGGCATCACACTGCTTGGCGTGTCCATCCATCGCAAAATATTGGGAGTTAGCAGCACACCGATTCCTGTCATCAAAATTCCCGCAGCCAATCCAAAAGCAACTGTGGTATGGACCGCACGATGGAGCGTCTCCTTATCACCCGCACCGAACAAACGGGCAACAATGACACCTGCACCCGTTGCAATCCCGCTAAGAAAGCCGATCAGCATAAAAATCAGGCTTCCCGAGGAACTGACAGCAGCCAGCGCAGAGCTTCCCAGAAAATTTCCAACAATCAGAGAGTCTACTGTGTTATACATTTGTTGAAATAGGTTTCCCAATAAAATCGGCAAGGCGAAAAAGGTCATCCGTTTCCAGATAGCGCCTTCTGTCATTGGTTGAATGGTTTTTGTCATCCGATTACATCCTTTCCAATAGAGACATACTTTTTATTATAACTCTCTTTTCCAGTTTCTGCAAGTTAATCGGAAAGGCAGGATTTATTAGTTATCATTCATACTTGTAAAAACGATTGGCTTCAATCGCTGTATACATTAGATTGTGATTGGTTCATGATAACAAATGCTTTATCCTATTTGAACTGCAAAAAATTCTCAGCCTTCAACGATTCACATCAAAAAGCCGCGCACCCGTAAAAACGCAGGTGCGTGGCTTTTGTCAAAATAAACCTTTTAGGCCTTTTTTGCCTTGTCTGCTTCCACAGCATTGCGGGTTGCAGCTTCCCGGTCGGCCTGCATTTCCTCTACCGTTTTGGTATGAAGCCGTGCCGCACCGCGATAATCGTCCCGTGTGGGAATCAGTGTGCCGTTCCGGCATCCTTCCTCCATCCGCACTTTTGCCTTTGCAATTTCGGATGCATACTGGGGCAGCCACTTTTCTCCGGCAATCAGCATTTCATCTACCATCTGCCAGATCTGCGGCGGAGTGCAGACTGCACCGGTCAACGGATCCAGCATGACAGCCTGTTTTAAAAGCTGAGCATCGCCGCGGTAAGCTGCTTCCACTGCCAGCTTCTGCACATTGATGTTGGTCATGCAGCAGGCAGCGGGGCCGAGCGGAAGTTCTCCCACCCGAGTGATATTGATGCCGTTTGCATCTACATAACCGGGGACCTCCACCACACACTCATCCGGCAGATTGGAGATGGCGCCGTTGTTCATCACATTAAAATGTCCGCGGTAGATGCGGCCGGTTTCCAGACCTTCAATAATATAAGATCCATGCTCGCGGCTGCGGTTTTCTGGAGTGTATTTCCAAGGTTCCGCCTTGAGCCAATTGGGGAAATCCGTTTCAAACCAGTTCCTGCCCTCGGTGCAAACACGCAAATAACCACCTGTCTCACCCAGATGCCAGTCGCTCAGGTCAATCCAGTTAAGCAGCTCTTTCTCATTTTTGCGATACCAAGGCACATATTCGGAAAGGTGACCGTTGGATTCGGTTGAATAATATCCAAATCGGCGGAGCATATCAATCCGCACCTTTTCCGTCCGGCTCAACACAGGATCTTTCTCATAGGCTTCGAGGATTTTTCCAGTCAGATCTTCCCCATTGTGTTTAACGCTGATGTACCAAGTCATGTGGTTAATACCGGCACATATGATATCCACCTCTTCTTTTTTGTAGCCGAGCGCATGAGCAATTTGTTCATGTCCGCCCTGTACACCGTGGCAGAGACCGATGGTCGGTACCTTACTATATTTATTGCACATCCAAGTAACCATGGCGTTCGGGTTGGAATAGTTAAGCATAATACAGCCTGGTGCCGCAACCTCCTCGATATCACGGCAGAATTCCAATGCAGCATAGGCGCTGCGCTGGCCATACATAATACCGCCGGCACAAAGGGTATCTCCCACACACTGATCCACGCCGTACTTGAGGGGAATATTGACATCGGTCGCAAATGCTTCCAACATCCCAATCCGTACTGAATTGATGACATATTTTGCACCCTGAAATGCCTCTCGCCGGTTGAGCGTGGTGCTGATTTTAATGGGCAAGCCGTTTGCCTCAATGTCCCGCTGGCAGAGTTCGTACACCATCCGAAGATTGTCCGGATTGATGTCGGTAAACGCCACCTCAACATCCCGAAATTCCGGTACTGTCAGCAAATCTGCGAGCAAGCGCCGCGTAAAACCAATACTGCCCGCTCCGATAAAAGCAATTTTAAAACTCATAAAAAACAACCTCATTTCATTTGTTTTTTGTACTTTTAGTATAACAGATTTCCCTGCTCACTGCGGAAAATTTTCGGTACATCTTCTTTACAAATGCAATAAATCGTCGTATAATATAAAAAATGGAGGTGCCCGCTATGAGCCTGTTCAGTTCCGATACCTGTTATCTGGTTCCCGAAGCCTACTACGCGATGCAGCTCACGCAATTTGTCATGGCGGAACAACACAGCCATCAGCGCTGTGAAATTATGTTTGTCCTTTCGGGGAAATGCCAGGTACAGACTGGAAATACCGAACTTCAGCTCTCAAATGGCCAGTACATCTTTCTCGACGAAAATATTCCACATGCTTTGAAGGTTCGCGACAAAAAAGGGTGCAGTATTCTGAATATCGAATTTTCCTGCCAAAAAAATGAAGGCTTTTGCTGCATCAAACCAGCACGGGAAAACAGCCCGGTCGTCCGACGGTTTCTATTACGGCCAACAGCATATTTCACCGCCGAAAACCGGGAAAGCTTCGGAGCTGTCATCAAAGACCTCATTGCCCAGTTGGAGCGTGGTGCTCAAGCCGACCGTTTTCTGGTCGGCAATCTGCTTGAACGGGTGTTGCTGGAGCTGGCGGAGGCTTCCACCGGCCCCAAAGAATCGGGAAGCTTCTTATATGTCAGACAGGCCATTGCCTTTATCCGACAAAACAGCGCCTTGCCGCTCCGAGCAAACCAGGTAGCGCAAGCTGCAGGTGTCAACCGCAGTTACCTTCAATCCCTCTTTCGTCGGGAATTTGACTGTGGAATCATGGCTTATGTTAACCGAATCCGGATTAAGAATGCCGAATTTCTACTCGCAAACACCCGGATGCCGCTTGTGGAAATTGCAGCCGAAACAGGTTTCAACAGCCGGCAGAATTTTTCATTGGTCTTTGAAAAAATGACTGGTTCTACCCCTTCCGCTTTCCGCAAATCGGCAGGTAGTGCTACGGAGATTAAAACCCGTCAGTTCGAGCAGTTTTCTGTATAAAAAACGAAAAAAAGTACCGGAAATCGGATTTTTTTCCATTGCTTTTCCAAAATAAGAATGTTATAATAATTCCGCATAAAAAGTCAACCCGGTGAGAGGAAGTGTTTCGGATGAACTTTGCAAAACTTCACGAAGACATCTGCTTTAAGCGCGCCGGCGGAAAGGTTATTTGGCAGCCGCGTATTGATTGCTGGATCGCAGACCGTCTATTCGCTGATGGAGAACTTCCCGGTAAATACAAGGGAATGTCCAAGGTGGAAATTTACCGCGAACTCGGTTGTTCCGCCCGTATTTATGAATATAACTGCTGTTTTTACCCGGTATATGATGATACTATCCGTTTTTCTTCCCGAGAAGATGGGGACTTTTTCACCAACATCATTGAAACACCAGTTGGCACTGTCACCCAGACAACCAAACGCACCGACAGCAGTTGGGCCAGACTGGTCACAAAAGAATGGGTATGCAGCGAAGAAGACTTGAAAATCTACACCTACATCGAGCAGCACACTCGCTGGGCTTACTCCCAGGAAAATTTTGACAAAGTTCATGCCGAGTGGGGCGATCTTGGTGCTCCCTGTATCTTTATGCCGCGAGTATCCCTTCAGCGCCTTTACATCGACCTGATGGGGGTGGAGGAAGCCGTTTACGCACTGGTTGATTACCCTGAAGCAGTGGACGCCTACTTTGACGCCCTTCGGGAATCCCAGATGCAGCTGATTGATGTCATCAACGCTTCTCCGATCCGGATCATCAACTTTGGGGACAACATCCACTCCGGCACTCTCTCCCCCGCGCTGTTTGAAAAATATGTGCTGCCGGAATATCAGCTCCGCTGCAAAAAGCTGCACGAAGCCGGAAAATTTGTCTATTCCCATTACGACGGCGACAACCGCGGACTCATGGAATACTACCAGCAAACCGGCTTGGATGGTATCGAAGCCATCACTCCCAAACCACAGGGCGATGTCACGCTGGAAGAAGCACACCAATATTTGGGTAACAACATGTTCCTGATAGACGGCATCCCCGCTGTTTATTTTGATGAAGAGTTCCCCGAAGAAGTTTTGGTCGAGTGTGTCCATAAAATCCTCGACCTCTTTGCGCCCAACCTGATTCTTGGCATTTCGGACGAGATTTCCTCCACCGGCGATATCGAACGCATCCGGCTGGTCGGAAAGATTGTTGACGAATACAACCGCAAAATTGACGAAAAGAACGGAGTGAACGGAAAATGACACACAAAGAACGGTTTATCAAAACACTAAAATGCGAGAAAATCGGCGGAGAAGTCCCAACCTTTGAACTGGTCTTCTTCCTCACAATGGAAGCATTTGGCAGACTTCATCCCAGTCACCGGGCTTATTATCAGTGGAATCAGATGAGCTTGAATGAAAAGAAGCTCCATATGAACGATATTGCTGATCTTTATATTGAAACCGCCAAACGTTACGGCCACAGCGCTATTTTTGTCCACGGTGCTCCCGGCGGCGATTTTGATAACGTAGTGGAAATGCTCCAGCTCATCCGTGAAAAAAGCGGCGACGAATACTATCTGATGATGCACGGCGACCCCACCTGGGCAATTCCGGACGGTGATTCGATGTTTGAATTCTCCGAAAAGATGTATGAAGCTCCCGAAGAACTGAACGAAGAATCTGAGCGTCGGCTGGAAGGAGCTTTGGAATTTGCCCGTAAACTGGATGACCGCGGACATCTGCTTGACGGATTTACCCTTTGTTCCGATTACTGCTTCAATGTCAATCCATTCTTCAGCCCCGAAAAATTTGACGAGCTGATTGTTCCCTATCTCAAAGGCGTCATCGACGGCTACCGGGAAATGGGATACTATACCATCAAACACACCGATGGCAACATTATGCCTATCGCAAAACAGATGGCGGACTGCGGTCCGGATGCTTTTCACTCCCTTGACCCGCAGGGCGGCGTGAGCATTCCCGAACTGCGCAAACTGATCGGCGACAAGATCGCGCTGTGCGGCAATGTCAACTGCGGCCTGCTTCAAACCGGCACCGACGAAGAATGCAAAGCTGATGTCATGCGTTCACTTCGGGAGGGTATGGACCGCGGCTATGGCTACATATTCTGCACCTCCAACTGCGCCTATACCGGCATGCCGCTGGAACGCTACGAGATGATGATTGACCTGTGGCGCCAGTATGGCAATTATGACCTAAAAAAATAACCTCTCCCCCGGCATTTGAAAAAAAGATACCACCGTTTACGGAATAGATGGCAGTAAAAAACCGGAATGCTTCTGCACTCCGGTTTTGTTATATCAATATCTGCCATAAGTCTGAATGGCGTACATCACCGCCCGCATACTGGTCAGCAGAGAACCGTTGTTAATTGAACCGGCTGTTGTAATATTTAGACCTTTGATGCCGCTTTTACGTGCCATCTCACAGTCACGGCGAACCTCCGCGATGATTTCGTCCTCGTTGTTGCGCATAAAAGTGAATGGGGCAAGCTGGCCGTCGATACGGGTTCTGGGCATATATCTGCGGATTTCCTCCACCGTTACAGTGGGGCCGAAATTGCAACCGGTCAGATTCAACCGAGCCAGTACGGGCAGCAGATGCGCCATTGCCGAATCCGAATGCTGATACCGCTCATCTCCCGGATCAGGGCTGCAAACCTCAAATACTTTCTGTAAAACGGGGAACCCGAAAATCTCGTACATTTCCGGTGTGAGTAGGTTGCAATCGTCGTCACAAAAGCCAAAACCGTGGGGCGCTGTTTCCGCTGTGTATCCAGCCTCCCGGTTGGATACATCAATATAAGCGAGAATCACCTTAAGGATCGTACGGCTGAACCGTTCAAACAGCTCCGGCACATCGTAATAAAGGAAAATCAGATTCTCCACCCCATAGATAGAAGTTGCCAGTGTCACTGGACCACGCACTCCCCGCCACAATCCCGGTTTGTGCCCATATTGTTCTAAAATCCGCTTTTTCTCAGCAAACCAGTTTTGGGGCAGAATAAAATCCTCCAGATCCATCCGGTCCACCCGGTCGAGCACAGCTTCCAGCTCCTCTGGGGTAGAGCAGCTCCCCTTTAGCCAGGTAACATTCCCATCAAACACATATTTCCCGCCAAATACTTCGCCGATTCCCCGCAGAGGCGGCAGCGTTTCGTCAGCGGTGGGAAAATCTTCCCGCAAAAGCCGCTTTCCAACAATCCGTTCCGCCAGATCATTATACCGCCGGTTCAGTTCCATCCGCCGCTCCCTTGGCGTTTCGCCCCAGGGATTGCCTGGCTCGTTCAGTTCCGCAAATACACACTCATCACTCATGCGGATGCCAAGTGCCGCCTGCGGCGCTTCCACAGAAAAACAGTTTTCGCGATGTGCCAACTCATCATCTGCCCAGAACCGTTCCAAATCAACCGGTTTCATCAAAAACCCTCCTTTTTCGGTTTATCTTATTGTATCCTGAATCTGACAGAAACACAATGGACAAACAAACGCCCACTTGCACAAATCAAAGACAGAGGTGTCAACCCTAATGGAATTTAACCCCATCGTCCAGTATTTTGTCCGGAAACACTGTACCTCCCAATGGAACTTACGGCCGGAAACAATTCCGTTTCACGACCTTACTTTTGTTGTACAGGGCTCCGCAACCTACCACTCACAAAACGGCGCCTGCCAGCTACAAGCCGGCGACGCAATCTTTCTTCCACAGGGAAGCTATCGTTCTGCGAGAACCAATGGTATGGACTGTATTGCATTCAATTTTATAGGCAGCAGCGACCTGCTTCCCACAAAACCCAAACTGCTCTCTTGGAAGAATGATGATCTTTTGCTTCATCATTTTGCCGACTTTGAGCGCGCCTGGATGAGCATGGATGAATCCAAAGAACTGCTCTGCCGGGGCAATTTCCTGCTAATTGCGCACCGGCTGTTAGAGTTATCCAAATTGAGAAAGGGCAACCCGCATGTTTTGGAAATCCAAAAATATATTGAAGCACATTTTAAAGAACACATCACAGTATCCAACGTTGCAGAACACATCGGGTTGAATGCTACCTACTGTGGCGCAGTTTATAAAAAAGAAACCGGCCGCACCATCCTGCAAACTGTTAACCAGCTGCGTGTGGATCGTGCGGCGGCTTTGTTGGAATATGGCGGTGCCCGTATTACCGATGTAGCACTGGAAACCGGTTTTTCCGACCTGTATTATTTCAGCCGTGTATTCAAATCGATTATGGGAACTTCCCCCGAACAGTTCCTCCGGCAAAAGGGACTGTGACTGTTACATGACAATTTGCCCGTTAATGACAATGCCGAACCGGAGCTTAAAAAATGCGGCTGCTTTCTGACAAAGAAGCATCCGGTTCATAAAGATCTCAAAATATTCCAGAATCGGGCAGATTTTGGAATCAATCGTCAGTTCAAGTGTCACAGTGCCCTTGTCCCGATCCAGGGACAGGGCGCTTTTTTCTACCGCATAATTTACCCGGTCGTGGATATCAAAAGCAATGGTTTCCTTACTACGCACCCGGCTGCGGCGAACATCACATTTATCCGCAAGAATTAAAGCGGCTGCCAGCTCATTCACCGGATAAGCGGTATCTTCGTCGTGGTTGCCAATGGCTGTAATCACCGCCGCCACTTCCGCAGGCGGCATCCCCAGCTTATCCAAAATCCGGAACGCCATCATGGCGCCGCTCTGGGCGTGATCTACCCGGTTAATGACATTGCCGATATCATGCAGATGGGCGGCAATTTTAACAAGCTCCACCGTTCGTTCGGGATACCCCATCCCGTCGAGCAATTCGGCGGCACAGCGGGCACAGATGGTAACATGAGCAAAGCTGTGCTCGGTATATCCCAGCGCTTCCAGCGACAAATCCGCCTGACGGATATAGGTGCTAATTTCTTCATTTCTTCGGATGCTGTCATAGGTGAGCAACATGGTTCACACTCCTCTCCCCTCTAT
Source organism: uncultured Clostridia bacterium (assembly GCA_944382875.1). GTDB lineage: Bacteria > Bacillota > Clostridia > Oscillospirales > Ruminococcaceae > Merdivicinus. The sequence goes on from CALWNQ010000001.1 coordinate 89,437, forward strand.
TGTACCACAACAGCACCGCGAAATCGAGGAAACTTTGAAATTTTACAATCCCATCACTGTTTCGGATGAAATTCAATCTGAATCTTGGCATTGGAAGTGACCGCGGAAAGATGTTTAGGGCGCCCGGTTCCAGAAAGATTGGGCAGGTTGCAGGAGCTGTTGGTTGTCCGTGCTTCTGTTTCATAATCCTCCGCAGCCCCAAGCACAGTCCCGGAGATACCTCCATTGCTGCTGCGCAGCTCAATCTGCGGCGCTTCAATCTGGTCCACCTTCAAACGAGCGTTACTGCTGGTCAAACGGATACCTTCCGCTTTGGATTTTTCCAATGTCACAGCTCCGTTCGTACTAGAAAGACGGAGCTCTCCGGATATGACGCAGTTTGCTCCTTCAATTTTTCCATTGCTGGTTTCGGCACGGAGACTATTCGCCTGCAAATCTCCAAGTTGCATGGAACCGTTGGTTGTGTGAAGGAAAAGTCCGGTGGCATGAATGGCGCTCGCTTCAATTCTACCGTTGCTGGTCACCGCCTCCAGATTGACAGTGCCAATATTCTGCAGAATGATTTGGGCATTTCCACTCTTGGCTTCAATTTGAGAAGCGCTTAAATCTCGGAGTTCCAACCGTCCATTGGAAGTTGTCATACCAAGCTTCTGCATATCCTCCACACCGGATACAGAAATTGGGCCATTGCAAGTTTTTAACAGCAAAGTTCCTTTCCAGCTTGCCGGAATCCGAACCACAAAATCCCGCAGTTCCGGGCTTTTGAAAAAATGCAGCAGTGACATACCCACATTTTTGCGGATCTTGTGCCGATAATAAAATACACCGCCCCTTGTTTCGGTATGAATTTCATCAAATTCCGGATTGGATTGGAACTGAATGCTGGGCAATTCAGAAGAGTCTGTCATCCCCTGCACAATTATCCGTAGATTTTCTACCTCAAAATCCAACGTCGTCAGTGCGGGCGCTTCCTCCACTATCGTGAGACTCTGTTCCGGTGCTAGACTATTTTCCTCAGCTGTATACTGTTCCCGAAACATTGCCGCCGCTTCAGCTGGATCACCCAGTTGGGCCACAGCTTCCTCTTCGGTCATTCCCTGCTCCAGTCTATCGCAAATCAGCTCGTTGTAATAATCGGCAATCTGTTCCCGTTCCGCATTGGAAATCAGCCCCAATGCCCGGAAAAACTCGGTCAGATAATCCTGTTTATTCATTCTGCATCCTCCTCTGACATATTTCTCACAAAGGTATAAATTCGCTCCATTTCTGCCCACTCTTCCAGAAAGGCGGCAATCTTGTCCCGGCCTTCCGTCCGGATGCGATAGTATTTTCGGATCCTTCCATTGTGCTCCTGTTTATAGGTCTCCAGGCATCCGCTATTTTCCAGCCGTTTCAGAATCGGATAAAGTGTCGATTCCGAAACCGGCATGCAGTTGGCCATCTGTCCGATCATCTCATAACCGTAAGAATCCCCGCGGGTTAAAATCGCAAGCACACAAACATCGAGTACACCCTTTTTTCTTTGACTGTCCATATATACCTCCTTTTGCAAAATACTATGTTAAACATCATATTTGCATAATACCATCTTATACATAGTATGTCAAGAGGATTCGGATAAAAAAAGAAAAACGCCTAAGAAATAGGCGTTTTTTCCAAATATTTTCATTGTTTTTTGGCAGCTTTGAACCCTACTCCCCAAACAGTCGCAATGTACTCCTCGTCGGTATCCAGCTTTTGTATTTTGGAACGCAAGTTGCTAATATGGACATTGATTGTATTGTCATCTCCCAAATAAGCGCCACCCCAAATCGTTTCAAAAAGATTCTGGCGAGTAAAAACCTTATTGGGATAACGCAGCAACAGCGCCAAAATATCAAATTCCCGCGCAGTCAGTGCCAACGGCTGTCCATAGACCTGAACCTCCCGGCTTTCAGGATCCAAAATCAGATTTTTAAAGGTCAGCGCTGTTTGACCGGACGGATTTTCAGAAAAATCGCGGCTGCGTCGCAGCAGACTATACACCCGCACTGCCACCTCATTGACATCAAACGGCTTTGATATAAAATCGTCCGCTCCAATCTTCAGGACATGCAGCTTATCTTCCTGTCCTTTTGCTGAGATAATCAGAATAGGTGCGGTGGAAACTTTCCGGATTTCTTCCACGAGCTCTTCCCCCGCAGCACCGGGTAACATCAAATCGAGGACAAACAGATCAAATTTCCTGTCTCGAAACAACAAGCGTGCTTCACTCCCCGAAAAGGCAGCAGTTACCATGTAGCCTTCCTGCTCCAAAATCCGGGAAAGCAAGCGGTTGATATCCGGATCATCTTCGGCAACTAAAATTTGAATAGACAACTGAAATCCCTCCTTTTTAAAGGAAACGAGAGAAGGCACTAAAACTCTTCAATACCAAAAAAGGCCGCCATACCGGCAGCCTTTTTATAAGTTTTCGCAGAATTATTCTACGGTTACTCCTTCAATGCCTTCCAGGTCGGAAGCATAATCAGGAGCGGTTTCCTCTTCTGCTGCTTCCTCAGCGGGAGCTTCATCGAGAACCGCACGGATGGACAGGCTGACTTTCTTCTTATCAAAGTCGATATCGATGATCTTGGCTTTTACAACATCACCAACAGCCAGTTTGTCCGATACCTTCGCAATACGCTCATTGGCAATCTGAGAAATGTGAATCAAACCGTCCACACCGGGGATGATCTGCGCAAAAGCGCCAAAGGAAGTGATCGAAACAATCTTAACTTCCGCAACATCACCGATCTGATAGTCGCGTTTGAAGATTTCCCACGGATTGTCTTCTGCTTTCTTGTAGCCAAGAGAGATTTTCTTTTTCTCGGTATCAATGTCTTTGATATACACTTCGACAACATCGCCGACTTTGACAACCTCTTCGGGGCTCTTAATGCGGGTCCAGGAGAGCTCAGTGATGTGGATCATGCCGTCTACACCGCCAAGATCAACAAACGCGCCGTAGGAGGTGAGAGACTTGACCTCGCCTTTGTAAACCTTGCCGATTTCAACATTCGCCCAGAATTCTTCCTGTTTTGCCTTTTTCTCATCAGCCAGAACCGCACGGATGGAGCCGACAGCGCGGCGACGGCGATCGTTGATTTCGATGACTTTAAAGCGAACTTCTTTCTTCAGAAGAGTGTTCAGATCTTCCACCTTGCGGTCAGAAGTCATGGAAGCAGGAATAAAGATCTTGATGCCGTTGGTCAGCACCAGAACGCCGCCCTTAACCACCTCGGTGACAACGCCTTCGAGAACGGTACCATCCTCATAAGCCTGGCGGATAGCGTCATAGCCGGCTTCAGCATCGCAGCGTTTTTTGGACAGGGTGACAATACCCTCCTGGTCATTGACCTTGAGGACGATCAGATCCAGCTCGTCATCCTTATGGAACATTTCCATAATGTTGGCACTGGAATCATCGGTGAGTTCAGATGCGGGAACGATGCCGGCCTGTTTTGCGCCGACATCCACATGGATCTCGTTGGGAGCAACATTGGTGACGATGCCTTTTACCCTCTTGCCTGTATATAATTTCTCGTTGAGAGATTGCTCCAGAAGCTCAGCAAAGTTGAACTCCTCGTCATGGTTTTCCAGAATTTCAGTCATTGTGTTTAGAACCTCCTTGATTATATCAGCCGGGGTAGAAGCACCGGCAGTAACGCCTATTCTATTATGCAGGAAAATCTTCGTTTTGTCAAGCTCCGATTTTTCTTCGATATGGTCAGTTTCACAAAATTGTGAACAAATATCCGCCAATTTGATGGTATTGGAGCTGGACTTTCCGCCGATTACAATCATATAGTCAGACTGTGCTGCAAGCTCCGCAGCCTCTTTCTGCCGCACAGTAGTCGCACTACATATTGTATCAAAAATTTGGACGTTTGTATAGTGGTTTTCGATAAAATGTTGAAATTTCTCCCACAATTTTTCACGAAACGTTGTCTGCGCCACCATGCATACAGGTTTTTCACCATTTTCCTTTAGATTATTTACGATATCCGCCAGTTCCTCTTCCGTCTGAAAGACGAAAACAGGACCTTCCGCAAAGCCAACGATCCCCTCCACTTCAGGGTGGGCGGGATTTCCGGCCACTAAAATCACCTTTCCAAGAGCGGATTGCTCTTCAACAATCCGGTGAATTTTAGCAACAAACGGACAAGTACAGTCGATCAAATTGCAATCTTTGAGCAAATTGTAAACTTTTTTCGATACACCGTGGGAGCGGATCAGTACTGTTTTTCCGGCGGGAATTCGGGCAGGATCCTCCTCCGGTACAATCCCCATTGAAGCAAGCTGCTCAATCACCTGAGGGTTGTGAATGATCGGGCCGAAGGTAACGGCAGATGTTCCCGCTTTCGCAAGGGAAAAGGCTGTTTCCACCGCCCGCTTTACTCCAAAACAAAAGCCGGCGGACGCAGCAACATGGATCTCAGGCATTGGTTTTTTCCAGCAGGGTTGTAAGCCGTTCGGTCAGCACCCGGTTGCCGCCCCGGATCTCGGAAGGAGCATGCGCTTCGGTAATGCCGAGTTCCTCAGGAGTAATCACCTCACCATAGCGGACGGTGAGGGAACGACGGATCAGCCCGCGTTTTCCTTTCTTAATAATACAGGGCAAGATATCCCCGCCGGTTTGGGACGCTACCACCACAGCACCGGACTTGAGCTTTAACAGTTTGCCATCCTTGGAGCGATGTCCCTCCGGGAAGATGGCCAGGACTTGGCCGTTTTTCACAATCTCCACCGCACGGTCAATAGCAGCGGTATCTCCCTTGCCGCGGGAAACCGGAAAAGCGCCCAGCTTGCGGATCAATGCTGCCACAAATTTGTTGTGAAACAGCTCTTCTTTGGCCATAAAAAAGCACTGCGGTTTGATTTTTACGGCGATCAGGATGGGATCAAACATCGAAATATGGTTGGAACAAAGGATAAATCCACGGTTTTCCGGAATGTGTTCCAGCCCTTCAAACCGGAGCCGGTAACGCAGGTGGGCGACAACCAGCACCACCAACCGCGCAAAATTGTAAAAAATCATTTTGTCCCCTCCATTCCGTCCCGGATGATCTGTTCAATCAGCCGGATGGATTCGGCAAGCGAGAAACCGGTCGTATCGGCCAAAACAGCGTCCTCCGCCTGTTTGAGCGGAGCGGCAGCGCGGTGAGAGTCCTGATAGTCCCGCTGTTCCACGTCTGCAAGCACCTCTTCAAAGGAAACCGTTTCACCTTTTTCGATAAGCTCTTTATGCCGGCGGCCGGCACGTTCCTCCGGTGCCGCCGTCAGGAAAATTTTCACCGCCGCATCAGGCAACACAACGGTCCCGATGTCCCGGCCATCCATAATCACATCGTTTTGGCGGGCAAGTTCCCTCTGCTGCTCCAGCAGAAAAGCCCGAACCGCGGGGATTGCCGATACAGCCGAAGCATCCATCGAAGCCTCTGGCGTCCGGATGGCTTTCGAAACATTCTCACCATTCAAAAAGACCTGCTGCACGCCGTTTTCATATCCGAGCGAAAGATGGATCGCAGGCAGGCAGCTCTCCACTTCGGCGGCATCATGCGTATCCTTTCCGGCCCGGCGAACCGCCAACCCGATGGTGCGGTACATTGCGCCAGTATCCACATATAAAAATCCCAGCTTCTGTGCGGCGGCACGGGCAATGGTACTCTTGCCGGCGCCGGCCGGTCCGTCAATCGCCACAGCAGTGGTTCTGCGCAGCCGGTTTTCGGCGACAAACCGGTCAATTTTCGACTCATTTTTGGGGTCAAAGCATCCTTTCGCTTCGCAGAGCTCCCACTCCTCGGTGTGACAGCGCTCCTCGCCAGGCGCTGTGGGCAGCAGCTCACCCAGGCTCTCCATCTCCAGAAAATCCGCGCAGGTAAAGGTTTCAAAGGAACAGCCGCCGTCCGGATAACTGCCGTTCACCTGGCTGCGGAACCGTTTGATGAACAGCTCACTGCCCAGCAGATAGGCTGCCCAGCCTTTCTCCCCGTTGAGCCCGAATTTGAATTTTTGTGAGCACTCCCGATCCTGCGCCAGCGTAATATACCGGTTCCCCCAGAAAACGCGGTGGTCGGCCATGTTCGTGTAAGGCCAGAGGGCCAGCACACGGTTGCCGAGCAGGCCGGTGGCCCGGTCGGGCTGCGGCACGATTTCGGTGCCGCCAGGTGCCAGCACGGTGAGGCACCAGGGCGCAAAAATCTTTTCGGCGTTCGAAATGTTGCGGATGCGGTGGGTAATCTTTACCCGTGCGGAATCCGGCTCCATCTCCACCCGGAGGGTGAACTGCAGGCCGTTTTCAGCTTGTGCCGACGGGACAAAGGTCACCGCTCCATTTTCCACGGTATATTCCACCGGATTGTTGTCAGGGTAGTAGCACTCCGGCAGCGACTCGGGCGAAATCCAAAGCCGGTGGCCGCCGTAGATGTGCCAAGCGGCGCCGGGATAGTAAAACCGGTCAAACTCCGGGGCGGGCTGGCTTGTACCATCCTTCAAATCTTCAAACATGACATTGGGCTGACCTTCCAGCCGGAAGCTGATAATGCGGGGACCTTTGTCCAGTGTTGCGGCCAGCCGGCAGAGCCCGTTGGAAATTTCCAGCGCGCGGCCGTATCCGGGGTATTCGATCTCTTTGATTTGCAAAGCAGCCATATGTTTCATCCTTTCAGGTGATTTCTGCACTGTTGACATAGCCGGGGCGCTGGTCACGATATTCGGAAAGCGCCGGGCTGTTCTGCGGAACGCCGAGCCGGAAAAGCTCGGTCGCCAGCAGCTCCGGTTCGGTGTAGCACGGGAAATCCCGCTCCAACCGGGCAAAAGAGTGGTAGATGGGGAGCGTCCCCGATTTTTTCGCTGCGCGGAGGATCTCCTGCCCCCGTTCGTTCAATGCCAGCACCCGAATATAAGCAGGCAGCAAGGCTGCCGTTTCGGCTGTGATGCCCAGCAGCGCACAGGCTACCATTCGTTTCATCCGGCTCATCGGGTAGCGTTTGGTTTTGAGCAGCGCCAGCAGCTCATCAAGGGAGCATGCCTGGCGGGAAGCCTTGAAGAAACGGCTGTCCAGCCCTTCTGCCATATCGGGGAGCGCAGCAAACTGTTCCCGTTTCATCGAGCGGAGGTGATACAGAATCACCGGTGTGAGATTATAAAAGGAAGCGCCCGCCATTCCCAGCGCATAATCGTGACGATAAAGGGAATAGGCGCTCTCCGGCACAAAGGGCGCGGTATACCGCACCGAACTTTGCTGGCAGATATCCCGGATGTGGGAAGCACTCGCAAAATTTCCGGATGTAATTTTGCTGTCGTGTGCGGCACCGGTGCGTTTCACTGTAAATGACTCCAACATCGAGCCGGTGCGTTTCAGCGCCCGGATATATTCGGCGGCCAGGATATTGTTGGGTTCCCGCAAAAGGGCGGCAACATCTTTTCCGAAAAGGTCGGCAATCGCACTGGTCCGTGCGTTGGGAAAAGCAAAGCCCCGTTTCAGATAGCCCTGCAGCACTTCCGAGTGATCCACCCCTTCCAGCGCTTCAACACAGTTTGCAAGAAGTTTGGTATCCCCGCATTCGCTCCCGAACGAAAGCTTTCCCGGAATTCCAAGGCCATTCAGCGTCCCCACCGCGCCCAGCGCAAACCGCTCTGCCGGCGCGCAGGCGTAAATTGCCGGAAGTTCGATCACAAGGTCGGCGCCGCCGCGCACAGCGGCCTCAGCCCGCGTCCATTTGGAAAAACAGGAAACGTCCGCACGCTGTGTGATATGGCCGCTCATCACCACCGCCACATGGGTAGCGCCCGCACGCCGCGTCTGTTCAATCTGAAAGGCATGGCCGTTGTGAAACGGGTTATATTCCGCAATAATGGCGGCAAAGTGCATTTCTTCACATCCTTTTCGCAATTTTTTGGACAAATGGAAAAAATCCAGGGGAAACGCTTGCAATTTTTCTTCTATTATACTAATATATAATGTAGGACAGGGAAAGTCAAGACCGGGGGACAGTTTCCGGCAAAAAGGCGGCAAATCGGCTGCCCGCTTTGTTATTTTGTCCATTTTTTCCCGGCTAACCCAAATAAAGAACGTAAAATAAAAGGATTGGTGATTTTACATGAAAATTCTGGTACTGAATGCGGGAAGCTCCTCCCTCAAATACCAGCTCATTGACATGGACAACGAGCATGTCATCGCAAAAGGCAACTGCGAACGCATCGGCATCGAAGGCAGTCTGATTACCCACAAGACCGATTCCGGCAAAAAACTGGAAATCAAGAGCGATTTTCCCACCCACACCGAAGCTTTTGCAAAACTGGTCGAAGTGCTGACCACCGGTGAAGGCAAGGTCATCGACAGCGTTTCTGAAATCGGCGCAGTCGGCCACCGTGTCCTCCACGGCAGCGAAGTATATAAGGAATCTACCCTGGTCACCGACAAAGTTATTGATGATATCGAGTCCTTCCGGGAACTCGGACCGCTCCACAATCCGCCTCAGGCCGCAACCATGCGTGCCTGCCGCAAAGCGCTGGGCGAAAATGTCCCGATGGTCGCTGTTTTTGACACCTCCTTCCATCAGACCATGCCGCCCAAAGCGTTCATGTATGGCATTCCTTATGAATACTATGAAAAATACTCCCTCCGCAAATACGGCTTCCACGGCACCAGCCACCGTTATGTCAGCGGCCACTACCTGAAGATCACCGGCCGCAAGCCGGAAGGCTCCAAGGTTGTTGTCTGCCACCTCGGCAACGGCTCTTCCATCACCGCAGTCAAAGACGGCAAATGCGTGGATACCACCATGGGCTTTACCCCTCTGGACGGCCTGATTATGGGCACCCGTTCCGGCGCGGTCGATCCTTCTGTCGTCACCTATATGATGAACAAAGAGGGCTTCACCCCCGATGAAATCAGCTCCCTCCTCAACAAAAAATCCGGCTTCCTGGGCATCTCCGGCCTTTCTTCCGACGCGCGTGACCTCGTAAACGCTTCCAAAGAAGGCAACGCCCGCGCCAAACTGGCCTGCGACATGTTCCGCTACCAGATCAAGAAATACATCGGTTCCTATGCTGCTGCGATGGGCGGTCTGGACGCTGTCCTCTTCACCGGCGGCATTGGCGAAAACTCCGACGAAGCCCGCACCGAAGTCTGCGAAGGTCTGGAATTTCTGGGCATCGAGCTGGACGAAGCGGAAAACAAAAACAAAACCGGAAAAGATCATCTGATCTCCAAGGGCAAGACCGAGGTTTGGATCATCCCCACCGACGAGGAAATGACCATTGCCCGCGACACCCTGGAAATTGTTGGAAATCTGACCAAATAAGCACACAAAGCAGCGCAGCGGAAATTCCGCCGCGCTGTTTTTATTCTTCCAAAGCTGCCTGCACCAGACTAAGTGTCACTGTGCTATCATCGCCCGCCTTGCCGTACACACCGTATCGCACGCCGGTCTGCCAGCCGTCATGTTCCGGCGGATTGTTCCATTTGGTTGTGTTTTCCAGATCGTTGTGGACCGAAGCGGTCGGTTCGCCAAAGGTTTCTTCCAGCACCTCCGGAAGCGACTCTTTAATCTCATCTTCCAGGTCAGCAAAGGTAAAGGAAATCCCGCACAGTCCGCCGTCCCGGAACTCCGCTTTCAGCTCTGCTTCCTGTCCTTCCCAGAAGAATTTCTGGTCAGACACAAAGGTTTCTGCTCCCTCCTGTTCGCCCGGAGCCTCGGTGAGCGAAATGCCGAGTGATTCTTCTATTTCCTCTTTCGAGCTGCCCCACGCAAGTTCCTCAAACTGATAGCTGCCGTCCTCCTGCTGCCATTCGGTCAGATCGATGCGGTAATCAGGCTGTCTGCCGGTGCCGCAGCTTCCGAACAAGACGGCTGCCGCCAGAATCACCGCTGATAGAAACGCTGTTTTCTTCATTCTGATATTCTCCTTATTTATTTTTCTGTTCAAACAAAAAGACCCGGTTTCAAACCGGGTCTTGCGCAATTCATAATAAATTTACCATTTCAGTTTGCGGTCTTTGAGCTTCTCTGCACCAAGGCCTGATTTATTGACCTGCCGGGCACGGGCTATCGCAAAGTCACCGTCCGGCACCTCGTTTGTGATGGTCGAACCAGCCGCGATAAAAGTATTGTCGCCAATCTCCACCGGCGCGATCATATTGGTATTGCAGCCAATAAAAGCGTTGTCCCCGATCTTGCAGCGGCATTTACGGACGCCGTCGTAATTGACAGTCACACAGCCGCAGCCAAAGTTGACATTCCGTCCGACATCGCTGTCGCCCACATAGGTGAGATGCGCTACTGCCGTACCCACACCGATGGTCGAGTTTTTGATCTCGACAAAATCCCCGACATGAACGTGGTCTTCCAAAACCGAATTGGGACGCAGGTGGGAAAAGGGCCCCACGCTGACTTCCTTACCAACTTTGGATTGGTAGCACTGGGAGGCGTTGATGGTAGAACCGTCTCCGATCTCACAGTCGGCAATCACAGTACCGGAGGTGAGGACGCAATTTTCCCCAATTACAGTATTCCCGCGCAGTGTCACATTTGGGGAAATCCGGGTCCCTTTGCCGATTTCCACTGTTTCTTCAATCACAATCCCGTCAACGCACTCAAAAATCACACCGTTCTGCAGGTGTTTTTCCAAAATTGCCAGCCGTTTTTCCTCGATTACCGCCAATGCTGCCATCATATCAAACCCTCCGATTTGTATTATTTTCGATTTCTCATTTTTTCTTTCTTATCATACCTGCTTTTTCAAGTTTTGTAAAGAGTTTTGCGTTAAAACGGACAACCTGCTCCTCATTATGTGCAAAAAACAAACAGCTTTGGATGGTTTGTGAAGCATCCTGCAAAACCGGACAGAATTCTGTTAATTTTTTATGAAACGAAAAAAAAATCAAAAATCCTCTGGTAAAAAGGCAACAGATTTGCTATAATGAAAATAACAGCACAACAGAGAATCTGCGCTTTCCGGCATCTTTTTATAAGATGTTTGATGTAAGCGTATTTTGTCCTGTTTACAGGGCAAAAATCTCCGCTGTGCGGGAATTGTAGGTGTGCCGGAAATCGAGATCCAACCAGTTTTCCGGATTTGATTTCCAGCTATCCATAAAAATATGGAGGTAGATTACAATGCAGAAGAAGTATGTGTACCTTTTCACCGAAGGTAACGGCAAAATGCGCGAACTGCTTGGCGGTAAAGGCGCAAACCTCGCTGAAATGACCAATCTTGGTCTCCCTGTTCCGCAGGGCTTCACCATTTCCACCGAAGCCTGCACCCAGTACTATGAGGACGGCCGCAAAATTAACGACGAAATCCAGGCTGAAATCATGGAATACGTTGGCAAAATGGAAGAAATCACCGGCAAAAAGTTCGGCGACCATGAGAACCCCCTGCTGGTTTCGGTTCGTTCTGGCGCCCGCGCTTCCATGCCCGGTATGATGGACACCATCCTGAACCTCGGTCTGAACGAGGAAGTAGTTGAAGTCATGGCTGCCAAATCCGGCAACCCCCGTTGGGCTTGGGACTGCTACAGAAGATTTATCCAGATGTACTCCGACGTCGTTATGGAAGTCGGCAAAAAATATTTCGAGCAGCTCATCGACAAGATGAAAGAGGAAAAAGGCGTTACGCAGGACGTTGAACTGACCGCTGAGGATCTCAAAGAGCTGGCCAACCAGTTCAAAGCCGAATACAAGGAAAAAATCGGCGAAGATTTCCCCACCGACCCCAAAGAGCAGCTCATGGGCGCAATCAAAGCCGTATTCCGTTCTTGGGACAACCCCCGCGCAAACGTTTACCGTCGTGACAATGATATTCCTTATTCTTGGGGTACCGCTGTTAACGTTCAGATGATGGCGTTCGGCAATATGGGCGACACCTCCGGCACCGGCGTTGCGTTTACCCGTAACCCCGCTACCGGGGAAAAGAAACTGTTCGGTGAGTTCCTGATGAACGCACAGGGCGAAGACGTTGTTGCCGGCGTTCGTACTCCTCAGCCTATCGCGCAGCTGGCTGAAGTTATGCCCGAAGTTTACGATCAGTTTGTAAAAATCTGCAATATCCTCGAAACCCATTACCGCGATATGCAGGACATGGAATTCACCATCGAGGATCGCAAACTCTACATGCTGCAGACTCGTAACGGCAAACGTACCGCTGCCGCTGCTCTGAAGATCGCCTGCGACCTGGTTGACGAAGGCATGATCTCCGATAAAGAAGCTGTTGCTATGATCGATCCCAGAACCTTGGACGCTCTGCTGCATCCTCAGTTCGACGCTGCTGCTCTGAAGAAAGCCGCTCCCGTTGCCAAAGCACTGGCTGCTTCTCCCGGAGCTGCCTGTGGCCGTATTGTCTTCACTGCTGAAGATGCCAAAGAGTGGGCTGCCAAAGGTGAGAAGGTTGTTCTGGTTCGTCTGGAAACCTCTCCTGAAGACATCGAAGGCATGAAAGCTTCTCAGGGCATCCTGACCGTCCGTGGCGGTATGACCTCTCATGCTGCTGTTGTTGCTCGTGGTATGGGTACCTGCTGCGTATCTGGCTGCTCTGCAATCAACATGGACGAAGAAAACAAGAAATTTGAATTGGCTGGCAAAACCTATCATGAAGGCGATTATATCTCCATCGATGGTTCTACCGGTAACATCTATGACGGCATTATCCCCACCGTGGACGCTTCCATCGGCGGTGAGTTTGGCCGTGTTATGGATTGGGCTGACAAATACCGTCAGATGCAGGTTCGCACCAACGCTGACACCCCCACCGATGCGAAGAAAGCTCGCAGCCTGGGCGCAGAAGGCATTGGTCTGTGCCGTACCGAGCACATGTTCTTCGACGAGGATCGTATCCCCGCTATCCGCGAGATGATCTGCTCCGATACCGTAGAACAGCGGAAAGCTGCTCTGGCGAAACTCGAACCCATGCAGCAGGGCGACTTTGAAAAACTGTATGAAGCTCTGGAAGGCTGCCCGGTAACCATCCGGTTCCTGGATCCGCCTCTGCATGAATTCGTTCCCACCGAGGAAAAAGATATTGAAGCTCTGGCTAAAACCATGGGCAAATCTGTTGCAGACATTAAAGCGATTATCGCTGGCCTGCACGAGTTTAACCCCATGATGGGCCATCGTGGCTGTCGTCTGGCTGTCACCTACCCTGAAATCGCTGAGATGCAGACCGAAGCTGTCATCAAAGCTGCTCTGAATGTCAAAGCGAAACATCCGGATTGGGATATCGTTCCCGAAATCATGATTCCGCTGGTCGGTGAAGTCAAAGAGCTCGCTTATGTTAAGAGCATCGTAACCTCCACTGCTGACGCTCTGATTAAAGAAGCTGGCTCCGACATGCACTACAAAGTCGGCACCATGATCGAAATCCCGAGAGCTGCTCTGACTGCGGATGAAATCGCGAAAGAAGCTGAGTTCTTCTCCTTCGGCACCAACGACCTGACCCAGATGACTTTTGGCTTCAGCCGTGATGATGCTGGTAAGTTCCTGAATGCTTACTACGACAAGAAGATTTACGAGAACGATCCTTTCGCAAAACTCGACCAGAAAGGTGTTGGCAAACTGGTTAAGATGGCTGCTGATCTGGGCCGCCAGACCCGTCCCGACATTAAGCTTGGTATCTGCGGCGAACACGGCGGTGACCCGTCCTCTGTTGAATTCTGCCACAATGCTGGTTTGACCTATGTATCCTGCTCGCCTTTCCGTGTTCCGATTGCCCGTCTGGCTGCTGCACAGGCTGCTATCAAGAACCCCAGAGCGTAAGGATTCTTCAATCGCTGTTCCACCTACTGTAATATTGCTCATACAATAAGAAAAGACAGGTTTTCTTTTCTGCGTAAAGCGGGAAGAAAGCCTGTCTTTTTGATTTTCCCCAAAACTGCGATTTACCTAATCTTTGCAGAAATTGAACCAAAAATGAATGAGAATTCCGGTTTTAACACCAAAATCCATATTCCGGTAAAATTTCCACAGAGCGTTTGATTTCTGTGTTTATTTTCTGTAAAGATTTGGATTAATAAAACAGAGAACCACCTAACCCTATTTTTCATATAAAACAGATTCCATTTTAGTATCTTCAGATATTTGGAAAAGATGTCAATTTATAAAAGATGTGTATTTATTTAGAAAAAAAAGAGTTATCTGGATTTTACAGTGTTGTGATTTTATACAATAGGAAAGATATGTTATAGTGAATACAGACGATAAAAGAAGGAGAATGTAACATGAGTTGCAAATGGATTACCGCACATTCCGGCTGTGAGAATACGCAGGATAATTCCGAAGAAAACATTCGCGCAGCAGTTGCAAGCGGCGCTGATGTGCTGGAAATCGACATCCGGCGAATCAATGGAACACTGCTTTTAACCCACAATCTTCCCGAAATTGGAGAGAGCTGTGTTGCTTTGGAGGAATGTTTCCGGCTAACTGCAAAGCTGTCGGACACAATCCGAATCAACTGCGATCTGAAAGAAGAAGGGCTGGAACAGGATGTACTGACTTTGGCCGAGAAAAACGGTCTGAAAGGTCGAATCATCTTAACCGGAACGGTTTGCCCGGAGATTCTTCGGGAACTTCCCGAATGGGCGATGGTTTCCATGAATGTAGAAAACCTGTTGCCCGGCCTCTATGAAGCACTAGCTTCCCGCTCCGAAGAACGGCTCACAGAGGAAGAAGAAAACCGCTTGCTGCAAGAAGCAAAACATCGTGGCATTACCTCACTGAACATGCACTATCCTCTCTTCCATGAAGGACTCTGCAAAAAAATGGCAGACGCGGGGATTTCCTTCTCCCTCTGGACTGCAAATGACGCAGAAACCCTCCGCCGCTTGTTGGCATTTGATCTGGAAAATATTACCACCCGTCTGCCGGTACTGGCCTGCCGGATGCGCAAAGAAATGGAAAGGAGTCCCGCATTATGAAAATCCCCACTCCCCGCAGCCTTTACTACGGCCTGGGAAAAGCAAACTTTATCCAGTATATCCTTTTTGCGGTTTTTCTGATCTTTTTTTACCTGCCGCTTGCCAACCTGATGATGCTCGCTTTCGGAAACAAGTACGAAATGCCGGCCATCATTCCGCAGGAATTCGGTTTTAAATGGTGGCAGTTCGTATTCCAGCAGAACAGCCTTCTCTCCGCAATCGTCACATCGTTTGTACTGGCAATCATCGTCACCATTGTATCGCTGCTGATCTGTGTACCGGCAGCCTACGCACTGGCCCGGTACGATTTTCCCGGCAAGAGCATTTTCCAGTTTTCCTTCCTGTTCAGCAACGCTTTCCCCAAAATGGGCTTATACATTGCCATCGCGATTGTCTACTACAAACTCAATCTGATGGGAACCTGGCTGGGCGTTATCTTGCTCCATGTGATCAACACCATGATGTTTATGACCTGGATTCCGATGGGAGCTTTCCGCAGCGTCCACCGACAGCAGGAAGAATCCGCCCGCGACGTTGGTGCCGGTCCCTTCCGCACTTTTATGAAGATTACCTTTCCGCTGGCACTTCCCGGCATTACCGTTGCCTCGATCTTTACCTTCCTCGCTTCGATCGAAGAGGCACAGGGCACCCTGATGGTCGGTTTCCCGGACATCAAGACCGTCCCGGTTGAGCTTTACGGCATCATCATGCAGTATCCCACAACAGCCGGCCCGGTACTCTCTTTCATCCTGCTGATTCCGGCTCTGCTCATCCTGATTCTGGGCCGCAAATACATCAGTGTAGACTCCATTTCCAAGGGCTACAACGTACACTAAAGGAGAATCTAAAATGACAGAACAAACTGCTCAGAACGCCAATGTCAAGCTGCGCATTTCCAATATGACCAAACGGTACAGCAACGGTGACGGCGTTTCGGACATTGACCTCGACGTCCGAGAAGGAGAGATTGTCACCCTGCTCGGCCCCTCCGGCTGCGGCAAATCCACCATCCTCCGCACAATCGGTGGTTTTATCGGGGTAGATAAAGGCGAAATCCTCATCGACGGAAAACCGGTGCAGAATCTGCCGCCCGAAAAACGCCCCACCGCCATGGTATTCCAAAGCTACAACCTTTGGCCGCATATGACGATTTTTGACAATCTCGCCTTCGGGCTCCAAATCAAAAAAGTCCCGAAAAAGGAGATTGCTGCCCGGATTGACAAAATGCTCCATCTCGTCCACATGGAAGGCCACGAGAAAAAATACCCCACCCAGCTTTCCGGCGGTCAACAGCAGCGAATTGCGATTGCCAGAGCGCTGCTGCTGGAGCCTTCCGTCCTGCTCCTGGATGAACCTTTCTCGGCACTGGACGCCAAAATCCGCGCCCAGATGCGGGAAGAACTTAAACGGATCCAGCAGGCACTGAAAATCACCGTCGTGTTCGTCACCCACGACCAGGAAGAAGCGATGGCGCTTTCCGACCGGATTGTGGTCATGAACAAAGGCGTTATTGAGCAGATTGGCGGCCCGACCGAAATCTACGACTGCCCCAAAACCCGCTATGTGGCTTCTTTTATCGGGGAAATGAACTTCCTCCCCGGTGCAAACGGGACCGAAATTGCCGTTCGGCCGGAGGATGTCTGGCTCGACGACGCAATGGAGCCGGAAATGAGCGCTGTCATCCGCACCATCATGCCGCTCGGCCACTACACCAAAGTGGGACTGGAAATGGGAGAACATTTTCTCCGCGCCTATGTTCCCAAAACAGATGCCGCCGGACTTCGGGTCAACGACAGCGTTGCCCTGACTTTCCATAAAAAATACGTGTACAATCAAAATGGAGGTTTACAACAATGAAAATCACTGCTAAAATGGTATTAGGCGTACTCGCAGGCGCAATGGTGCTGACTACTCTGACAAGCTGCACTTCCACCGCCACCGCCAACGATGGAAAACATTTTACCATCTGGGCCAGCGGCTCGGACAATGTGAAAGTTCAGTTTGAGCAACAGGTTTCCCAATTTAACGAAAGCCAGGATGAATATGTGGCTGAGCTGCAGTTCATCACCTCCGGCACCGGTGCCGAAAGCCTCTCTTCCCGTCTCATCGCAGCTTATAAGAGCGGCCAGACCAACACCGACTACGATCTGATCGAAGCGAGCGATTCCGAGATGGTCAACTACCTGAACCAGTGCGGAGAGGATTTCTTTGTCGATGTGGACACTGCTTCGATGGAAAACTATGAAAACTTAAACTATCAGCCGTCAGTCGGTCAGGGCATGTTCATCCCCTACCGCGGCACCACTGTCCTGCTTGCCTACAACAGCGAAACCGTTCCCAATCCCCCCACAACCACCGAGGAGCTTTACCAGTGGATCAAAGATAATCCCGGCCGCTTTGCCTACAACACCCCCAGTTCCGGCGGTGCAGGCAGCTCCTTTGTGCAAACCTCCATTTACAATTTCCTGCCGGAGGAAGCACTGAGCTCGGCCGACGAGAAATGGTCTGAAGAATGGGATCAGGGCTTTGACCTTCTCGAGAGCCTGCATCCGTATATGTACCAGTCTGCCGGAAAAGTGGTGTATCCTAACAAAAATCAGGGCACCCTGGACCTCCTTGCCAACTTTGAAATCGACATGTGCCCCGCCTGGGCCGACATGGTGATCTCCCAGAAGATGCAGGGAACCATGCCCGAAAGCATTCAGCTGGTTCAGCTGGATCCGGCCTTCACCGGCAACCTGGTTGGCTTTGCTGCTCCTTCGATCGGCTCCAATTCCGAAGGCGCACAAGCGTTCATGGACTACATGCTCTCTCCCGAAGCGCAGAACATCGCTCTGGAATCCATGGCAGCGCTCCCGGTCATCGATTTCTCGCTGCTTGACGCGGAACTTGTCAAGAACATCGAATCCCTGAATATCAGCGAATTCCGCAGCTCCAGCATCGGAGATCTCGGCACCGAAATCAATGAACGCTGGGACCGTGAAATCGCAACACTGGGTTAATCTTCGGGAAGGAATGGAATTATGGATCAGGAACGCAAAAACAAGATCCTGCCGTATCTGATGCTGATGCCGGCGATGGCAATTATGGCAATCGTGGTCATCTACCCGATCTTTTCCTGTATTGCCACCAGCTTTACGCAGGAGGAAGCTGGCGGGTTCGGCTTGGAAAACTACCTATACTTCCTGGCGGATCCGATGCAGCTGACCAATATCGGCTACACGTTGGCGATTGTACTGGTCACAGTTGTACTTGCTGTTGGAATTGCCTATCTGCTCTCGATCTACCTCCGGTTTTCCAATTCGCGGGTCAGCCGCTGGATTGGAAAGCTTTACCTGCTGCCTCGGTTCATTCCCGGGCTGGTGGCTGTTAACGGTATGATTACCATCATCAGCAACTCTGGTCTGTTGAACCGTCTGTCCCGCCTGTTCGGTGCGGACTGGCAGCTGGGGCTCATCTATGACGCAAAGGGAATCATCCTGATGAACCTGTGGTTCAATATCCCGTTTGCCACCATGCTGATGGGTGCCGCCATGTCGGCTATTAACAATTCGGAAATCGAAGCCGCTAAGGATGTAGGCGCCGGAAAACTCCGGATCTTTTGGAAGATCATCCTGCCGCTCACCTATCGTGATATCTTCATCAGCGCCACTTTCGTCTTTATGAGCAACATCAGCTCCTTCACCACTCCGTACTTGATGGGCGGCAACTATCCCACCATGATGGGCGTCACAATGTATAACCTCTACGGAAACCAGCATTTCGGCCGTTCGGCTGCGCTGTCGGTCATCATGTTCATTTTGTCAGCGCTTTCGGCTGTTATGTACATCTATGTCAACATGAGGAAAGATCAATGGGAAAAGAACTGAATCCTTGTCCGGTGGCGCACCGCGGTAAACATGACTTCGCACCGGAAAACACCATGGCAGCTTTTCGGGCTGCCGCTGCCGCGGGATGCTGCGTGGAAACCGATATCCGGATGACACTAGATGGCGAAATTATGATCTTCCACGATGAAAATCTGCTGCGGCTCTGCCGGGGAATGGAAAATATCCCTGCTTCTCCGATTGAAGCGCTTACAAGAGAGGAGCTTTCCCGGATCCGCCTGCCTTATGGCGGGCACATCACCGGAAATTTCTTCCCGAAAAACGGCTACGAACAGGAAGAATGGTTCCTCTACCCCTGGCCGCTGGATGAGGAAGAAAAAATTCTTGAACGAGCACGGCAATATCAGTCTCTGAGCCCGCAAGAACGGATCCACCGCCTGCTCGCAGATTATCAGGAAGCATACCGCACTGCCTGTGAACAGGATCCCCGCTCGGAGCCAATCCCAACGCTGGAGGAATTCCTCGGCTGGGTGGCGGGACAGCCGGACAGCTTTTTCGCTGAAATTGAGTACAAAGGCTTAGGGCTCACTCGCAAGGTCTTTGATCTCATCGAAAAAACTGGCACAGCAGATCGATGTATTCTCATGTCCGGAAATCTCGAACATGTGGCAGAGATGCAGCAGCTTGCCGCCAAAGAGGGCAAACCGAAAGGGCTGCGGTTCGGTGTGAATATCCGCTGGTGCGACGAGGAACATCTCTCCAAGCTGAAAGGCTATGACATCTGGGAGTTGGGGCTCAATGCCGAAGCTTTTTCCGCGGAAGATGTAAAACGCCTGGCCGATCGGGGAATCGCAGTCTTTGCAAACCTAGGTGATACACCAAAATGGTGGAAGACATTGAACGAAACCGAAGCGGCTGCCTTCAAAACCAACGCACCGGCACAGTATCTTGCCTGGAAACAAACACAAGAATAAAAAAGCGGCTCCGACCGGAGCCGTTTTTGCCATACATAAGGAGGAATTACAATATGTCAATCCTGTTAGACCAGGAGCTGTTACTGCGCCCGCAGGATACAGCAACCACAATCTGGCTGCCGTTTCAACTGGAACAGGCGGCGGAACAGTTGGAAATCCACTTTACCTACAGCCCGAAAACGGTGGAAGACCGCGACCTCGCCCGTCATTTACTTATCGAAGGCGCTAAAAAATATGGAGTACCGGAAGTAGCCGACGGAAAAGATGATGTTTTGGAAGAATTTCTCCCCATCACAAATCTGGTTACCATCGGTCTGCGCAGCCCGGATGGTTTTGCCGGATGCGCCCATCGGCCTGCGCCTGACCAGCTCCACCGTATAACCGAAGATTCCGCCTCGCCAGGCTTTTTGCCCTGCCCGCTCAAAGCCGGAGAATGGCGGATCGCAGTACAAGTTCATTCTGTTTTTACCCCGGAATGTCATTGTCAGATCCGGGTTGAAACCAAGGAAAGGGGGATTGCCTGATGAAATGGTTTGCCGCGGAAATGCACTGTCACACCATTCACAGCGACGGCAGTTTTACACCCGCTGAACTGGCTACACACGCCCGTCAGTTTGGACTGGACGCTTTTTGTATGACCGACCACAATACGATGAGCGCAACGCCAGAAATCAGGGCGGAAGCCGCCAAAAATAATCTTTGCGTCCTGCCGGGAACCGAGTGGACCACCTATTTTGGGCACATGCTGGTACAGGGCTGCATTTCTTGTCTCGACTGGGAAGGAACCAGCCCCGATACCTTGGAAGATTTTATTCCGCAAATTCACAGTGCCGGCGGTGCAGTCGGACCGGCTCACCCATTCCGCCCCGGCAATCCTTATGGGACCGGATGCCACTGGGAATACCACATTCGGAACTGGGATCACTTTGATTTTTACGAAGTGCTTTCGGGAGAGAATCCCACCCGGCATTATTACAATCTGCGAGCCCTTTCCCACTGGACAGGTCTGCTCGATCAGGGCTGCCGGATCGCACCCACTTCAGGCATTGACTGGCACCGCTCGCTCAAGGAAAACACAGTTTATGCAACTACCTGGCTGGGTTCCCCGGATGGCTCCCTCACCCCTGGTACTATGTGGCAGGCGCTGCTGCATGGCCGTACTGCTGTGAGCACCGGACCGCTGCCTCTTTTTTCGCTTTGGGATGGAACACAGGAATATTTTCCCGGGGACAGCGTTTCTTCTGAGGCTGCAAAACAGCTGGACATCCGTGTATCCGCCGATATGAACCGCCGTCTGGAACAGTGGGGCTGCTGGGACATCATCCCGGAGCAATGGCGGATTGTCGGGCCTGGCGGCGACACTCTCTGCTGCCTGTCATTCAACGCCGGGAAAGAGCAAACCGCTCCCCTTTCTGCTATGCCGCTCTGGTGCCGGGCGGAATTGCATGGAACCATCCGAGGCGAACACCTGCTGATTGGGCTGACCGCTCCCGTTTATCGGTCACATCCCTTAACACTCGACAAGTAGGCGTTGATTTTTACAAATCCTGATAGATTCCGTTTTAAAAAGAGCGGGGAAATTGTCAATTCTATTTTGCTGTGCTATAATAAAAACAATTTATCAGGAGGGAAGCCATTATGGATATTGATGTTTTTATCAGCCACCACACCAATTCCTCCCTGCACATTGTGGAGGCGATTGCCAACAAACTGGAGGCAAACGGCGTGCGTTGCTGGTACGCACCGCGGAATACCGAAGGCGGTTATGCGGGAAGCATTGCCCGGGCAATCAACAGCTGTTCCATTTTCCTTTTAATTCTGAACAAACCGGCATCCGAATCGTTGCATGTTCTCAATGAAATTGACTTGGCTACCAAACGATTAGCCAAAAAAGAAAAGATCAACCTCATTCCATTCCATGTAGCAGACGACGACATCGGAGAGGATGCACAGTATTATCTGGGGCGGCTGCATTGGATCGATGCCATGACGCCTCCCATGTTCAAACGAATCGAGGAACTCGTCGCTCAGATTGTCAAGCTGCTTGGCAGAGAGAATACGGAGCAAGCACCGGCCGCATCACAGCCACAATACCGCCTGTTGGAAAAAATCCCACAGGCGCGCGAGGTTTTTGTGGGGCGGGAAGCTCTGATGGAAGCAATCGGTGCCGCGTTTGCCGCAAAAAACCGGATTCTGTTTCTGGAAGGGATTGGCGGCATCGGCAAAAGTGAACTGGCAAAGCAATACGCGCTGGCCAACCGGGATCAGTACCAAACCATCCTGTTTGTTACCTATACCGGAAGCTTGTGCGAACTGGTCTGCGACCCCGCACAGCTTGAAATCGAAGGCCTCGCGCAAAACTCCGACGAGCAACCGCACGACTTTTTCAAACGGAAAATGCAGGCGTTCCGTTCACTGGCTGATGAACATACTCTTCTCATCGTGGACAACTTTGACGTGGACAGTGATCCGGACTTCCGGGAATTTACCGAAGGACGGCACCATGTCCTGTTCACCACCCGCAATTCCCATCCTGGTTTTCACTCAATCCAGGTCAGCGCCATCCCCGATCAGAAACAGCTTTTTCAGATTTTTGAGCAGAATTACGGAATGCCACTGGAAGAAGAAGACCGGCCGTTCATTGAAGAAATGCTTCGCCTGATCGAAAATCACACCTATACGGTTGAACTGTTGGCCAAACAGATGGAAGCGAGCTTTTTAAGCGCAAAGGAAATGCTGCAAATCCTCCAAAATGGCAAGCTGGCCGGCGGACTGGCCGAAACGATTGCCGGCCGGGAGAACATGAACACTGCTTTTGGGCACATTTGCTCACTGTTTTCGGTGAGCAGCCTTTCGGAAGAGGAAAAACAAATTCTCCGTGAACTTTCGCTGATGGGGATCCGCGGAGTACCAGCTTCCCGCTTCCGGGAATGGGCAGAGCTCTCCTCCTTTGAAGAGGTCAACCGCCTGATCCGCAGAAGCTGGATCCGTCGGGAACCGGGACAAAAGCTTTCGCTGCATCCGCTTGTCTGCGAAGTGGTGCGGAAGATGCTCATACCCGACATTCACAACTGTGCGGCCTTTTTGGATAAGATGACTGATTTTCTTTACTGGGCATGGTATCGCACCAACCGGGAAAACAGCGCCGTTACCGATAATATCCTTGCCGTCGCTGAATATTTTTCCCCATTTGAACCGGAAAAGATAGATGTCTGGCTGGTAATCCCCAGTTTTCTGTGGCAGGTGGGAGAATTTGAAAACTCGATCCGGCTGGCAGAAATTGTCTACCAGACCTGCCTGGCGATATACGGAGAGGCTAGCATGACCACCGGTTTTGCGGCCAAAATGGTGGGCGGCTGCTATTTTAACAGCGGAAAGCTCCGGGAATCTATGCCGTGGTATCAGCAGGGGCTGCGGTCCATGCTTCTATCAGAGGCGCCAGAAAGCGAAGACCTGGCCATGTCATATGAAAAAGTGGGGCGCTGCTGCACCTGGGAATATGAGCAGGATTTTGAAAAAGCTGCAGAATATCTGGAACAGGCACTGGCAATCCGGCTGCGGCTCAAGGACGCCTTTGAACGCGGCGAAACACCCACCATGTTTGAGAAAAGGGAGCATTATGACCTGGAAAAGGCTGTGGAACGCATCGGCGAAACCTATATGGAAATGGGCAGGCTTTACCAAAAGAAAGGCGATTATGAAAAAGCGCTGCATTATGTTACGCTGTATGCCGGCACCTTCTCTAATGAAAACGACCAAAACAACTGCGCCTTTGCCTATTCCTGCTACGATAAGGGGATTTGTCTGCTCCATCTGGGGTTGGAAAAGCGGCAAAATGACATGAAAACCGAAGCACAAACTGATTTGGAACAGGCGCGTGATCTCTTCCTCGCCGCACTGGAAATCAATCTGAAGATGCGAGGACAGGTCGCACTGGACACCATCCGGAATCAGGAAGCGCTCGGTGATGTTTATGCTGCCTTGGGAGAGTACGCAAATGCTTCCAACTATTATATGGCTGTGATTTCCGCTTATGAAAAATCCTTCGGTAAAGACTATGATAAAATCCGTGCTGTTGAAGAAAAAATGTATTTTAGCGCACTATAACAAAAAGAGGCTGCTTTTTTGCAGCCTCTTTTGCTTTATCGGAAAAACGATCAGAAATTATCCAATCCAAGCACCACTGGCATCTACATGATATCCATCCGGTGTTACCGTATCTGCAAGCATTGCTCCGTTTTCAGACAAATAATACCACTTGCCGTCTACTTTCACCCAGCCATCTTGAATTTCTGTTACTGGTTTGTCAGGATTTGAAAAATCCGGAAGCTCGGGAACAACAGATTCAGAAGGCTCTTCCGGCTCGGAATCAGGGGAAGGAGGTGTATTAGTGTCACGCACTGTAACATAAACTGATTTTCCCATAGAACCATTGGCTGTCACAGTAATGATAGCTGTCCCAGTGCTGCTTGCTGTCACAAGTCCATTTGCCGTTACCGAAGCAACATCCGGATTGGAACTGCAAAAAGCAAAGGATGCTTCCGCGTTAGAAGGAACTGTGCTCACTTCCAGCTGTACAGATTCCCCAACGGTCAGTACCGGAATACCCGGAGTAACAGAAAAGCTGCTCAGCGGAATCTCGGCGGAATCGTGAGTGACAGAAATGCTGTTGACCGATACAGTTGCACCCTCAGAGCCCTGTGCCCAGATCCAAAGTTCTACATTCTGGACTCCTTTCAGCTCAGTACCCGGGTGATAGCCGGTAATCGCATCCGCCAAATTTGCCGAAATACTGCCAGTATCCGATTTGTCGGCTAAAACATAATAATCAACTCCACTGACCTTTGCTTTGACAGTCCAAAGGGTATCCACAGCGGCTATCTCAATATTTAACATCGGATTCCGGGAAAAATCCACCTGGAAAGCTATACTAGCCACACCGCCATAGTTGCCACTGGGATGTTCTTCCTGAATGACAGCGATTCCGTCCTGAAGTGTCGCACTACCAGGTGCAGGAGATGCTGTAAATTTAGAAATTGCCTCTGCATCAAAAGCAGTATCTTCCACATAAACATTTCCGCTGTGTTCGACTGCCATTTCGGCAATGTCCAAGGAAGCGCCTTCCTCACCAGTCACGCTCCAGATCAATTTCACTGTCTGGATGCCGTTTTTCTGGAAATTCTGGTTGTTGCTGCGAATGCTGTCAGCCAAACCGCAGGTGAACGATCCAGTTTCGGTCTGATCCTCCGCAACAGTATACAGAGTATCATCACCATCAAACTTCGCAAACAGACTGTATGCTCCATCTACGGCCGAAATTTCAGCGGAAATTTGGATCTCACGATCCAGATCTAAAGTAAGCGGTTCGGAGACAATCGAAGCTGTATTCGCATCATTCTGCTCCACAATGTGTGCGGCGGCATTGATTAGCCCGATCTTTGCAGGAGCAGGAGAAGAATCAAAGGTCTGGATCGTTTCCCAATCTGCTTCATAAACAACAGTATTGCCTTCTGTAGAAGTTTGGGGATATGTTACCGATGCAGAATTGGGAATCAAGTAGCAACCTTCCCCACCGTTTGCCATCAGATAAATCTGCGCATTATGAATGCCGCTGATCACTGTTCCTGGATGGTACTGTGCAATTTTTTCAGCAAGGTTGAAAGTAAAGCTGCCGGTTTCAGTGTTGTCAGGCGCAATATAAAACGCATTCACCTCATCTTCCAGTTTGAGCTGAATAGTCCATTTATGACTGACCTCGGCAACATCAATGGAAATAGAGGGATTTTTGTCAAAATCAATTTCAAACACAGGCGACTGCACAGCGCCATAATCGGCCGAAGGATGCTCTTCCACAATCGCGGTTTTTCCGTTCAGCTGAACAGAAGTGCCATTTTCACCCGGCGTAAATTCCGCAATATCTTCTGCTGTAAAAGCATAGTCTTCGCCCGTTTCTTCCGGCGTTTCAGAGCTATCATAGAAAACCTTGAGTTCCCGCACATCAAAAGAAGCGCCTTCCTTACCGTTTGCCATCAGGTACAAACTAACCGTTTCCTGTCCTTCCAGCTTCATACTGGGATTATAGTTAGCAAACAGCTGATTCAGATTCAAGATTACCTGACCGGAATTATTGTTGTTGGAAGAAACATAAAGTCCCCATTCCTGATCAGGAAGTTTGAGCTGAATGGTAAATACCGGATCCAAATTGGCAGTATCAATCAGAATCATCGGATTACGATCAAAATCGATCAGGAAATCCTCTGTCTGTACTGCACCCCAATCACCCTCGGGATTATTTTCGGTAATTGTGGCATATTCCCCATTGGAAGAAACAGAAGCCTCCATGCTGGAAACCGGTGCAAAAGTGGTAATCTTTTCCGCATCTGCCTGATATGCGGTTTCAATGCTATTTTCATTGAAAATATCCAGTTTAATGCTGCTGCGGTCGGTCAAACCGGACTCGGTAAGAATTTCCACTTCAAACAGAGTAGATCCGTTGGGAAGGGCCGTTGTATCCACAGGAATCACTTCCGCAGGAGCAACCGTCTTAATCAGCTGATGATCGGCATAGATGGAAACGGATTCTACCGGCTCCTGCGCATCGATGCTGAGCTCAAAATTCACAGTGCCGGACGCGGTGGACTTCTGGGTATCCGGAGAAAGGATAGAAACTGCTGCGCGGTCTTTGGCAATCAGCGTTCCGCCTGCGTAATACTCATGTCCACGATGGGAAACTTGGGTGCCGGCAGGCAGCACCACCAGATTCCGGGAGGACTCTGCCGGAATAGAAATCTGAACATTACCGGAAACATTCTCCAAAATCACCTGATTGGTAACAGTATCAAACAAAGTGGACGGTTCAGAAAAGGTAGCTGTCACCGCCTTCTCTTCCGCATAAGGGTTATAGTACAGGTACTGGGGATAAGTTTCTTCATCCTTGAAGCTGTCCAGTGCGTTCAAATCGATTCGCAGAATCTGTTCCACATCCGTTTCATCAATCAAGGCACCAAAAATACCCACATGGGTAGAACCATACAGACCATAGTCGGTTTTGCCCCATCCGTATACGGTGGGATCCCCCATTGCATAGGGAGATTGCCCGTTATAGGTCTTACGGACACCTTCATATCCGATTACACCATTGGGGTCGGCAGAAAACGGACCACCGTGGCTCTGATTTTCCGCCGGCAACTCGTTGGGATACATAATCCGCAGGCTATTGGATGCATTCAGGAACCATCTGCCAATGGCAGTTGAAAAACGAGGATCATATTTTGCAGTGGGAGCCAGCGTAGAGCCCAAATGATAGGTATTCATCATAAAGCCGTAACCGCCGCCATCCGAAGTAGAACCGACAATACCATTGGCCGAGTAATCTCCCCAATGTCCGGTAATGACACCAAGGTCCGGGCGCGCATCACTATCCGCATCGAATACCCAGTTGAGCATTTTCTCCACATCATATTGGGTTCCGAATTTAAAATTCATAGCAGCCGCCATATAAGAAGCATAGTCCGACATCACTTCGTAATATGGATTCTTGTCATAATCCTGCAGCCAGTCCATGCAAAATTTTGCACCTTCCAGATATTTGGAATCCCCAGTCAGCTGATAGGAGGCATACAGCAGGAATGCGATACCGGAGTTGGGCGGCTCAATCCAACGACCATTGCTCACCGGCTCGTCTTTGATAAAATCATAAGATGTAAATTCAAAGCTCACATTGCCGTTTTCATCTTTCATATTAGGCAGAGCTTCCAGCCACTGATCGGCTCCCTCCAGAATCATCCGGCGCATCTCTTCGTGATCCCTGGCAAAATCATACAAACGGGCAAACAGAATCTGCGGGTAGAGCTCATACCAGAAGGTCTGACCAGTTGCAGTATTCACCCGGTTGAGAACAAAATTCTGCCCATTGGCGGAATTATAAAATCCCTACATCATTTCGACAAAATCATAACCATACTGATCCGTTTTATCAATTCCAACCAGTTCACCGTTCAGAACCGCCATAATGGTAGTAATGCCTTCCTGTGTACCGGGAAGCATCGTGGTAGCACCATTCGCATCTACCTGACCGATATAAGAGGGAATACCAAACATCCGCTTGTCAAAGTTTACATGCGTATCATCCCAATATCCAATCGGAAGCAGTGTATCCGTATCCGGTTCCACATATTCCGGGTTTTGAGCAAACTCAAACAAGACTCGATCCAATTCTTTTGCCATTTCCTCAAAATCCAGATATTTATAATTGGAAATGACTGTATCCATTTTCTCAGTGGCGCGAAGTTCTTTACTGACCGCAACAGAAGAAGATTCTTCCTGCGGCTCAGCTGCAAAAACTCCCGCAGCCGGCAATACTGTCGCTGCCATTTGAGCAGACAGCATTACTGCTAATATTTTTTTGAATTTCTTGTTCAAAATATTCAATACCTCCAATCGATAGGTTGAAAAATAGCCGGCACTGTACCCGGTACAGCACCGGCCGAACAAAAGATTTCAAACATCGTTTTTAGAGATGATTAACTAAAAAGCAGCACAGACATCGTTGACAACCTTGACCCATTCGCTCAAACGCCACAGCTCATTTCGGACAGTCAGCACATCTTTGAGTGTAATGTCCACATGACATCCTTCCGCCTGTTTCATGCCTTCCCGGATGGAATTGCGGATGTACTGCGGATCCCAGTCGCCGCTGACCTGATTGGCCGGATTGGGACGCCAGGAAAGGACATACCGATCCCCGATCTGTTCCGCACATTTCCCCACGTCGGCCCACGGTGTTACCGAAATACGGCGGAGATTCGGAATGCTCTTCAAATAGGGAATCTTGTTCGTCAGATCTTCACAGCAGCCGTAAGCTGTCAGGCCAAACGGTGCCAGAAGCTCCCGGTCGTAGACAAAGGAGAATTCCTCCGTCATAGCCGGGGAAACACCCGCCATTTCCTGCGAAGCCATAAAACCCCACAAATTTTTCAGAGGTGTGTGATAGCTGTTTGGTTTCGGATCAGGCAGTTCTCTGGAATAGCACATGGTCTGAGAATCGCCGCAGGTCAGCGAAAAATCGCCGGCAGCCTCTGCTTGTCGGTTGATCTGCTGATACCCGCGTGTGAGAATGCCGATCAGCTCCTTCAGCCATTCCGGACGGTCATACAACTCCATCAGAAGCTGGTCAAAGCCCACCATTATGCCAAGGT
Organism: uncultured Clostridia bacterium; assembly: GCA_944382875.1. GTDB lineage: Bacteria > Bacillota > Clostridia > Oscillospirales > Ruminococcaceae > Merdivicinus. The sequence continues at coordinate 118,370 of CALWNQ010000001.1, forward strand.
CGCCACCTTTGGCATTGATGGTGGTATAAGGTGCACGGTAACGATCTACGGTAAGAATGTCACCAAAAATTTCATCGGCCAGATCCCACCGCGCAACCGATGCTTCCTCATCAATCTCATGATTGGGAAGCACCAGACGGGAAAGATCCGGGTTATCCCGCAAAGCGGGCAGATAGTGAACCGAACCGCTGTTTTCATCGTGTTCGACAATCGGCTCCACGCCAAATCCCCAGCTTTTGTAAACAGGGCGGATGTTAGCCACGGTTCGATAATCTGGTCATCTCCCAGCGAAGCGCGGAAGAGCTGCAGTCGCAGGTCAAATTCCAACTGACGCAGATAAGGGTCCTTGCAACGCAAAGAAGATTCCGGAACACCTTCTTTGGAACCAACATCACCGAGAAAAGCAAATATATAAATCAACGGACGAGTATGCTCCAGACTGTTGTGTCCGCGCCACAGTTCCCGCAGCTCATCATACCGCTTGTCTGCAGCCACAGCAGCCACCTGTGCTGCCAAATCCCGCAGGATATGCTTGTCATTCGCTTCGATCATTTGCTGTCACCTCATACCGAGCGGTTTTCAATACACGCCGAATTCATCACGCGCCTTTTTCATCGCCATGATGTTTTCCAGAGTAGCACCAATGGTGAGAGAATGCGAAGAGCCCAGAATCAGGCCACCGCCCTTTCCAGCGCCGGTAATCGCACGTTTTGCATCGTCCAGAATCTGATCCGGTGTTCCGCCGTGAATATGTTCATGCAAAATGCCGCCCCAAAGGCAGAGTTTGTCGCCAACTGCCTCTTTGAGCTTGCAGATGTCCATGCCCGCATATTCCTGGATTCCTTCATAAGCATCGTTATTTTCAGCCAGATCTTCGATGATCGGCCAAACATGACCGCAGCAGTGCCGCAGGACATAAAGGCCGCGTTCCTTGCAGGCTTTGTAAATCTTCTGATGATATTTCAGGGTAATCTGACGGTAAAGAGCAGGGCTTGCCGCCAGGTTGGTGGTGTTGCCTAAATCGCCTACCGAAAGAACACCATCAATACCAGTTGCCGCCAGACGGTCCAGTTCATGAATGGTATTCCAGTACTGATACTCCGCGATTTTTTCACAAATTTCGGGTTCCAGCATGAGGTTCACCCAGCTATCTTCCTCGGTGCTACCAAACCGCGGCCATTCAATTCCGTTAATGGGAGCAATAATAAAATGGGTTTGGCCCAGCTCTTTTACCACATGGTTGATGACTTCGTATTCCGAAATATTGGGATCTGGCGGAAGATTGGGTGCATTTTGGGCCTGTTCAGCCATCTTTGTCGCTTCTTCCAAGGAAATATCCCGCTGGATGAAGGCGGTATTGAGCGGATATTTCATCAAATCTCCAGTCACACTGCTGAGCTTATAAATATTGCCGTCTGCATCCTGGTAAGTCTCCTCATCCAGCTGCTTCATCGGTTCCGGACGATAATCAGAAGCGGGAACTTGAGTGACAGTCAGAAGGTCCATCCCGAGCGCACGTGCCAAATCTACATAGTCCTGCTTATAGGAGGCCACCACTTCATCGCGGCGGCCTTCCCAATAAGCACGGGTTTCCTTGAATTTGGCATGGAGGAAGGATTCTCGGCCGAGCACCATCTCATAGATGTTGTAATCAATGCTATGTTCGCCCCAGGGAACCACATCCGGCTCCCGGTGTTCCAATGCGGCAATGACTCGTTCTTTCGGCGTCATAACGACCCTTCTTCCGTGAATCAGAGTGCTTCAAACTCGTCAAGCGGATCTTCAATCAGGACTGTGCCGGTTTCACAGTCATTCAGGCCGGCATAAAGACGGGCTTTGCCATTGCCGAGCCGGATAATGCCGGAAGTAAAAGTAACATCGGCTGTGCGGGAATTCTTCTGCGGACCTTTGGGATAGCAGTTGCGGACTGCAATAATCTTGGTCTGAGTGCAAGCACGAGTCTTGGGATCCATTGCAAATGCCATGCTGTAATAATGGATCACATGAACACCATCCACCATTTCACCCCAGGACTTGTGTCCAATTATACCAATCAGACCGTTTTTCAGATTGTAAAGCTGATTGCAGCCGCCCCATTCTTCAGGGATAAACTGGCCTTCCAGAAGTTCCGCTTTATCAATAAAATCCGCATTGATATCTTCCACAGAATCCGCAATCGCAAATCCAATTTTGGCGATACAGCCATATTTTTTCAACATGGGTTCACCCTGCGGACGAGAAAATACAGCAACCTTTTTATCGGGCAGTTCCAACAGACGGATATCTTTCATCATTTTGGGACCCGCAAAAGCAAACTTCAGGTTAAAAATAGAAGTTCCGCGATAAAAATGGGTGGAATATTCGACACAACGGTCGCCATCCCAAACAACATACACACCGCCGAGCCAAAGCTCCCCATTAATGAAAGTAATGAACGGATCCTGCAGATCCAGAACCGGCGCATCCGCAATCAGAGACCAATGTCCATCTTTTTCCTCAAAGAACATGGTTTTGGAAACTTCGTTGGCGCGATTTTCCACACGGCCAGCCATAATTGTACGGCCATCCAGTTCAAACGGGATAGACGGGTTGTAGACATCATATCCCTCCACACCGTCAAATTTCAGTACCTCTCCCATCTGAGCAGGGCGGCGTTTTTCCTCAAACTCCTGAAGCTGTACTTTAGCCGATACGGCTTCACACTTTTCGAACAACTGCATATAAATACCTCCTTCGTTTGCTGTTATTATAGCATATATCACTTGTTAATTCAAGAACAAATTAAGTAAAAAAAGGATTATTTTTAGCTTGTGTTTCTCAAATAACTTAATATGATACAAGGAAAACGGCTTCATTACTGAGAATTAGAGTAAAGTAACATTCAAAATTTGAAAATGAAGATAAAAGTAACTTAATATTCTTGACGGGAGTTTCCTTTTATGGTAAAATAAATACAGAATATTTTGGAAATGACATTGGAGGACGGTTTTATGAACGAAAAAAGCTTTACCGTCATGCAGGAAATTTTTAATTATGCAAAAAATATTACACCCGGTGATTACGGTGGGATATCTGAAACAAAATTTTGCCAAGATTATGGGAAAAATCCCGCAGATTGGCGGGTTGGACCCTTTGAAATGCTGCCGGAAATGACTTTTATTAAAACACGTCCGTTTGATGACCCTACCGGTATCGGCTGGGCATCCCATTTCATTTTCAACCCAAGCTTAATTGAAAAAGACGGGAAACTTTATCTGTTTTACCGCGCAGCGCCGCAAAAAGAATCTCTCAGTTCCCGAATCGGCCTTGCAGTATATGAGGACGGAAAAGGCTGGGAAGATCTTTCAGGCGAACCAGTTCTCTATCCAACTGAAGATGACGAAACGCATGGTGTAGAGGATCCCAAAGTTTATTTCTGGAACAACCGGTACTTCCTGTTTTATCAGGGCGTATGGCAGCCGGAAGGCGAAGAACGGGAACAAATCATGGGAAATTCGCCGGAAAACTGGGAAGTTAGCTGCATCACCAAGCTGGCGATTTCAGACGATTTTGTCCATTGGGAGAAAAAAGGTGTGGTCCTTCCCTATTCTGTCAGCCATGGCTGGTGCAAAGGCGCCGTCATCCCGCGCGACAGCAAGGGCTGCCCGGTAAAAATCAACGGGAAATTTATGATGTTTGTCAGCGAGGGCTGTGCCGGAAAACAGCAGATCGGTTACTCTGATGATATGGAGCATTGGGAATTCCAAGCACAGCATTACCTTACACTGCCTTCGGAAATGGGAGAAATTTGCGAAGTCGCTTGCTGCATTACGGAACAGGATTCCCCGGATATGGTTCTGGACTTTTTCTACCGGGATCCCAAAGGCATCTTCCATGCCGGACAGGCTTATTACCACAAGGATCACCCTTTCACCCAGCTGGATCTTGGTTTCGGCGGTTGCCTCGCCTGGGGTGGCCTTATCCGTTGGAAAGGCGAATACTTGGTTGCACAGGGGTGGGATGCACCCAAAGGCGAACAGCAAATGTATTTTTATCGAGAAAAAAAATAGTTTACAGGAAAGAACGGTGATAAACGGATGGCTAAAAAGGTTACCATGCAGGATATTGCAGATAAGATCGGTGTGACAAAAGTATCCGTTTCCAAAGCGATCAATAATCAACCCGGTATTGGTGAAAATCTGCGCGAGCAGATCCTAAAAACAGCCAAACAGATGGGATATATCAAGGTGAAACACGCCGGTGAAGGCAGAAACTACAATTTGGCGCTTGTTTGCGCCAAACGTTTTTTCCTGGAGGACGAAACTTTTTATACCACCATCTACTACTATATCAACAAACGTTGTGCAGAAAAAGGATTTTCCCTTTCCTGCTTTGTTATTAATGAGCGCGAGGAGCTTTCCGCCCAGCTGCCTCCGCAGCTTCTGACCGAATCCTTTGACGGGATTTTTATCGCCGGTGAATTCTGTAAAGAATTTTTGCTTCGGCTGGATAATATCGGCGGCGTAAAAATTGCGATTGATTTCTACAGTCCTGATTTCAACATGGATAGCGTTGTGGTGGATAACTTCTATACCGGCCTGACTGTCACCAATTACCTGATCCACAAGGGACACACCCGTATCGGATTTGTCGGAAATATTCAGGACACTTCCAGCATCTGTGACCGATATTTTGGTTATCTCAAGGCGCTGATGCTCAGCAACCTTCCGGTGCGCGATGACTGGCATATTGCCAACAATGATTATCTCACCGGCTTTTATTCTTCAAAAGGACCGCTTCCCGGTGACCTGCCCACCGCCTTTATCTGCCATTGCGACAAAGCAGCGTTAATCCTTAGCCAACAGCTCAAGGCCCGCGATGTCCGGATTCCCGAAGATGTGTCGATCATCAGCTTTGATAACACCAGCATTTGCAACCTTTTAAATCCCAAGTTGACAAGCGTAGAAATCGACCGTAAACAGATCGCCTATTGCAGCATCGACCAGATGATCCACCGGATTCAGCATCCCGATGCCTTGCCACAGAAAATATATCTGGGCAGCGAACTGATCGAGCGGGATTCCGTATTTGACCGGACCAATCTTGACTAAATAATAAAGCAGCGCATCCCGAGTTGGGACGCGCTGTTTTTTAACTTTGTGCAAGTTTCCGCTCCAGCCGCAAAATTTCGGTGCGAATTTGATCTTCATTGAGAGGATAGTATCCGAATTCTTCCGCCACCCGAACCATTTCCCGGATATTTTCATCCGGCGTATCCCGTCCACACTGGTCACCGGTGGAAAGGACAAATCCGCCGTCCATACCGGCATCCAGAATAGCTCGCAGTGCCGAAAGCCGAACCAGATCGGTGCTGCCGCGGAGCATGACCTCGGTAGTATGGAGATTCCCCATCAATGCCAGTTTACCCCGGGCCAGTTTTTTGCATTCAGACAGATTGCAGTCCCCCATCGGCGGGATTTCCAGTGGGTTGATATAATTCAGGTCGGTTTCATTCGCACAGGTTTCCACGATATAGGTTTCCTTGCCGCAGGAATGAATGCCGCTGATAACTTCGGCTTGTTTGCACATCCGCGTTTGTTTTTGGATAGCGGGCAAGCAAAGCTTTCTCCAGATATCGGGAGATTGCAGCGTAATCGAACCGCTCCCGCCGGTCAGGATGGATTCCACCTTTTCTGCACAGCAGATTTCTACAATTCGGTTCTGCTGTTTTTCCAGCAGGTCACACAGTTCGGCAAACAGCTCCGGTTCGTCGTACATAGCATAGGTTGCCGCTTCCAGGTTCCCCTCAAAATAAACCATCCAGATCTGCAAACCGGGAGTTGCCACACCAACGCCAAAGAGACCGCGGTCCCCCAGCGCTTCCCGCAGCTGACGCAGGTTATCCATCTTGTAGCCAGTAATATCGGCAAAATAATGCCGCATTTTGGGCAAGTCCGTCCGAATGTCCTTGATGACCTTTTCGATCATAGTAGAAGCATCGGCCGGAAGGAAGACTTCCGTAGAGGAAAGATCGCCATCCGGTGTATGGTAGAGTGTCCTGCGGTACAGCCGTCCATTTTCCTCGTGAATAGAAGATTCTGTTGTCATGGAAGAAGCCGTCTGCAGTTCCGGCGCGCCATAAATAAACCAGGCATCTGTGCCATAGTAATCGCAAGCATTCAGATACGCCTGCCACAGCGGCGGATCGTTATACAGCAGCACATCCCAAAAAGGCTTTCCGGTAAGCCGGCAGGGAATCATACAGGAAAAATCCGGCGCAACCGGAACACGATCCGGAACACCGCAGGTGAGAGCGGTCATCATCCGCTCTTTCGACGTCATTTTCGCCATTTGCACTTCCTCCCTTAAGAAAAAACTATTGTAAAAAGAAAAGCAGCTATATCATAGCATAGGCCCCCATAATGGTCAATCGCAGGATTTTTTACTTCCGTTTTTTCCTGTAAATAACGGTTTTCAAATATATGGAAAAAATTCGCAGCTCGCTTAAAAAATAAATACCCCTGAAACAGGCTTTCGATTTACGCTCTGCCTCAGGGGTACGGTCCCATTACCGGGCTTTATATACAAGATTAAAATCCGTCGATAAAGCGGTCGACGACAAGCTGCCGGAACTCCGGCGAAAGAGTTGCAAAATAAGCAGTAAAGCCGGTGACGCGAACGACAAGATCGGGATAAAGCATCGGATTTTTGTGTGCAGCCATCAGTTTATCACGATCAAGAATATTGATGTTGATAAGCGTGCCGCCCATATCAATGTGAGTACGAAGCAGACGCTCTACATTCTCAAGGCCCCCTTCATCTGCCGAAATCTTGGGGTCCATTTCCAACTGAAGCGGACAGGTGTTGCCGTAAGCAGTTTGAATCCGCGCGATGCCGGTTGCCATGGCGGTAGCGGCACCGTCCTTGCGGAAACCGGGGTTGGGATTGGCGCCGTGGGTAACCGGAGTGCGGGCATGGCGTCCGTCCGGAGTAGCACCCACCGCTCTGCCGAAAGCAATGGTGCTTGACCAGGAGAACCATCCCGGAACCAGCTGACGACGGCCGGGCATCGGATATTCATGGACTTTTTTCGCAAACATAGCACTGATACGCTGCGCCCATTTGTCACCCAGCGAATTACCCTGACAATAACGCTCGGAAGATTTAAGCATGAGCCGGATCCGCTCGCCGGCAGGACCAGCAAAATCGGTGCGGAGCGCTTCAAACAGTTCTTCCCAGCTGAGCAGATGCTCTTTTTCGATTCGCTGTTCTATTGCGGCAAAGGAATCTGCAACAGTACCGAGTCCGACGCCGTCGACACCCATGGTCAGATATTTGGCGCAAACCGAAATATCTTCACCCTTTTCAATGGTATCTTTCATCATCAGATTCATCACCAGTTCCGGCATGATTTCATGCTGGTAATCGAGGTGATGGTTAATGCCTTTGGCAGTGATATCGATCGCCCGGTCAAGATGAGCCGAAAGCCGTTCGAACAGTTCCTCGGTGGAAAAGCTGCCGCTTTGCTCCATCTCCTGCATCGCGACCTCAAATACGCGAGCCACATTGATTTTCACGCAGTCATTCAGCGGGTATTCCAAGCCGGGAATCGCCATCCAGTTGCAGCCCACTGCAATACGGCTCCGGGCGTCGGCAAGCTCAATGCCGTCGTTCTTCATGTAATTCATCAGCCCACGGTCGCCGGAAAAACGCGGCCAGCCATTGCGATCATTAAAGAGGCACCAAACCGCCTTTTTCATAAACTCCGGATCAATGTTGTCGTGGACACGCACCGTCAGGTTAGCCGAAATATTCAGCGCATGCGCCGCATCGAGGATCATGTAAGAAAGGGGGTTGGTTTGGTCGCGCCCCTCGGTGTCAGGACCGGAAAGTTGGTAGTAATGGGTTTCGTTCAGCAGGAGATTCGCCATAATAAAGAAGGCATCTTCCTTGGTGATGCGTCCGGCTTCGAGATCAGCTTTGTAATAAGGATAGAGCAGCACATCCAGTCCGAATCCGGCACCATCGCGGTCGTACATCCGGGAAAGTGTGTTGAACCACGCCACCCACTGACACGCTTCGAGGAAAGTTTCTGGTTTTTCAGAAATAACCTTCTTGTTGGTTTCCACCATCATTGCAAGGGTGCGGCGAAGCTCCGGCGCAGTCTCCTTTTCCAGAAGTTCCTCGGCAAGCTCGATATGCCGGCGGATAAACTCCTGCATGGAAAGAACGGTCAGCTCTTCCGCGTCGTAAAATTCTTTCTTTTCAGGGCCGTGCATATCGCGATAATGACGGATTTTTTCCAAAATCCCGCCAAAACCAAGCGCAAGACCAATGCGATAATCACAAGCACAATGCGCATCCGCCTCAATACCGGCGTTGATATTATAAAATTCCTGCCCGGCTTTGAGTTCGTCATAGGGATGATATGCCTGATACGCGCGCTTTGTATGGCGGTATTCTGGCAGCATATCGGCCCACCGTCCCGCTAAGATTTCCAAAGGGTCGATATAAAGCGGATGATTTTTTACAAAAGCCGCAAAAGCGCGGGCATTGCCCATTGGGCCTACCAGAAAATCTTCGCCGGGATTATACGGAGTTTCAAAGTGATAGCCCTCCGGCAGCGGAACCGTGCCGTAGTCATCGCCGTCCATATAACCGTTCTGTTTGGTTTTTTCCAATGTGTGCTGAATCTTCTTCTCACGGAGAAGTGCGATTCTGTCCTGATAACTGAGCTGTTTCATTTGGACACCTCCTGAAAGACAACGTTGTCAATTCTGACTGGGATATGGTGGGAAGCGGCAATAGCTGCCAGCTTTTTCATCTGTTCGCGTGTCGGCTTTTCAAAAGCCTGCGGCTTAAAATGCTCCGAAGCCGGCTTGGAAAGCCCAAGCGGATGGTAAGTAAGGAGTTCATAACACTTTAAAGAAGGGATTTCGGCCAGAAATGCGGCGATCGAATCGATTTCAGATTCCGCATCATTGACATCACGAATCACCGGTGTCCGCACCAGCATCGGAATGCCCAACGAACCTACCTTTTTCATATTTTCCAGAATCCGTTCATTTCCAGCGCCGGTATAGCGGCGGTGAAGATCGGAATCCATTGTTTTTAAATCACACATGACCAGATCGCAAAGCGAACAGATCCGCGTCACCGTTTCAGAAGGAAAGCTCAAATTGGTTTCCACCGCTGTGCCAATGCCATTTTCACGGCAGCGGGATAACAGTTCGCAGACAAAATCCGCCTGCATGGCAGGTTCTCCCCCTGACACTGTAACGCCGCCTTCCGGTCCGTAATAAGGCCGATCTTCTATTATAACGGATAACACTTCTTCAACGGAAACTGTTTTGCCGGAGCGGACTTTTGCACCGGAAAAACACCCTTTGGCGCATTGGCCGCAGCCAATACATTTTTCGGGAGAGAAAAGAATTTCTTCCCCCGGAAAAATCGTCTCCGGATTGTGGCACCATGCACACCGGAGATTACAGCCTTTCATAAAAACAACGGTCCGGATTCCCGGTCCGTCGTGAAGACTGCCTCGCTGGATTTCTGTAATCAGTCCATTCATGGGATCACTTCCTGATTTGGGATATTGACTTTTTTGTACAGGTAACAGATAAGTAACAACACCTTGAAAATATTTGCTTTACTGACATCATACTCAATTTTTTCTCTCTTGTCAATCGAAATTACAAAATAAAAACGCACAAAAAAACCATAATTTTCATAGAGAAAAGCAACAAATCGTTCTTGAATGCAAGAAGTGAAGAATAAATTCTTGGAATTATAATGAAATTTTTGGAGAAAATGCGACAAAAACATTGACAAAGATTACAAGGTGAGTTATAATAACACTTGTAAAGTAATATTGGGGGAATAAATAAATGATTAGACGTTGTGAACAGAATCCACTTATCAAGGTTTCAGATGTAAAGCCATCCCGACCTGATTTTGTGATTCTTGGTACCTTCAATGCAGGAACAGCAGTATTCGGCAAAAAAAAGATTTTGCTGGTGCGTGTAGCAGAAAAACCGGTTGCTGCAGATCCTGAAAAAGTACCGGTTCCGATCTTCAACTGCACAACCAAGCAAATTGAAGTCCTTTTGTTGGATCGCACGGATCCTGCTTATGATTTTTCGGACCCACGTGTCATTCATTCTAAAAACGGACAAAATTACTTAACCTCTATTTCTCATATCCGGTATGCTGAAAGTGACGACGGAATTCATTTTACCGTATCGGATCAGCCGTTAATTGCAGCATTTGACGAATATTCTGCCTTTGGTGTAGAAGATGCCCGCATTACCCAGATTGAGGATACATATTACGTCAATTTCAGCGCTGCATCCAATTACGGAATTGTTACCCGGCTTCTTTCCACAAAAGACTTCAAAACCTTTGAGGATTTGGGAAATATCTTCCATCCAGACAACAAAGATATTACCGTTTTCCCCGAAAAGGTTGGAAACCTCTACTATGCATTCCATCGCCCGTCCACCTCGGAATATGGTGCGCCTAACCTTTGGATCGCCTCCTCTCCCGATCTGGTACATTGGGGGGATAACCGGGTAGTGGCCGCTGTACGTCCTGACCATTGGGATAACGGACGAATGGGAGCAAGCTGTGTACCATTCCTTACCGAAAAGGGCTGGCTTGAAATCTATCACGGTGCCACTAAAGAAAATCGTTATTGCCTTGGGGCAATGCTGCTGAAAGCGGATGAGCCTTGGAAGGTGCTGGCACGCAGTGAAAAGCCGTTGATTGAACCGGAAGCCCCCTATGAATTGGATGGATTTTTTGGCAATGTTGTATTTGCCTGTGGATTAATCCGGGAAGGCGACAGACTGGATATTTATTACGGAGCAAGCGATGACAGTGTCTGCATGGCATCCATTACCATACAGGAGATCTGGGATCTGCTTGGGGTATAAAACAGAGGGGGATTTTTATGAAAAAAGAAGCTGTTGCGGTTGCGCCGCATAAAAAACAGGGCTTTTTTGGAGAGATCCGCCAGAATTTCTGGCTGTATATGTTGATTATGCCCTGCATTCTGTTTGCCATTGTTTTCAAATATATCCCAATGGTCGGTATTGTAATTGCTTTTCAGGACTATAATCCGATCAAGGGAATGTTTGGCAGCGAATTTGTGGGACTTGAAAATTTTAAATACTTTTTCCGTGGTTCCCAATGGCTGCAGATCACATTTAACACCCTTTACTTAAACGTACTGTTCATTATTACCGGCACTATTGCTTCGGTCGTCATCGCGATTATGATTACCGAACTTGGAAAAAACCTGTTCGTTCGGTTTAATCAGTCGGTAATGATTTTCCCCAACTTTATTTCCTATGCCGTTGTAGCAATGTTTGCACAGGCATTTATTGGAAGCGATGATGGATATGTGAACCGCTGGATTGAAATGTTCGGCGGCAATCCGATCAGTTTTTATTCCGAATCAAGTGTATGGCCATTGATTTTGGTCATCATCCGAATATGGAAAGGCGCCGGTTATGGTGCAATTGTTTATATGGCTGCAATTGTCGGCATTGACAATGGCGTTTATGAAGCTGCCCGCATTGATGGTGCTTCCCGTATGCAAACTATCTTCCGCATTACTGTCCCCATGTTGAAAGATACTGTTATCTTGCTCACCCTTCTGAGTGTCGGCAACATTTTCTATGGTGACTTTGGTATGATCTATACACTGGTGGGAGACAACTCCATGCTGTTCTCTACAACCGACGTCATCGACACCTATGTGTTCCGTTCCATCCGAACATCCGGTTCGATGGGCATGAGTGCCGCAGTTGGCCTTTACCAGTCCCTGATCGGATTTTTCCTGGTCATTGGCGTTAATGCTCTGGCCAAAAAATTCAGTCCGGAATCGGCAATTTTTTAAGGAAAGGAGCAGTTTGAGATGGCAAGAAAAGAAAAAGACTCTGAAACGCTGCGCACCGGACAACCGTTCCACCTTATGTCCCGTGGCGATAAAATGGTTACCATCGTATTCGGTGTTGTAATTGCATTGTTCTCCATTGTCTGCCTGATGCCGTTTGTACTGGTTGTTATTGCTTCTTTCACAGATGAGGCAACACTGGTTCGGGAGGGATACCGTTTCATCCCATCCAAATGGTCGATAGAAGCTTATAAAGCTATCTTCCGTTCCGATACAATCCCGCGTGCATATATGATCAGTATCTTTGTTACGGTAGTCGGTACTGTTTTAAGTCTGCTAATCACTGCCATGGGCACTTACACATTGAGCTGCACCCAGGTGCGCTACCGCAATAAGATCGCATTTTTCTTCTATTTTACCATGCTGTTTAACGGCGGTATGGTCCCCACCTACATTTTGATTAGTAAGTACTTAAATCTGCGTGACTCCATTTGGGTTTATATCATTCCAGCGCTTCTCAACCCCTGGAACATGTTTATGCTCCGCAACTTCTTTAATGACATTCCAGAAGCTCTTAAAGAATCCGCCCGGTTGGAAGGCGCGCCTGAATGGCTAATCCTGTTCCGGATTATTCTTCCGCTCTCCCTTCCGGCTCTTGCCACAATCGGCCTGTTCTATGCGCTTAACTACTGGAACGCCTGGATGGAGGCCATGCTGTACATCGATGACGAAAAGCTGTACACCCTGCAGTATATAATTATGAAGATTATACGAAACGTCAATTCCGCAACACAGATTGCTGTAGAGGGAGCCAATACCGGCACAGTCGTACCACCGTCCTACACAATCCGTCTGGCAACTGCAATCGTTACCATTGGCCCGATCATCTTCTTGTATCCGTTCCTGCAGAAGTATTTTGTGGGCGGCTTAAAGGTCGGCGGCGTCAAAGGTTAATGAATAATTTTGTTTACAATAATTAGGAGGTTATACTTATGAGCAAAAAACTGAACCGTTTTGGCACAGCTGCATTGGCAGCGATCATGGCAGCCTCTGTTCTGGCCGGCTGCGGCGGTGACAACAGTTCCTCTACTGCTGACAATTCGGAAAGCGGCAACACAGCTTCTGAAGGCAGCACCGTTGCGGAACCTACTAAAGAGCATTTGGACATCACCTGCTATCTGTGGGGCGACAAACCCAATCAAATGGATGATGTTATTGCAGAGTTTGAAAGCCGGACTGCAGATGAGTTGAACATGAGCATCGATTTCAACTGGGCGCCACAGTCTGACTACACTAACAACATTAAGCTCAAACTCTCCGCAGGCGAAGAAGTTGACATGTGCTTCGATGCTCCCTGGATGAATATGAACACTTTCATTGCACAGGGCAACTATCGCGACCTGACCAGTTATTTCCACAACCCTGATTATCCTGGCTTGGAAGCAGCATTCAGCGAAGAATTTATGTCCAACAACCTCATGGGTGAAAACAGCGACACTGTTTACGGCATTCCCCTTACTCAGTCCTTTGGTGAAGGTGGCATGATTTTCATCCGTGGTGATCTCCGTGAAAAATATGGCCTGGAGCCGGTAACAGATCTGGAATCCTTTGAAGCATATCTGCAGGCTATTGTTGAAAACGAACCTTCCATGATTCCTTTTGTTATGAACGGTGACGGCTCTTATGGCGCACTCTCCATTTTTGATGCACAAACTCCTGAAAAAGCAATTGGAAAAATAGAAGCAGGGCTGTGGGATGTTGAATTGGCTTCTGGTGTAACTGCTACCCTTTACATTCAGGATTATGAAGTAAAAGATTGCGTTATTTCCGGAGAGCCGGCTTCCGCTTCTGCCAATTTCCCTGCTCCCTACAATACTACCGATCTTTCTTCTTATGAAGCCGTTCGCGATTGGTATGAAAAAGGTTATATTGAAAAAGACGTTGTAACCCGCCAAGATGCACAGGCCACCTTTACTTCGGGCAAAGGTGCTTCCTTTATGTGGGGTGCTGCACAATACAACTCTGTTCTTTCTTCGCTTACCCAGTCAGTAGAGGGTGCCGAACTGGAAATCTGGAATTACGATCCACTTACTGCCAATGATGTTCTCGGCATGAAGAAAGGTTCTTATACTGCTTGGAACTTTATTTGCATCCCGGTTACCACATCTGACGAGAAAACAGATCGTATTATGGAATTCTTTGACTGGATGTTCTCCTCTACCGAAAACCACGATCTTTTCGAGTGGGGAATTGAAGGCACCAACTTTACCGCAGTTGATGAAGACCAGTATGATTATCCGGAAGATCTGGATCTTTCTACCAATTATAACTTCCCCGGATATGAGCTGACCTGGAATCCTAACTTTATCCGTTACCCCGTGGGATATCCGGACGATGTTCTGCAGATCATGAAGAACGCAAATAATCCTGATGTTTATTATGATCCCATGCTGTCCGGTTTCCGTTTCAATGGTGACCCCGTTAAGAATCAGTTGGCAAACCCCGACTTTGCCACCGCACAAACCCGCCGCAGCAATCTCTCTCTCGGCATTTTTGAAGATGTAGCGGCAGAAAACGCAGCGATTGACGAAGAAGTCACAAATAATAAGACACTGCAGGAAGATATCGCAGACATCAAAGAAGAAGTTATCAAACAGGCTGAAGTGTATCTCGAAAAGAGAAAAGCACAGGATGAGGAAAACGGCACCGTTTACCCCACCGTTGCAGATCTGGAAGCTCAGCTCGGAGAATAATTAAATATTTCGCAAAAAGCCGTCACAGCAGCCCTGTGGCGGCTTTTTTTCAAAGGAGGAGTGATTATGCCAAAAAATATTCTGCTCATTATGACCGATCAGCTCAATCCGGACTACCTCTCCTGTGCCGGCGGAAAAGCACATACACCGCGCATCGACCGCATTGCGGAAAGTGTCAATTTCCGGAACGCCGTTTCACCCAATCCGGTCTGTCTTCCGGCACGATGCGCCCTTTTGACCGGAAAATATCCGCATCAGGTAGGAATGATGACCATGTCCGGCTGCCTGGATCGCTTCTACCCCACCTATCCCCGCGCCTTGCAGCAGCATGGCTGGCAGACCGGCTCTTTTGGCAAACTGCACCTGCTCCAGGGCTGGCACTGGGATGTACCGGTAGGAAAGGGCCACAATCTCTGTGATCTTCATGAAGAAACAATGGAATACGGATTTGACGTCCTCTGGGAAGCGGCTGGAAAAGGGTTAATGCTCAAAAACTATTGCGATTACGCCAAACACCTGGATAAAAAAGGGCTGCTGGACAACTACCGAAACGAACTTATCCGGCGGGAAAATCCCGGCCATCCCGAATATCCGGCTACCAGTGAAAGTTTTGGCATCTCAGAAGCAGATCATGTGGAAACACAGATTGCCAACCATACCATCTCATTTATCCAAAATCGGGACAAAAGCCGCCCATTTTTTGCATTCTGTTCCTTCCTGAGTCCACATCCGATGATTGATCCGCCGGCCCGCTGTCTGGAAGCGGAACCGCTGCTCGACAAAGAGGAATTTCTCCTCAAAAAAGGACAGGAACCACTTTCGGACGAGATGAAAAAGCGGTGGCGGGAAAACCGCCGCGGTTACCGGGCACTGATGCGATTTGTTGACGAGCAGGTCGGCCGGATCTGGGATGTGCTGGATGAAGAAGGCATCCTTGACGACACCGTTATCCTGTTTACGGCAGATCACGGCGATGTGCTGGGCAACTTCCGGGTAGACGGAAAGAATTTGCCCTGGCGGGAATCGGCCGGTATTCCTCTCCTGGTGCGGCACCCGGACTATCTTTCCGGACAGCAGATCCTGCCGCCTGTTTCCCTGATTGATGTCTCTGCCACCATTCTCGACATTGCCGGGCTGGATGCGCAGCAGGAACTGGGCCGTGCATGGCCGGCCTGGAACCATGTAGTTCCCTGCCGGTCGCTGATGCCGATTGTCCGCGCCGAAACCGACCGGGTGCGCGACTACACCTTTACCGAAAACGACTCCTTTGAGATGATTCAGACCGAAAAATGGAAATATATCCGCTGGCGTACCACCACACCAGAGTATACGCCGCCGCGGGAAGCGCTATTTGACCTGGAGAGTGATCCGCTCGAAACAGAGGACCTCTCCCGCAATCCGGAATATCGCGGCGCACTGGAATGGTGTCGGGAACGGCGGGACTACACCATCAACTCCACACCGGCTGGTCAGACAGGCTGGGCACCCATTGGTGACAACCGTTTTGCCGAAATCCGCAGCTGGACGGATATTGGACGATAATACTTGACATTCCTTTTTACACAAGGTATATTCAAAGAGAAGTATTGATTACAATACTTTATGAGACTGACAATAAAAGGATTTCATTAGGAGGCTGATTAATGATGCTGGAAAAACTGTATCCGGGAGTTTATCGTCTGCGGCTCGGAACACCGGAGCTGCACACCCCCTGTTCTCTTCGAGAAAGCCACCCACAGGAGGAAGCTCTGCTCACGCAGAGTGAGCAGGATTGCATTTTCCGGGAGGAAGAAATCTCCCTGGAAGCAGGGAGCCGCGGCATCAGCGTCCGCCTTCCGCTTGATCCGGAGGAACGGATTTACGGCTTCGGCCTGCAGCTGAAATCGATGGAACAAGGCGGCAAAAAGCGGATCATCCGCACCAACGCCGACCCCCGCAGTGACACCGGCGAAAGCCACGCACCGGTTCCGTATTATGTATCCACCAAAGGCTATGCGGTGCTGGCGGACAGCTGCCGAGACGTCTATTTTTACTGCGGAAGCAGCCGTCCCAAATCCGGCGTAAAGAAAAAAGGACACGGGATGGCCGGCACCACCGCAGAGCTTTATGACAGCAGCCGGGACGCCGGGCAGATGGTGGTGGAAGTGCCCGCTGCACACGGATTGGATCTCTATATCTTTGTGGGCGACGATATGAAAAACGCCGTCTGCCGCTACAACCTCTTTTCGGGCGGCGGCGTACTGCCGCCAATGTGGGGGCTTGGATTTCTCTATCGCGGCTGGGGAGGACAGAACCAGCAGCAGGCCCTTTCGCTGGCAAAAGAGCTGCGCCGCGACCGGATTCCCTGCGACTGCTTCGGCTTTGAGCCGGGCTGGCACACCCACGCCTATTCCTGCACCTACGAGTGGGACAATGGCCGCTTCCCCGACCACCAGGCCATGCTCGATGAAATGAAAGCGATGCACTTCCGCGTCAATCTGTGGGAACAGGCCTTTGTCTACCACGAAACCTCGCTCTATGATCGGATGGAACCGTTTGCGGGAGATTATCTGGTCTGGGAGGGATTGGTACCCGACTTTACCCTTCCGGAAGCGCGGGAAGAGTTTGCCCAAAAACAGCGGGAACGGATTGCCGAGGGAATTGACGCCTTTAAGCTGGACGAATGTGACGGCTCCGACTATACCGGCGGCTGGTCCTTCCCGGCGTGCAGCAAATTCCCCTCCGGAATGGACGGAGAACAGATGCACAACCAGCTGGGAACCCACTTCCAGCATACAGTCGCTTCCGCTTTTGACCGCCGTACCTACGGACAAGCACGTGCTTCCCACGCACTGGCGGCATCGCTGCCGTTTGTGCTGTACAGCGACCTCTATGACCACTCCGACTTTGTCCGCGGACTGGCAACGGCGGGATTTTCCGGGCTGCTCTGGTCGCCGGAGGTCCGTCAAACCGAAACAGCGGAGGAATTTGTCCGGCGACTGCAGGCAGTCTGCCTCTCCCCACTCGCCACCATCAACGCCTGGATGATCCCCAATCCGATGTGGCAGCAGTTTGACTATGAAAAGAACCTGGCAGGCGAACTGCTGGAACCGGCCGAACGGGAACAGCTCACTGCACTGACCCGGAAAATCGTGGAATTCCGGATGTCGCTGATTCCTTACCTGTATACCGCTTTCTATCGCTACCACACCGAAGGCGTGCCGCCGTTCCGGGCGCTGGCGATGGATTATCCAGAGGACGCCGAGGCGCGGGACATCTGGGATGAAATCCTGATCGGGGAAGATCTGCTGGCGGCGCCGGTTGTTTACGGCCGCGGAAACCGGCGGGAAATCTATCTGCCAAAAGGGGAGTGGATGGACTTTGCCACCGGCGAAGCTTTTACCGGCCCCTGCAAGCTGGTACGGGAGCCGGAACTGGATGAAATCCCGCTCTTTGTACGGGCGGGCGCCCTTCTCCCGCTGGCAGAGCCGCGGGAATATGTGGATGATACGCCCTTCCGCATCTATCTGGTGCAGTACGGCTGGGGCAAAAGCCGCTGCTTCCTGATTGAAGACGACGGTGAAAGCTTTGCCTATAAAAACGGAGCATATAACCGCATCGACCTATGGGCAAACGGAACGGAGTATCAAGTCAGCCGCAGCGGCGGATATACCGGCCGCCGATACGAAATCTGCGGATATGAAAGAAAATAAGAAGGCGAATGAGGGTGGAAACCATGAGCCGGATTGCCA
The DNA here is from genome assembly GCA_944382875.1 of uncultured Clostridia bacterium. Taxonomy (GTDB): domain Bacteria; phylum Bacillota; class Clostridia; order Oscillospirales; family Ruminococcaceae; genus Merdivicinus. The sequence goes on from CALWNQ010000001.1 coordinate 136,732, forward strand.
ATATCAAACCCGATTTTTCCGAAGCCGCCGCTAGAATGGACGCATATTGGCACGGAGAAATGCTCAACCGCCCGGTTTTGATTGCCTCCACGCCCAAACCGGGGTATGCGTTTCAAGAAGGTTCCAGCTACCACGACCGCGCGGTAAGCGGGGACCTGGACATCATTCTGTACAATGCGCTGCACAATGCAAGGGGGCTCGATTATTTAGGTGAAAGTATGCCTGCCTGCTGGATGAGCTTTGGCACACACGAAATTGCCTCCTTTTTCGGAGCCGAAATTGTCTGGACCGAAGGCTCCGGCGACACCACCTGGGCAAAACCCATGGTGCAGGACTGGAACGACTTTCTGCCGCTCCATTTTGACGAGGAAAACCCCAACTGGCAGCGGATGCTTCGATTTTACCGCCGCAGCGCCGAGATTTTTCAGGGGGAAGTCCTGCCTTTCCCGATTGACTTTCACTCCAACATGGACCTTCTGCTTTCGCTGCGCGGAGATGAACAGCTCTGTTACGATGTCTACGACTGCCCTGAACTGATTGACCGGGCGATGGAAGGCGCGCGGGAAACCTTCCGCCGACTGTGGGAAGGTGTTACCAAAGCCGGAAAAATGGACGAATACGGTTACTGGTTCGATGCATATGGCAGAGAATCCACCTGTGTGCTTGCCTGCGACTATATCTGCATGATTTCCAAGGAAATGCTCCACCGCTGGTTTGTCCCCACCATCGAATACGAAGCATCTTTCATTGACCATGTGATCTTCCACTGGGATGGACCGGGTGCGCTGCGGCACTTTGACGACATTATGAATATCCAAAAAATCCACACCGTCGCCTTTGTACCCAATCCGTTTGAAAAACACAGCCAGTATCTCGATCTTTACCGCAATGTGCAGGCACACGGAAAAGGGGTCGTTTTTGGCGGAACTCCCGATGAAATCCGCTCTGTTTTCCATGAGCTGGACCCCGCCCGTACCATCTACAAGCCCTCTGTTCAGAGTGCCGAGGAATTCTTCCGGCTGGAACAATGGATGCGGGAGCAAGTGTGATTACTTGCACAAAATGACTGGCGATATCCGATGTATTGCCGCAAGATCCTACCTGTGCTACAATAAAGCCATTAAATACAGAACCAATCTTGGAGGTGCCAGCATGAATGATAAAGAAAACCAAATCCGCGCCTGGACGCGGCAGAAGCCGGAGTGGATCCCCATTCAGTCCGGTCTGCCTTTTCTCGATTGGAAAGCACAGGGATATGATGAGGCTGAGCTGGAACGCATCTGCCAGAAACACTCAATTTTGTTTCCCGGCTATCAGCCGGGCACTCTGCGGCGCAATCATCAGATGGTATTTGAGTATTATCCCGATCTGATCGCAGGAAAACCATATACGGACTACTGGGGATCGGTGTGGGAAACCAAAGTCACCGGTATGGTGGGAGCTGTCACCCATCACGCACTGGAAAACTGGGACGATTTTGAAAGTTTCCACGCCCCTGATCCGGATGACAACGACGGCATGCGCAAAATCAACTGGAAATGGATGGATAAAACTGCTGTTTCTCCCAACCGGGATGAAATCTTTTTCGGAACGGGACTGCCGCACGGCCACACCTTCCTGCGAGTACAAGATCTGCGGGGATATGTCAACTTCCTCTGCGATATGGCCGACGAAGATCCCCGTATTGACCAGCTTCTTGACATGGTCTGCGACTTCAATGTCAAGCTCATCAACCGATTCCTTTCCTATAAACCGGACTGCATCTCGATTCCCGAAGACCTTGGGATGCAGAACTCTCCCATGCTTTCGGTGGAGCAGTTCCGGAAATACATCGCCCCCCGCTATGACCGCATGACCAAACCGATCAAGGAAGCGGGCATCATCATCCACGAACATTCAGACGGCTATATCATGGACCTAATGGACGACATTATCCGGACTGGCGGCACCGTCATTAACATGCAGGATCTGGTCAACGGCATTAACAACATCCAGAAATATGTCAAAGGCCGGATTTCCATCGACCTTGACATCGACCGTCAGAACATCACTGTTTTCGGCACCCCCAAAGATATCGACGACCACATCCGCGAATGTGTTTCCAAACTGGGCGCTCCGGAGGGCGGACTTTCCCTCACCTATCAGCCCTGGCCGCCGATTTCGCCGGAAAACCTCGATGCAGTCTTTACCGCAATGGAAAAATACTGTGTGATCGATTACCTGTTCCGCTAAAGGAGGACCCTTATGAAAAAGAAATACCTTGCACGCCGGGTGGAAGGCTATGCGCTCGAACCGCTCTTTGACAAAGATGGCCTGACCTGGCAGTCCCATCACGTGACCAACCCCGCTCTGATCCGTCTTTCGGGTGAAAAACGGGCATTCCTTGGCTACCGCGCAGGCGGTGATCGCGACCATTACTGTATTGACCAGATTGATGTATACAGCAGCTCGCTCGGACTGGCTGTTCTGAATGAAACCGCCACCGCCGTTGTTCACCGTTTCCCGCTCCCCATCATGCGCATCCGCCGCACCGTCAGCCTGCCTCAGTCGCCGGATGAATATCCCGCTTACCTGGAACAGCACGGCAAAGACGTTTCAGTCATGCACGACTTCCGTTTTTATGAGCATCAAGGGTATCTCTATTGCATTTACCATGACGGCACCATCACCACCGCATTCGACCGTATCCGCAAAATGCCTGTCGCCGATTTTCTGAACCGTGTTGACCGCAGTATCGCGCTGATGGGTAAACCGGTTGGCGAAATTGCGGCCGCAGAATTTGCGACTGTCTGGGATGAAATCTGGCCGGACAGTGCTTGGGAAAATGCCGGCTGCGACGACGGCACCCTGCTCTTCCCGATGATCGACGGCAAAACTTCCGGCAAAACCGACATTGCCTACTTCAAACTCGATGAAGGCCGGATGCAGATGATGCGCCGTCCCATCCCCGATATTGCGGTATTTGATACCGACGACACCCTTTGCGGCAAAAAGACCGTCGACGGCTGTCAGGATTACGGTGTGATTGAGCACAATGTCCGTCCCGGTTATTATGACAATTCCCATGTTGGCCCCAACGCAGCGTCTCCCGCGCGCGCCAATATCCTGGGCAAAGAAGTGTATATCGACATCACCCATGGGGTTTACAACCCCGCACTTGCGGAAGATGGAGACTTTTACTGGAGAATGCGGTACAGCCCCTTTTTCCGGGTAAAAGACGCACAGAATGGTGATCTTCTCTATTACAGCGATGAACCCATCCTCGATGACGAGGCGGAAATGTGGAGCGAATACAGCCGCTATGGTCGCTGGATTCAAGCACTCACCCACTCCTACATCACCTTTGTCGGCGGACAGACCCCGGTCAACCCGGAACAAACTGGCGTAGACGACCTGTTCACCTTCTATACCGGTGTAGGCGATACCGCCATCAGCCGCGGCGAATTCACGCTCCGGGAACTGCTCCCGGAAAAGGTACTCACAGACATCGGCGTTCACGATGCACACGCCGCCATCCCGGTAACACTGCCGGAAAACGCGGTGGAACTCCCCGAACGTCCCGCTGGCTGGAACTGGCGCGTCCGGAATGATGCTTCCAAACGCTGCGTTGCTGTGGAACGCTCCTTTACTTTCCCGCAGGGCACCGACTGCGCTGTCCGCCCGATTTACACTCGGCCCGGCTACTTTGATGCCGACCTGATGGCCTTTGACGGAAAAAATATTGTGCTCCATCCGGAACTCGGCTATTGCCTGTTCTACCACGGCCTCCGCTGGACCGAAGAAGCAGGCGTCAAGAAAACCGAGATTGGCCTGGGCGTTCTGGTTTTGGATGAAGATGATCCTGAGCGTGTCTACTACCGCAGCTTTACATCCATCCTGCCGGTAGAAACATACGAAGGTTTTGTCACAGCGCCCAACCTTACCGTTCCCGAAGGCATGCTTGACCGGATTCGCGAATGGATTCCGGAACAGGTACAGTTTGAGATCCGCCGCTCTCGCGAACTGGTGCGGAAAGGGGAACACTGGAAATCGCAGCACACCATCTGGCTGGAAGAACGCGCTTCCCGCTAATTACCCCACCAGGCTCTTTTCTTTTTCCCCCATAAGTATCCCGCGCCGACACAGACATCTATTTTATAACAATGACCCAAAAGCAAAGACCGGCACGGAAAATCCGTGCCGGCTTTTTATTTCTTTTCATTTTTAGCCCGATAGTCTGTCGGGGTGACAAAGGCATATTTCTTAAACATTCTGGTAAAATAAGCCGGGCTCTGAAACCCCAGACGCTCGGAAATTTCCGCGAAGCTTGCATCTGTTTCCCGGATCAGCCGTTTGGCAAGCTCAATCCGGCGGCGGCACTGGTATTCCAGTACGGGAATCCCCACCTGTTCTTTGAATTTCTGCCGGAAACGCGATTCCGAAAGAGCCGCCTCCCGCGCCAGACTGTCAATCGGAACCGGCTCCGGGCATGCCGTGTCGATCCGCTCCAATCCGGCAAGAATGTCCGCAGTCAATTTGTGTTCACCCTCTCCATCCGCACAGCGCAAAACCTCCAGCAGAAAACTCAGTACCAGCGACTGAATTCTGCACATCCGCAGCGGATGGAGGCTCAGCCCCACCCGGACCGCTTCTTCCAAAAGCCCGGCCATCCGCGCCGAACCGCGCACTGCCATCAGCGGCAACCGGCAAAGCGCTTCCCAAAGCTCCCCGGCCATCGGCTCGGAAAGCCCCAGAAACTCTTCCCGCCTGCTCAGATCCACATGAACCCAGACAAAACTGGACTTCTCCTCCGGTTCCCCGCCGGTGCTGTGAATCAGATCAGGCGGCATGATGAACAGTCCGCCGCCATACAGATGATACTCCGCTTCCCCGGCACAATAAAGCTGATGCCCCCGCCGCAGACAGACAATTTCCAGAATCCCGTCGTGGGTATGCGGAACCAGCTGCTCGGTAGACTGCCGGTGATCACCCACTCCCACCAACGGCACCGACCAAAGTCCCATCTTCCGCGGAAAAATTACCTGAGAGGTCCGGCTGATTAAAAATTCCTGATCGGGATATTCGGACACAAAATTCCCTCCTTGCACAAAATGACTGTCGTTATTTCCTTTATTGTAACAAAAATGTCCGCATGTTACAATAGAAACAGAAAAAAAAGGGACCGGGAGGAATCAGGATGACAGGAAGAGAACGTGTTGTTGCCGCATTGACCATGAAAGAATTTGACCGGGTACCACGCGAAATGATGTTCGGTTATCCGGACCTGCTGCGAGACTACCCCTCAGATGTAACAGGAGTCGCCTATTATTATGGAAAAGGCAAATTCCAGGGGAGCATCGGCGCCAAAGGGCATTGGATCGACGAATGGGGCTGCGTCTGGACTGCCGCCGAAGATGGTGTAAAAGGGGAGGTCAAGGAATACCTGCTCAACGATTGGAACAAGCTCGACAGCTTTTCACCGCCTTGGGATGTGCTGCGGGAAGCCGACCTCTCGATGGTAGATGCCCAGTGCAAAGCGGAGGACCGTTTTACCGTTGTATTCTGGTCCGTATCACCCAGCCCGTTCCAGCGGATGCAGTTCCTCCGGGGCACCGAAAACCTGTTCATCGACCTGGCAGAACAGAATGAAGAGGTATTCCGCCTGCGGGATATGGTACACGAATACTTTGTGGAGCAGGAAAAGATGTGGTGCAAAACTGCGATCGACGCCATCCACATCGAAGACGACTGGGGCGCCCAGCATGCACTGCTCATCTCGCCCGCCCTCTGGCGGAGCTTCTACAAACCCCTTTATAAGGAATACTGCGATATTGCCCACGCCGCCGGAAAATTTGTCATCATGCATTCAGACGGCTATATCCTGGATATTCTCGGAGATCTGATCGAAATCGGAGTAGACGCCATCAACTCCCAGCTGTTCTGCATGGACATTGAGGAGCTGGAACGCCGGTTCGGCGGACGGATCTGCTTCTGGGGCGAAATTGACCGGCAGTATACGCTCCCCTTTGGCACTGAGGCAGACATCCGGGCCGATGTTGACCGTGCGGCTTCCATCCTGCTGAAAAACCGTTTTACCGGTGTGGTTGCTCAGTGCCCCGGCGGCAAGGACATTCTCCATCCTGCTATCCGAACCGTCTATGACGAATGGAGCCATATCGGAAAAGGAGGCATTCGCAGATGAGCGAATCGCAGATGACCAGACGCGAACGGATTTTGGCCGCCATCGAACACCGTCCGGTAGACAAGGTGCCGATCGGCTTTGACATCTTTGAACCGGTGCGGGAGGGCGTCCTGCGCTATTTCGGAGCCGACTGCCTGGAAAACCTCTATGAAAAATCGGGGGTTGAAGGCTTTTCGGTTTGGGACTGGCCGAGCGCGCAGCCCCGATACATTGGGCCGAAGCGGGAAGGCGTTGACGCCTATGACCGCAGTATGGCCTACGGCTGTTGGGGAAAGGTCGGCGAGCGGATCTATCCGCTGCGCGGCAAAAAGCTGGACGAATACCGCTGGCCTACCGCCGACGATTTTGACTTTTCTCATTTAAAGGAAGAACTTTCCGAAATCCGGTCGCGGGATATGACCACAGCGTCGGGACACGCGGGATGCGGTTGGCTTCATCATGTCCAGATGCGTTCCTACGATGAAATCTTCTACGACGTGCTAGACAATGCCTTTATGGAAGAATATATGGCACGTAACCGGGCGTTTTACCTGGACTACTTCACCCGTCTGTTTGAAGCGGCCGACGGTTTGATCGACATCATCCGCGCCGATGAAGATCTGGGCGGCCAGCAGAACATGCTGCTCAGCCCCGAACTGTGGCGCAAATGGTACAAACCGCTCTGGAAAGAGGTTTTTGCCATCGCCAAACAGCATGGGGCCAAAATCTGGCTCCATTCCTGCGGCTACTGCTATCCGCTCGTCCGAGATTTCATTGAAATCGGAGTGGATATCCTCAACCCGCTGCCGCCATATGTCCGGGACAGCGATCCGGCTGCCATGAAGGCAGAATTCGGCTCGATGCTCTGCTTTGACGGCGGCGTTGACCAGATGAACGTTCTGGTACAGGGCACACCGGAACAGGTGCGGCAGGAGGTAAAGCTCCGGATGGAGCAGCTCGCCCCCGGCAGCGGTTATATTGTTGGACCGTCCCAGGTGATCGAAAAGGATATTCCGCTGGAAAACGCCATCGCCTTTTTCAAAGCCTGCCTCGAATACGGACAACGGTAAAATTCCCAAAAAACCGCAACGCAAAAACATTTTCGCTGGTAAAACCGGAAAATCGAAAAAATTCGCACGACTGTAAAGGAAAGCCCTTGACAGCCGTGCTTTTTTCGGGTATAATATCGGATGTAAAGCAAACGCATTTACACAGCACGCCCCGGAGTGGAAAAAGGAGGCCGGCCGGATGAGCAAAAATCTTGGGATTTCAGATCTTCTCGACCTGTACGGCGAAATGCTCACCGATAAACAGCGCGACGTCATCGAGCTGTATTACAACCAGGACCTCTCCCTTGCGGAAATCGCCGAACACGAACAGATCACCCGCCAGGGCGTCCGGGACAACATCAAACGCGGCGAGGCTTTTCTGCTGGAAATGGAAGAAAAGCTCCATTTTGCCGAAAAATTTAAAAAGCTTGTGGCAGTCACCGAAGAAATCACCGCGCACTGCGCCGAAATCGAGCGGATTAACCGGGGATTCACCTATTCCCACGCGATTGAGGAGCACGCCCGCAAGGTTCGGGAACTCGCCAACAACTACCTCGACGATAACTTCTGACCGGAAACCGGTCATTTTGAAAGGAGGGCAACCCATTGGCATTTGAAAGCCTTTCAGAAAAGCTTGCAGCGGCCTTTAAAAAGCTCCGCTCCAAGGGAAAACTGAGTGAATCGGATATCAAGGACGCCATGCGGGAAGTCAAAATGGCCCTTCTCGAAGCGGACGTCAACTACAAAGTCGTCAAGGACTTTGTCAAAACGGTGAGCGAACGCGCCGTTGGGCAGGAAGTGCTCGAAAGCCTGACTCCCGCACAGCAGGTCATCAAAATCGTTAACGAAGAGCTGACCGCATTGATGGGAAGCCAGAACGCCCGCATCGAATTCCCCTCCAAACCGCCCTGCGTTGTGCTGATGTGCGGCTTGCAGGGTAGCGGTAAAACCACCCACTCGGCAAAACTTGCCAAATACTTCAAAAACCAGGGCCACCGCCCGCTGCTTGTCGCCTGTGACATCTACCGTCCGGCTGCAATCGAACAGCTCCAGATCGTCGGCGAAAAGGCCGGCGCCAAGGTTTTTGAAATGGGTAAGGAAAACCCCGTCAAAATCGCCACCGAAGCGCTCAAATATGCAAAGGACCACGGCAACGATCTCGTCATCATCGACACCGCCGGCCGCCTGCATATCGACGAAGTGCTGATGGAGGAATTGAAACAGATTGAAGCCGCCGTCGACCCGAACGAAATCCTGCTCGTTGTCGACTCGATGACCGGTCAGGACGCCGTCAACGTGGCGGATACCTTCAATAAAGCGCTGCCGATCACCGGCGTTATCCTGACCAAGCTCGACTCCGACACCCGCGGCGGTGCCGCTATCTCGGTATTGCAGGTCACCGGAAAGCCGATCAAATTCGCCGGTACCGGTGAAAAGCTAGACGACCTCGAACCGTTCCATCCGGAACGAATGGCCTCCCGAATCCTCGGAATGGGCGACGTCCTCACCCTGATTGAAAAGGCACAGGACGCTGTCGATGAAAAGGAAGCGGCAAAGCTGGCCCAGAAAATGAAGGAAAACAGTTTTGACATGAACGACCTGCTCGACAATCTTCGCCAGATTAGCAAGATGGGTTCGATCAAGCAGCTGCTGGGCATGATTCCCGGTCTGGGCAGCAAGATTGAAAATATGGACATCGATGAGAAGCAATTCACCCGGATTGAGGCCATCATCACCTCGATGACCCCGGCCGAACGGGAAAAACCCGCCATCATCAACCCGTCCCGCAAACGGCGCATCGCCGCCGGTTCCGGTACCAAGGTAGAAGATGTCAACCGGCTGCTCAAACAGTTTGAGCAGATGAAAACCATGATGAAGCAATTCAACAAAAAAGGCAAACGGCGGATGAAATTCCCGCCCATGATGTAAGGCTGACACGCAATTTCGCGTATCACATAGACAAGAGCCGGAAACCGGCAAACAAATATCAGGAGGAACTATCCATGGCTGTTAAAATCAGACTGCGCCGCATGGGCGCGAAAAAAGCTCCCTTTTACCGCATCGTTGTAGCAGATTCCCGCTACCCCAGAGATGGCCGTTTCATCGAAGAAATCGGCACCTATGATCCCACCAAGAACCCCAGCGTTGTCAACGTTGACCTGGAAAAAGCCAACAAATGGATCGCAAACGGCGCTCAGCCCACCGACACCGTCAAGAAGATCCTCAAGATCAGCGCAGACAAATAATCATTCTTTCCAAATCCTGGCCGCCAGGATACCAGCGGCGGACTTCTGAGTGAGGTTTTATTATGGAAGAACTGCTTATTGCCCTTGCACGCGGGCTTGTAGAAAACAAGGACGCCGTCAAGGTTACGGTTGACGAGCCCAATGAAGAAGGGATTGTCGTCTACCACCTGAATGTCGCACCCTCCGATATGGGACGGGTCATCGGCAAACAGGGACGCATCGCCAAGGCCATCCGCACTGTGATGCGGGCCAGCGCCACCATGCGCGATGAAAAAGTAATGGTCGAAATTGACTGACACAGAAACGGAGCGGAGCTTTTCTGCTCCGTTTTGTTGTCCGGAGGAATTATCATGCTGCATGTCTGTCCGGCCTGCGGGCACTACGCCCCAGAGCTTCTCTTTGACAAGGAGAAAAGTGAGGTCATCTGCCCCGACTGCGGGCATCGGACCGCTTTTCCGCGCCTGCCCCTGTTTCTGATTACCGGCTCAAGCTGCGCCGGCAAATCTACCCTGACACGGGAGCTTTTCCTGCACAATAACCGGGTAGCCGCCATCGAAAGCGACATCCTGTGGGACGAAAAATGGCGGAAGGCCGGAGATAATTTCCGCGCATACCGCGCCATGTGGCTCCGCGTCTGCCAAAACATCAGCCATGCCGGGAAACCAGTCGTGCTCTGCGGATGCTGTGATCCCGGCCAGTTTGCAGACCAGCCGGAAGCTGGTTTCTTCTCCGGACTGCACTTTCTGGCGGTTGTCTGCCGCGATGAGGTACTGGAACACCGTATGGACCGCCGCGGACTGACCGATCCGGAAACACGGCAGGGAAACCTCAGCTTTAACCGCTGGTTTTGGGAAAATCACAATAAAACAAATCCGCCCATTACACTGCTGGACACCTCGGAGCTTTCCCCGAGCGAAGCCGCAGCCCAGGCGGGACGCTGGATCGACACCATTCTGGAAAAGGAGATGCCTTATGGAACAGCAATATCTTGAAATCGGGAAAATTGTAGCCATCCATGCGCTAAAAGGAGAAATGCGGGTACAGCCGTGGTGTGATTCTCCCGACTTTATGCGCCGCTTCAAACGGATGTATCTGGACGGTGTGGAATATAAGGTCCAGTCCGCACGGCCAAATAAAAACATGGTAATTCTCAAGCTCGCCGGAATTGACACGCCGGAGCTTGCACAGAAACAGGTCAACAAGGTGCTTTCCGTCGACCGGGCTGACATTAAGCTGAAAAAAGGCGTCTATTTTGTGGCCGACCTGATTGGGCTGCAGGTGATTGACGCCGATGATGAGTCCATCGTCTACGGTGAACTCACCGATGTGAGCCAGACCGGAGCAAACGACGTCTACCACATTCGGTTTGCAGACGGTAAAGAGCGCTATGTTCCTGCCATTCCGCAGGTTGTGATTGAAACCAATCTGGAGCGGAAACAGATGCGGATCCGTCCGCTGGACGGCCTGTTTGACGATTAAGGAGGAGCCATGATTCGGATCGATATTGCCACCCTTTTCCCCGAAATGTGTGAAGCTGTGCTAGGCGAAAGCATCATCGGCCGCGCCCGGAAAAAACAACTGGTGGAAATCCACTGTCACAACATCCGGGATTACTCCCCAGATCCCAAACATCATCGGGTAGACGACTCCCCTTATGGCGGCGGCAAAGGGATGGTCATGCAGCCGGAACCTATCTGGCAATGTTACCAGGACATCATCCGCCAGAGCGGCTCCATCCCCTATGTCATTTATATGTCGCCTCAGGGGAAAGTGCTCACCCAACAGAAGGCGCTGGAACTCCGCAATGTCCCCCATCTGATGCTGCTCTGCGGCCACTACGAAGGGGTGGATGAACGGATTCTGGAAAAAATTGTAGACGAAGAGCTTTCCATTGGCGACTATGTCCTGACCGGCGGAGAACTGGCCGCCATGGTCGTCACCGACAGCGTGGTACGGCTCTGCGAGGGCGTTTTGCCGGCAGAGGAATGTTATGAAAATGAAAGCCACATGAACGGCCTGCTGGAATACCCGCAGTATACACGTCCCGAAGAGTGGGAAGGCATGAAAGTTCCGGAAGTTCTGCTCTCCGGACATCACGCAAATATCGAGAAATGGCGGGCAGAACAAAGCCTTCTCCGCACTGAAAAAAAGCGTCCGGACATGCTGGAAAAGCTCAAAAACGCACAATCGGAATCTATCGATGTGGAAAAGTCGGTTCAAAAAAATGTGTAAGATACACAAATATGTTGATAACTATTATGGAAATTTTAATTCTCTTACGAAAATGCGCAAAACTTTGATTTTCCGGCGGAAAATCAGTTGACTACTTTTTCGGCTGTGCTATAATAAAAATACAAACAGAGAACGCCGTTCAGGCAATTATTTTGGATCATGGTATAGGAGAGTATGATATGTATCTGAAAGATGTAACTGTAAAGAACCAAGTTGGCCTTCATGCCCGTCCCGCAACTTTCTTCATCCAGAAAGCAAACGAATTCAAGTCCTCTGTCTGGGTTGAAAAGGAAGAGCGCCGTGTCAATGCAAAGAGCTTGCTGGGCGTCCTTTCGCTGGGCATCGTTGGCGGCACCACCATCCGCGTGATTGCTGATGGCGTGGACGAACAGGCTGCGGTTGACAGTCTTGTAAAGCTGATTGATTCTGCGTTTGCGGAGTAATTGTGAAAAAAAGAAACGGACCGGTGGGCTTTTCCCATCGGTCTGTTTGTTTATCCACCTGTTTCCATTTTTGTAAAAGGAGAATCTCATGACCATTGACCAGCTCCGTCAAAAAGCTCTTAGCCTCACCCTCCAGCCTGGCGTTTATCTGATGAAAGACAGCCGCGGCGAAATTATTTATGTAGGCAAAGCGAAAGCCTTGAAAAATCGTGTTGTCAGCTATTTCCGGGAAAACAGTTCCCACACCGAAAAGGTACGCCGGATGGTTTCCTGTGTATCGGATTTTGACTATATCGTCACCGGCAGCGAATTTGAAGCGCTCGTTCTGGAATGCAGCCTCATCAAGCTTCATAGTCCCAAGTACAATATTCTGCTCAAAGACGACAAAGGCTACCACTACATCCACATTTCAGATGGACCATATCCACGCATTACCGCTGGATTGCAAAAAAACGACAAAGGCACCGATCTCGGCCCTTATGTCAGCTCCTTCATCGTCAAACAGACGGTAGATGAAGCCAATCGTGTCTTTTGCCTGCCCACCTGTTCCAAACGGTTTCCGCAGGAGTTCGGAAAAAGCCGCCCTTGCTTAAATTTCCACATTCACCGCTGCTTTGGGCTGTGCCAAGGCAAAATGGGACAAGAGGAGTATCAGAACCTCATCCAGGAAGCGGTGGAATATATCAAAAACGGCTCCGTCTCCTCTGTGGACGAAATGACAAAGCAAATGGAGCAGGCCGCCGAAGCGCTCGATTTTGAAAAAGCGGCACGGCTGCGCGACCGAATCCGAGCAGTACAGAAGATCACCACCACGCAACAGGTGCTGCTTGACGAAGACAAAAATCTGGATATCATTGCCTTTGCGCAGAATCATCTTATCATTTGCGCCGTTGTCATCCAGTACCGGGAAGGCCGGCTGGTTGACAAGCTAACCTATTTTTTTGAAGAAAACAGCCTTGCCGAAGTGCGAGAGGAGTTTTTAAGCCGCTATTATGCTTCCACACAGGACATTGCCCGCGTCATTCTGCTCGACGAAGCCGTTGAAGATCCGGAACTCTTCGCCGAATTTGTACGGCATCAGGCAGGGCATGCCGTAACGGTCGCGGTGCCGCAGAAAGGCGACCGCAAAAAACTGGTGGAAATGGCACACAACAACGCACTGGAGCAACTCTCCGACCGGGTGCAGCGCTCGGGAAAAGAGGTTGCCGCACTGGAGCAGCTCGGAAACCTTTTGGGGCTCCCCTCCCCGCCGCTTTATATCGAAGCCTACGACATCTCCAACTGGGGTGAAACCGGCCGGGTAGGCGGCATGATTGTTTTTGAAAATGGTCGCCCACTGAAATCGGATTACAAGCGGTTTGCCATCAAGGAAGTGGCCGGACAGGATGACTTCGCTTCAATGGCAGAAGTCCTCCGGCGCCGGATGCAACGGTATCTCGATGGAGATCCCGCCTTTTCCCGGCTGCCGGATCTTATCCTTCTCGACGGTGGCAAAGGGCAAGTTTCAGCAGTTCGGGAAGTATTCCAGGAACTTGGAATCCAGGTGCCGCTCTTCGGAATGGTCAAAGACAGCCGCCACCGCACCCGCGCCATTGTGGGAACCGAGGGGGAATTGGCGCTCTCTACCCTAAAAGCCGCCTTTACACTGGTCACTGCGATACAGGACGAGGTGCATCGCTTTGCCATTGCCTATCAGCGCACCCTTCATAAAAAAGCCAACACGGACAGTGATTTAAAAAAGCTGCCCGGTATCGGTGACGCACGAGCAAAAGCCATCCTGCGGCAGCTCCGCACCAAAAAACGAATTCTGGAAGCCACCCCCGCCGAACTTGCTCAGGTTGCCGGAATTTCGGAAGAAAAAGCCGAAACAGTTTGGAAAGGATTGCGGGAACTGTGGGGAGATCCATCAGAATCAGTTTTAGAAAATAATTCAAAAAACTGAAATATTTTAAAAGAAAATTGCGTCCAACTGGTTTATCATAACCATACATATGGTTATTCAGAAAATTCAAAAGGAGGCAGCATTATGACACATCGCGAACGCGCTATTATGGCTCTTACTCTGCAACAGCCCGATTATGTTCCCACTTTTGAGCTGGAATACCAGCTTGCCGACATTGTGTTTGGAAAGGATTTCCTGTATGAGGACCAGCTTAAAGGCCTTTCTCCGGCTGAAACGGAAAAAGCGCTCAAAGAAAACGCCGAATATCTCATCCGTGTCTATTCCGAGCTGGAACACTCTATTCTGCCGCTCCACTATCTTTCGGAAGAACACATCTGTCAGACCGCTCGTTACATCAATGAAATGACCAACAACGGTTTCCTGCTCACTACACACGGTGACGGCACCTTTGCCATCCCGGATGGCGACGGGATGCTCGATTTCGTCTACCGCATTGCGGACGAGCCTGACGAAGTGAAAGCGCAGGCACGCAAAATGGCGGATGCTGCAATCGAACACAACAAACGGATGATGGATGCCGGCATCGAAAGCTTCATCCTCTGCTCTGATTACTGCTTCAATGCAGGTCCATTCCTCTCCCCCGACATGTTTGCCGAGTTTGTCCAGCCGTATCTTTACGATATCATCGCGGCAATCCGTGCGGACGGCGGTTATGCCATCAAACATACCGATGGCAATATCATGCCCATTATCGACCAGCTTGTAGAATGCAACCCGCACGCTCTTCATTCGCTCGACCCCATGGCCGGCGTGGACATTAAAGAAGTTAAAGAAAAATACGGCAAAAAGGTCGCTCTCTGTGGCAACGTCCACTGTGCTTATCTCCAGACCGGTACCGATGAACAAGTTTTGGAAAGCTGCCGTTACGCAATGGAAAATGCCAAACCCGGCGGCGGTTACATTTTCTGTACCAGCAACATCCCATTCCGCGGGATGCCAGTGGAACGCTACCAGATGGTTCTCGATTACTGGCGTGCAAACCGCAATTATTGAGCAGCTTTCGCAAAAAAAATTCAAAAACTTTTGAAAATAGTGCAAGAGTTTCCAATTTTTTTTCGGTATAATGAAAGAAATGGAGCGACTGTTCCCATTTGAGTTGGAGGGAAAACGCTTCAATATATAAAATTTCTGAGTTGGAGGAATGTATCATGGCAATTCTCGAAGAAATCAGCACCTATTTGCAAAACGGACGCACCCCTAAGGTCAAAGAACTCGTTCAGCAAGCAATCGACGAAGGTATCGATCCGGCAAAGATCCTGAATGAAGGCCTTCTGTCCGGTATGGACGTTGTTGGCGAAAAATTCAAAAATAACGAAGTTTTCGTTCCTGAAGTTCTGATTGCTGCCCGTGCGATGAATGCTGGTGTTGCAATCCTGAAACCTTACCTTGTTTCTGCCGGCGTTGAGTCCAAGGGCTGCGCTGTCATCGGCACCGTAAAAGGCGACCTGCATGACATCGGCAAAAACCTGGTTAAGATGATGATGGAAGGCAAAGGCCTCAAAGTTATCGACCTGGGTGTTGACGTTTCCGCTGAGCAGTTCTACAACGCTGCTATGGAAAACAATGCAAACATCGTTTGCTGCTCTGCTCTGCTGACCACCACCATGAGCGAGATGAAGAACGTTGTTGATTACTTCACCGAAAAGGGCCAGCGCGATAAAGTGAAGATCATGGTTGGCGGCGCTCCCGTAACCCAGAACTTCTGCGACTCGATCGGTGCAGATTGCTACACTGCTGACGCTGCTTCTGCTGCGGATGCTGCTCTTGCTTTCTGCCAGGCATAAGTTTTAGCTGCAAGAAATATCGACCGCCGGTTTATCTGGCGGTTTTCTTTTTTCAGAAAGGATGGGAAGATGAACTGTATTCTGAAACAGAACGAATCAAGCTGGGATGCCATGGCAGAAAGCTGGTTTGGTACTACTGCCCTACCAGTATACGGCTGCTATATCCCCACCGAAGAACAGCTCCAGCTTTTCCCCGACCTTCATGGTAAAAAGGTAATGGATTTCGGCTGCGGAAGCGGCCATTCGCTCCGTTGGTGCGCTGAACAGGGCGCAAAAGAACTCTGGGGTCTTGATCTTTCCGGAAAACAGATCGCCATTGCGCAGAAATTCCTCACCGAAAATGGATTGCATCCACATCTGATCCACTCCGCTATGGAAGCGGAATACGAACTGCCACAAAATTACTTCGATGTTGTTTTTTCTATTTATGCCATTGGCTGGACCACCGACCTGGCTGCTGCCATTCGAAATATGGCAGGCTGTCTAAAAACCGGCGGACACCTGATTTTTTCCTGGGATCATCCGCTGATGCGGTGTTTGGATGCAGAACAGGAACGACTTATTTTCACCGGTTCCTATCTTGCGGACGAAGCCTTCTCCTACATTCAGCGCGGTCAGCCGGTAACTGTGCAGAACTGGCGGCTCTCTACCTATATCAATACCCTTGCCGACGCCGGATTTACAGTAGAACGGTTGATTGAGGAAAGTGACAAAAGCTGCCTTGACCGGGCAGCGGAGTTTTCTTCCGGGTACTACACCCCCTGGAAAGCTTCCAAAATTCCCCTTTCCTTTGTGATAAAAGCACGTAAACTTTAAGAATGACGCAAAAAATTCCCCATTGTCTTGTTGACAATGGGGAATTTTTATACATACAGTTTATGCAGCGCTTCCCTAACCTGATCCAGACTGTCTAGCTCCTCCACAGACGGCAATTGGAGCCGTTCACATACTTCCCGGAGGATCCAGGCTCCGTATTCGTGGAGCAGAATTCCCCGAAATGCCGCCTCCGCAAGTGAATCCGTCCGTCCTTTCCAGAATTCAGCCGCAAGAACAGGACTGTAATTCAGCAGCGAAAATAATATCGGTGGCAACTCATATTCCTCCGGAGCCAACACCGCGTCGGCAAAATCAATCATCATCGCTTTCCCGGAAGTTTCAACCAACAAATTTTCTGCTGTCAGATCGCCATGCACAAAGACCTGCTCTCCTCCCAGGAGCTCTACCAACAGCGCCCGCCGCTCTGCTTCCGCTTTTGGGGTGAGAATCTCCCACTTTTTGTTGCCAAGTGCCTCTGCTGCTCCCTTCCGCCGGAGCTGTCCTATAGGACAGCTCTGATGGAGCCGGACTGTCTGCTCCCGCAGCCACCCGCAGAACCGTATTTGTGCTGCTTGATCCGCATGTCGAAGCCAGTCGCCTGCTTCTTCTCCAGGAACATAATCTGAAATCAGATAGTAAAACCGGTATCGGTCATCCACAAAACCTGCTGCCCGAAGCTTCGGTACCGCAATTCGGAGGGCTTCCGCTTGCCGCACCGCATCCAGCTCGGTTTGGTAGTCTTTCTGCGCATCCATACCAGACTCGGCGGGTGCAAAAATTTTGACCACAAATTCATCCGCGCGAAAGACAACATTGGTGCCCGGCGTCAGGGCCGCCGTTTCCCGGATAGGCGGCAGCTTCTCCCGAACAAAAATCTCCTGTGCCAGTGGCAGAAAATCCGGAATGGAGCGGTATAGCCTTCCCCAATCTTCCCACCCGCAGATTGTTTGATTAAACAGCACTGTTATTCACCTCTCGCATACATTGTTTACAGTACTCGAGCAGCAGCGGAATACAATCGGGCGGCACCATTTTCGTGACCGCCGCTGCGGCAATTACCTGCTCCGCACCGGTACACTCTTTGGCCAGTACCGCAAAACGCTCCGGATACCGGCCAGTTTTTAGAAAATACCGTGCTGCAGCCAGGAAACACGCCTGTTTCACCGTTCCTAACCAGGCTGCCGGGGAAAGATCCCGCCCATAAATACTCCTGTGGCAGATCTCATGAAGCAGCGTAGAGGCGCCAACCCGAACTGCCATCCGCGCATCCTCTGTCCCGGGAATCCCAATCAGTGTATCCAAACTGCCGTAAAGCGGTTCGGTATCATAATACAGGCTGAACAAGTCGTAGCGCGGCCAGCACCGCAGCTCTTCCAATCCACAGATAAAGCCACATGGGCGCGGATTCGGAGGCATTTTTGCCAAAATCGTGCGGTATGCCGCCAGATCCGCTGTCTCCAGCCGGTCCAACACCGTAACCAGATCCAGATCACTGTCCGGCCCTGCTTCCCCGCGGCGGCAGCTTCCCTGCAGCCCGAAAAACAGCACTCTGCCTGCAAACGTATAGGCGAGATTCCTTTGAAATTCCGCCAACCAATCTTTCCAATTCACTGTAATCCCCTCCTCAAGAACCTGTTGAACGGTAATGCCGCAGCCCAAACCGCCAGAACACATAAGCAGGCAGCAGAAACCAGAGCGTCGCCAACGGAGAAATGGCGTTCCAGATACTGTCCGTCCGCCCCAACAGAAAGAGCAGCGGATAATACTGGATCATTGCCATTGGGATGACAAAGGTCCAAAAACGAAGGATTGCCTTGCCGTAGACAACAGCAGGGTAGGATCCGAATTCCCGGCCGCCATAGATAAAGATATTAAGGACTTCCAGCCCCTCGATGGTGAAAAAGCTGGCACCCGCATAAAACAAAAACAACCCAAAAAAGATAACCACACCGCCCAGCAACATTCCACATAAAGCGAGAATCCGCGGCAATGTCCATTCGACACCGCAGGTGGGAATCGCGTAGCAGAAAACGAACAATGCTTGGGCGAATTTGCCCAGCCGGGAAAATTCCATCTGGGATACTAGCACCTGAAAAACCGCACCGCGCGGCCGGATAAGAATCCGGTCAAACTGGCCATTTCCAATCAGCGCAGGAAAACGGTCAAACCCCCGGAAGAAACATTCACAGAACGAAAAAGAAAGCATCACTGAAGCAAAGCAGAGCAGAACCTCTTGAAAGCCGAATCCTTCCACAGCATGAAACCGGTCAAACAGGAAATAGATGCCAAGAAAGGCTGAAAAAGCAGTAACAAACTGCCCTACAAAAGTCATCCAGAAAGAAGCCGGATATGCCATTGCACTCCGGAGGTGGAGAGAAAAATACTTAAAGTATAGTTTCATCGTATTAGCCTCCCTGTACGCAAACGCGGCGCATTGCCGCCCGGAAAATCAGCACACCTGCCATCACCATTGCCACAATCCAAAAAATTTGCAACAGAACACCGCGCAGAATCCCCATTCCAGCAATATCACCGCTGTAAATTCGGAATGGCAGATTCTGCACCGAAGCAAACGGCAACAGCTCCAATATCGCTTTGATCCGGTCGGGCAAAAAGGGCAGCGGCACCAACGAACCTGCGCAAAAATCCGCCACAGACAAAAATATCATTCGAAGTCCAGCGGGCGTCATCGTAAAAAAGGTCAGCCCATAAATCACCATCGTCATCGAAACGGTCAGCAGCAATGCCCCAACCATCGTAGCCAGGAAGAGCAGAAATACCGGCAGGCTGACGGGAAGCCGCATCCGAAACGGCTCCGGCAGCAGAAACGCCACAATCAGCACCGGAAAGCACCGCAGCGCCGCCTTGGCTACCCGCGTCGCCACACTCCGCACAAACCAGAACGCATAGAGGTTCAGCGGACGGCAAAGCTCATAGGCCACATTGCCGCTAATGATCGCGTCAAAAATCTCTCCTTCAAAGAACCAGCTCATATATAGTGTCAAAAACGCCTGTTGAAGCCAGATGTAGGATACCAAAGCGGGAAATTCCATCGGAAACGCTTCGGCGTTTGCCTGATAAAAGGCCCGGTAGAGCAGAATTTCCATGAATCCCCAGAAGAACTGAGTGGAAATTCCGGCCAGCGCCGCCAGACGGTACTGCAAACCATTGACAAACCGCATCCGAAACAGGGCGGTGTATTTTTTGAACATCTGCACCACCCCCTAAATCCGATATTCCCGGTAAAGCCGGGCGATCACCTCTTCAATCGGTGGATCCTGTACCGAAACATCCAGCAGCTCCGTCCGCTTCGACAAACAGGCAATCGCTTCCGAAACCGGAAGAACATCGGGATCCAGCTCCAGCAATCCGTGACCTTCCTCCTGTTCTTTCCAGCAAAGTCCAGCCGGCAGTTCCGGCGCGTTGCCATGGTACTCGATCCGCAGCTGTTTCCCGCCCGCAAACTGCTTTTTAAAGTGTTCCAGGCTACTGTCCTGCAAAATCTGCCCTTTGCCAATCAGCATGATTCGGCTGGCAAGCGCTTCGACATCCTGCATATCGTGAGTGGTGAGGATCACAGTGGTACCGCGGCGGCTATTCAGCTCCCGGATAAAGCTCCGCACCGCAAGCTTGGAAACCGCATCCAACCCGATAGTCGGCTCATCCAGGAAGAGCAGCTCCGGGCTATGCAGCAACGACGCCGCGATCTCACATCTCATCCGCTGCCCCAGCGAAAGCTGACGGGTAGGTGTCTGGATGATTTTAGAAAGGTTCAGAAGCTCGACAAGCTCGTCCAAATTCCGACGATACTCGGATTCTTCCACCTTGTAAATATCGCGCAGAAGCGCAAAGGAATCGATTACCGGAACATCCCACCAAAGCTGGGAACGCTGTCCGAATACGACGCCTATATGCTGCACATGGCGAGCACGGTCTTTCCACGGGCAAAGCCCATTGATGGTACAGTTGCCGCTATCCGGCGTTAGGATACCAGATAATATTTTGATCGTGCTGCTTTTTCCGGCACCGTTTGGGCCAATATAGCCCACCATTTCCCCATCCTGGATGGTGAAAGAAATATCCTTCACTGCCCGGATGGTTTCATACTTTCGCTTCCAGAGGGCCCGTACAGCCTCTTTCATGCCGGCATTCCTGCGGGCAACTCGGAAACTCTTGCTGATGTGTTCTGCGGTAATCATTTTTCTTCCTCCTTTATTCCCGTTTTTGCCTTTCCTCACTGTTGAGGAGGTTCAAAAATCGGTTAAAAAAACCGGAACAGTAATGCTCCGGTTTTTTTTCATGGGACAAAAACAGCTCCCTGTTTTACAGGGATCTGTATTCAATTTGTGGATAATCCTTAGTTGAGGATAACCTTTTCGGTCTCTTTGTCGAAGAGGTGAATATTGTTGACGTTGATCGCCATCTTGATGACATCGCCAGGTCTCGCAGTAGAGCGAGGAGAAACACGAGCGGTCATGTTGACACCAGCGCACTGAACATACAGATAAGTTTCAGCGCCCATCAGCTCGGTTACTTCGACGTTGCAGTCGATCAAGCCGGTAGTAGCAGAATTCACGATAATCTCTTCATCCTTCAGGTCTTCCGGACGAACACCGAGAACAACTTCTTTACCGATGTATTCATCCAGTGCGTCGTTCTTCTTGCTTTCGGGAATAACAACCTCAAATTTGCTGGTGTCATCGCCGAACTCAACAACATAGCGGCCATCTTTCTTTGCCATTGTAGCATCGATGAAGTTCATCTGAGGAGATCCGATAAAGCCCGCAACAAACATGTTGGTGGGTTTGCTGTACAGGTTCTGAGGAGTATCAACCTGCTGAATGAAGCCGTCTTTCATAACCACGATTCTGGTACCCATGGTCATAGCCTCGGTCTGGTCATGGGTTACATAGATAAAGGTGGTTCCCAGTTTGATGTGGAGCTTGGACAGCTCGGTTCTCATCTGAGCACGGAGTTTTGCATCCAAGTTGGACAGCGGCTCGTCGAGCAGGAACACCTGAGGTTCACGAACGATAGCACGGCCCAGAGCAACACGCTGACGCTGACCACCGGACAGAGCTTTCGGTTTACGGTCGAGAAGATGAGTGATGTCCAGGATACGGGCAGCTTCTTCTACGCGGCGTTTGATTTCATCTTTGGGGGTTTTACGGAGTTTCAGACCGAATGCCATGTTTTCAAACACGGTCATATGCGGATACAAAGCGTAGTTCTGGAACACCATTGCGATGTCACGATCTTTCGGGGCAACATCGTTTACCAGTCTGTCGCCGATGTACAGTTCGCCTTCGGAAATTTCTTCCAGTCCAGCGATCATACGCAGGGTGGTAGATTTACCACAGCCAGAAGGACCAACCAGAATGATAAATTCTTTATCTTCGATATCCAGGTTGAAATCAGATACTGCTGTTACGCCGCCAGCGTACTTTTTATAAATGCCTTTTAAAGTTAAGCTTGCCATATACGGACCTCCTAATTTTTCTGATGTTTTTGCCTTGATAATACTATATCAAATTTTTCCCCGTCTGCATAGCCATGGATTACCCAAACTTTTAAAAAACGATTTGTGAATATTGCTCACTGACAAAAATATTCGCTTTTTCCATTAAATTCGCACAAAATTCGATCTTCTCCAAAAGTATCTCCTATTTTCTTTGTTTTTCTCCAGATTTCTGCAAAATTCCATGCATAAATCCGTCTAACGTAAGAGAACAAATATCTCCACCAACAATTTTTCCATGAAATACCAGTAAATTTGCACGAACTTCTCCTGTAAAATTTGGATAATTCATAACCTTATATTGATATCGTTCCACTTCCTTTCCCTTATAACTGCTCAAATCAAAGCCTTGCTCCAACTGAATTTGGTTATAATTCCGATAAACATCGTCAAAATCCGACGGAATCCGCACAGTTCCTGTAAAAACCGGTTCTTCCTCCACCTGCCACCCATTCTGCTCCAAAAAAAGAATCCGTTCTGGGTTGCTGTTCCCTGCAAAATCAGCAGGCTTTTTCAAAAAAGATACCAGAATCAAAACCACTCCGATAACAGCCGCAACTGCCCACAAATAATGTACAGCCCTATGAAAAATTTTCCCCATTTTACAGCCCTCCGTTCTTTCTATGGATATGAGCCGCAAAATGGGGTTATGCACTTTTTAAGCTTCTGTATTCAGTTGTTTGGAATTTGCGATGACAGTCGCCTCCAAATTAGATGGCAGCTGATCATACCGCAGAAATACCAGTGTAAAGCCGCCACTTCCCTGTGTCATTTGGCGCACAAGGGTAGCAAAGTCCTGCATTTCACTCATGGGAGTTTCCGCCTCGATTTCAGTCATACCGTCACCGATCGCGTTCATCCCCAACACACGCCCGCGGCGTTTGTTGAGTTCGCCCATCATATCGCCGGTTGTATCGTCCGGAACCTGAACTTTCAGGCTGCCGATCGGCTCCAAAATAACAGGAGAAGCTTGGGGGAGACCTGCTTTATAAGCAAGGCTTGCCGCTGTTTTAAAGGCCATTTCAGAGGAATCAACCGGATGATAGGAACCATCCACCAATGTAGCCTTCAATCCGACAACCGGATATCCAGCCAACACGCCTTTCTTCACGCAATCTTGTAAGCCCTTTTCTACAGCCGGGAAAAAGTTGCGGGGGACAGAGCCGCCGAAAACATTCTCTGCAAATACAAGTTCTTCGCTGTCACAGGGTTCAAATTCGATCCAAACATCGCCGTACTGGCCATGACCGCCGCTTTGCTTTTTATGCTTGCCCTGTACCTTTACTTTCTTGCGAATAGTTTCCCGATATGCAACCGTGGGCTTTTCCAGCTTCACTTCCACACCGAATTTATTTTTCAGTTTTGCAATCGTAACATCCAAATGCTGTTCGCCAAGGCCACCCAATACCTGCTCTTTTGTTTCGGTATTCATCTCAAAAGATAAAGTGGGATCTTCTTCCAGAAGCCGTGCCATTCCCTGTGAAATCTTGCTTTCATCGCCTTTTCCGACCGGTTTTACCGCCATAAAATAGCACGGAGCCGGGAATTCCGCCTTATTCAGCGTTACTTTTCGCTTGGGCGAACAGAGGGTATCGCCGGTATTGGCAGAGAGCTTGCTGATCGCGCAGATATCGCCAGCAGGAACTTCTTTTGCATCCTCCTGCTTTTTGCCGCGGACATATAACAGTTTGCCCAGTTTTTCGGGCTGCCCGGTTGTCATATTGACCAGTTCGGTATCAGCGGTCAATTTTCCCGCCACAACCTTCACATAGGAAAGTTTGCCGACAAACGGGTCCGCAATTGTCTTAAAAACATAAGCGCATGCAGGATCATTCGCATTGCAGGCAATCTCAACCACATCGTCGTCCTGGATGCCTTCTTCGTTGGCAACCTCTTCCGCCGATGGGAACATCGAAATGATTGCGCCACCCAACAGGCTTAAGCCTTCCAGATTGGTGGCAGAACCGCAGAATACGGGTGTGATGGTGCCGTCGAATACGCCTTTATGGACACCGCGGATCAGTTCCAGCATGGTAAACTGCTCGCCGGAGAAGTATTTATCCATCAGTTCCTCGTCTGTTTCGGCAACCGCTTCAGAAATTGCGTTCACCAATCCTTCCTCGCGGTGACCGAGGTCCGGCATGACTACTTCAGCACGATGTCCGCTTTCATACGAATATGCTTTCATGCCGATCAGGTCAATATAGCATTTCACCTTATGGTCTACAACATAGGGAACCACCAACGGACAGATTGACGGACCAAACTCCGCTTTCAATTGTTCCAGGACCTTATAAAAATCCGCATGGTCACTGTCCATCTTACTAATAAAAATCGCGCGCGGTTTATTAAGTTTCTGTGCCGCACGATATGCCTTTTTAGCGCCGACAGTAACACCGGATTTTCCGGATATAACAATCAGAGCAGTCCCAGCAGCCCGCAGTGCTTCTACCTGGCCGAGCGCAAAGTCAAAAAGCCCAGGCGCGTCCAGCAGGTTGATCTTTACATTATTATATTCCACCGGCACAATGGAAAGATTCAGCGACGCCTTGCGCTTAATTTCCTCGGGATCATAGTCGGATACGGTAGTGCCGTCCGCAGTTTTGCCAAGCCGGTCGGTTGCGCCGCTCCGGTACAGAAGTGCCTCTACCAGACTGGTCTTGCCGCTGCCGCTGTGGCCGACGACTGCCACATTCCGAATGTTGCCTGCCTCATACTGTCTCATGTCATATCGCTCCTTGTACTGTAATGATCGTGCTTGCAGAATTGTATTTCAGATTTCCTGCTGCATCTCGCAAGGGTATCTTATATATAGTGTATAAAAAACCCAAAATCGATATTTGTATTATAGCATATTTCCACATGAAGCACAAGAATGAAAAAAGCCTTTCTCTGTCTTTTCCGCCCTTTTCCATGTAAAACTTTCGGAAACCAGTCTGTACAACTTATACAAAATTCAAATAATTTCTGAATTTTTTTGCGTATTTTGTTGATTCTTACTTTTTTATACTCTTCTTTTATTTTTGTGAAAATCAGCAGAAAACAGTATAAGTAATTAGCGTTCTATACAAAATTAGTCGACACATCTTGATTTTCAAGGTAAAATCCGCTACGATAAGGATAACTTGGCACTTTATTTTAGAGTTACAAAAAGTTACTTTACATCATTTGCCCAGAAAAGAGGAATCGTCCATGAACCTGATCCACCAAGTATCCAAAATGCCCAATCTGCCCCAGCCGTATCAGATGCGTGACTGGAAAAAGGTTGCGCTCGACTATGACCGGCTGGTTTTCGATTTTGAGGCAGAAGGAGACTTTTTGCCGCTGCCCTGGCTGGACAAAAGCCATATCAACACCAACTTGGACGCCATCGGTCTGCCCTCCTACATCAATTCCAAAAAAAACCGGAAGAACGCAAAACCCGAAGGGATTAACGTCATTACCGCGATTTTGGGTGCGTCCGCCTGCGGCGTTGACAAATCGGAACAGAATGGGCTCCGTTTTGTTGACATGCTGGAAAATTACTTTTCTAAAGAAGAATCCCTGTTCCTCAATACCTTCTCCGGGAAAACAGGCGGCTCTTTCTGGTATGAAACTTATCCAAATCTGCTGATGGCGGCACTTTCCCACTTTTACCCTGTAAAATGGCTGGAAGAAAAGCTGCTCCTGGTTGCCGACCGCTATGTCGCGGCAGTAGAAGCGATGGGCGGTACCAACGCCGATTTCTGGCACACTTCTTTCTCCTTCTCCAAGATGAAGCCGGTCGACAATGGCAGATGGTGCGAACCGGAAGCTGCGGCGGGATATGCTTTTGTGCTGTACAGCGCTTACCAAAAAACCGGCAAAGAGGAATATCTTTCCGCCTGTAAAAAATCGATGGATTTCCTCGCAAAATGTGACAAAAACCCTTATTATGAGCTTCTTCTCCCCTATTCCGTCTATATTGCAGCCCGCCTGAATGCCGAATGCGGCTGCTCCTATCCAGTGGAAAAATTCGCAAACTGGTGCTTTGACGGCGACAGTGAATGCCGGTACGGCTGGGGTGTCATCGCTGAACGCTGGGGCGACTGCGACTGCCACGGCCTCTGCGGCAGCCTGACCGACTGGGGACAGCGCTGGGACATGATTCCGGACGCCAACAGCGGCCGCGACATTGATCCAGTAAAAAGCGGCTACGCCTTTACAGGCAACACTTTCTCGATGGCAGCCGGCATCCTTTCGGCAGTGCGGTATGACTCCCGTTTCGCCCACGACGCCGCCAAATGGTTTTTGAATTCCGCCAACGCTTCCCGCCTCTTCTACCAGAACGCACACGGCCCCAAATCACAGTCCTGCGCCTTTTTCACCGATGACCCCGATTCCTGCATCGCTTATGAGGGACTGCGCAAATACTGGGATGGTATCAGCCCCTACGCCACCGGCGACCCGATCCGCTACAGTTGGGGCAGCATTGACCTTGGGCTTTACGGCTCTTCCCATGTGGGATTCTTTGGAGCTGTTTACGCACCCACCGATGTGGAAGGGATCCTTTGCCTGAACTGCGGCGCTGTTGACTTCATCCGTTCCAACCTGCCCGAAAGCCGGCTTTTCTACAACCCCTATTCCGAAGAAAAAACCGTTTCGGCTGACAATCTGCCGGATGGCCGTTGGACCGATGCCGCTACCGGACGTCTGCTGGGTATCTCCCACAACGGCCGCCTCACTTTGTCTCTTGCCGCTGACGAGGCGCTACTCGCACGGTATCAAAAGGAGGACAAATCATGAAATTTACCCATCTTTTTGGAGGAGAAGCCCTTTTCCCCTCCGGCGCTGCCTGGGAAACCAGCAGCACTGCCAATTCCGGCTGCTGTCTGATCCCGCGCAACCCTGAAACGGACGCTGTAATTGCTGCCCTGATCGGCGGGGAACGGCTTGAACAGCCTGACCTTGCCGACGGCGTTGTCGTTATGCTCACCAGCGCAGCTGGCGAATGGATTCCCGGCGAACACGCAACCTTCCGTGGACTTTGTATTTTAACGCCTAAGCTGGAATTTGTCTGGAAAAAGGATGGCCCTGTCCTGATCCCCACTCCCGGCACGATCGATGAAAAGGGAGTGGAGGATGCCCGCCTGACCTTTGCAGACGGCGTGTTTTATGCCTGGTACTGCGGTTACAACGGCAAAAACGGCCGTGCTTGTCTGGCGACCTCGCGGGATCTGCTCCACTGGGAGAAATATGCCCCGCTGCCCGGCAACATCAATGACTGTGACAACAAGGATCACGTTGCATTCCCGGAAAAAATCGGTGATGCCTGGTACATGCTGCACCGTCCCTGGGGAACCGAAGAATTTGCCGAGCACTACAACATGCCCATCCGGCTGGCAAAAGCGGAATCGCCATTGGGCCCCTGGAATGACATGGGCATCCTGATGCGCCCCATTGAAAATCCGGAACATGCACACGACTGGCTGGGCGGCGGCGCACAGCCGCTGCCGCTGGGGAACGGACGCTATCTGGAAATCTATCACGCCGCCTGTTATCACAAAGACAATTACCGTGTTTACTGCGGCGCAGCGGCAATTCTTGATTTTAACCATCTGGATCCGAAAAATCCGGCTTCGATGGTCACTCACCGGCTGGAACCGATGATTGTTCCCTCTCCGGAATTTCCCAATGAGTGCAATGCCGAACTGGGCTTAGACAACTTTTTTCCAATGGGTGTCCACCTGATCGGAGATACCCTGTACATCGCCTACGGCGCAGGCGACAAGGTTTCCTGCGGCGTGAGCTGCAGCCTTTCGGAGCTGCTTGCCGAGCTGGAACAGCATCCAGTTGCATAAGGAGGAACTACAATGAATTACCCAAACTGGGCCATTGGGCCTTTTGAAAAACCGGTCAACGAACCGGTTCTCACTGCTTCGGAAAGCGGGTTTGATTCCTGGGCAGTCTACAACCCCGCGGTTGTTTTCTGGCAGGGAAAATTCTGGATGTACTACCGTGCTGAAGACCGTGCCGAAGGCGACACCCCTTATATGGGCACCTCCCGCATTGGGCTTGCCATCAGCGAAGACGGCCTTCATTTTGAAAAGTATACCGGGAATCCGGTGATTGACGCTGAACTTCCGCTTGAACTGCCCGGCGGCTGTGAGGACCCGCGTCTCTGCCGAATCGGAAGCGAGTGGCACATGCTCTACACTGCCTTCAATTATCCGGGAGAAGTCTATATCTTCCATGCCATTTCCACCGACATGGTTCACTGGGAGAAAAAAGGTCCCCTCTTCCGCGATGTTTCCGGGAACCCAGTCCCGAGCAAATCAGCTGCCATCCTCTGTACGCCGGACGGTTCTGCCGCCAAGGTGGATGGTTTCTACCTGCTTTACACCAACTCGCAGCTGGCCCGCTCCCGCGATTTTGAGAACTGGGAGCTGACCGAGTTTAACGCGGCCGAATTTTCCGGTCGCTTAAATGAAGTTTGTGTCGCACTGACCGATTACCGGGAACCCGGCAAGGACGACATTCTGCTCTTCTTTGCGGGAAATTTTTCCGAAATCCAGGACAAGGATTATTTCTACGCAGTCGGAGAAGCGCTGTATTCCCGCGAAAATCCAGAAACTCGGCTGGACTACCTGCCCTCTCCCGTCATCGAAGCCACACTCCCGTTTGAAAAGACGGCAGATCGGCTGGCCTGTGTGCCCGAATCAGTCAAAGGAACCATTTTTCTCGACTCGGTATTTCAAAAAGACGGAAAATGGTATGCATATTACGGTTGTGCCGACCAGTTTGTAGGCATTTCGGTCTGCGAAAAATAAATCTGTGGAGAGAAGAAGCCCGCCGGCTCTGTTACAAACAGAACCGGCGGGTTTTACTCATCGGGAGGAATTTTTATTGAGAAATCTGTGAAGAAGTAGAAGAGACCATTCTCCAGCCTGTTTCGATGGTCAGTGTCTGATCCCGCAGCGATGCGGTAACCGAAGCGTCCATTTTGCGACAGAGTGCGCGGACGATAGCAAGACCTAGGCCGGTGCCTTTGCCGGTGCGCATTTTGTCAGCTGTATAAAAGCGGTCAAAAAGACGGGCACAATCCTGCTGGTTCAGATCGGGAGCCACATTGGAAAAAGAAAGGAAAAGCAGTCCATCCTGCTGCCGGCTCCGGATGACCAAACGGCTGCCGCTCTGTCCATGTCGGAGGGCATTCTGGGTCAGATTCTGGAACACCCGGCTGACAGCGGCAGGATCTGCCAGGATAGGCGGTAAAATTTCGGGGATTTCCAGCACCGGTTCCATACCGGCTTCCATAAAGTCCATATAATAATCGGCGGCGAGCTGATAGAGAATCCCGGCGGGTTCTACCGATTGGAGTTCCAGTGGATATCCGCCGGCTTCCAGCCGGGAAAGATCGTAAAACCCGGTTAGGAGAGTTTGCAGTGAGGCGGCACGGCTCTGACAAACAGAAAGGTATTCCGCCCGCTCCTCCGGCGTGCAACCCGGCTGTTCCATCAGCTGCAAATATCCGATGACCGAGGTAAGCGGCGTCCGCAGGTCGTGGGAAATGTTGGCGATTTCATCCCGGCGCTGCTGTTCGGCCTGTTTGTGAGCCAGTTCGCGTTTCTGACAGTCGTCGAGCAAAAGATTGATTTCTGCCAGCAGCTTTTCCAGCCTGGAATCCGGTGCGGAAAGGCGCAGCCGGTTTCCTGTCTGCCCCGCCCGAATCTGCCGGATCGCCATTTCCGCTTCTTTGAGATTTCTACGGCAAAGCAGCCATCGAATCAGAAAAAACAGGGCGGCGCCCCCCGCCAGAATGACCGCAATCAGCAAACAGCTCACCTCCCTAAAAATATTACCGGCACTCTTTGCGGCGAAAGAGCATCCAACCGGCAAACAAAAATACAACGGTATAACTTACCCCGACTACCCAGCATTCCCAAAGAGAAATTGCACTCATGCTTTCGGTGGTTAGCCTTGAAAACCAAACTGCAAGATGGATTTCTTCGACAAACTGCGCAAAAGGCAGTTGGAGGGCATAAAGGATAGGTACAGCAAAAATCGAAGCCGTACCCAAAATCACCACTGCAATCAGTCCGTGCGAAAAGGTAAAATACAGAAAATAAAGCAGCGCAAGCATCCCAAGCCAGAGCGGAAACAGTGCGGCTGAACGCCATAAAAGCGCTTCAAACAAAGCAGAAAGCGCTTCCTGTCCATCGGGCAGCAGCGGTACCGACAGCCAGTAGCAAAGCCATCCGGTGAAAAAATGAAGAATGCCAAGGATTCCGCCGCTCAAAACCTTACCAAAATAAACCGTTGAACGGGGAATCCCAGCACAGATATTGTTTTTCATCGTTCCCAAACGGGTTTCATCCGAAAAGCTCAGGTCAACAATAGCCATCAGAAACAAAACCCCTGCAAACGGCATCAAAATTCCCGCAATCCCGGCGGTGTCTGTTGTAGTGTAGGAATACCCGCCAGGTTGGGTGACGGTGACCGATATACTGCTGATGGTTAGATTCTCCGCAAAGCAGATGAGGTTGAGCAGCACCGGAAGCACAGCCATCAAAATCAGTGAAATTTTTCCAAGAGGGCGGCGCAGAACGCGCCACAGCTCCGCATAAATAAAGTTGAGCATAACACCCTCCTTTTTGTTTTTATTTGATTTCCTTGCGGCAAAAGCCCAGATATCCGCCAATCAGGAAAATCGCGGTAAACACCATGCCAGTGATCCAGCAGGTAATGAGGAAGGACGGTTCTGATGAAGCGCCATTGGCTGCTAACTCATCCAGACGAGAAGTAAGGAACAGGCTCCGCACTTCGGATAAAAACTTGTTATTGAGCATAAACGCGAACAGTTTTAATAAATTGGTCGGCAGCAGGAAAATGCCGATAAAGGTAAAGGCTGCCAGATTCCCACTTGGAATGTTGGAGTAAAGCGCCACTGCAAGCGCCGCGCCGGCAATCCAGAGCGGGATCGCACCGGCAAGCATCAGCAGAAATTCCGATATCACGGAAACAAATGACGTACTGATTCCAAGCAGCAGAGTGCCCGCGCCAAAGGCAAAAGCAAGCAGGGCAATCATCACCACAAAGCAGAAAATCAGGCAGTTTAAGAATTTTCCCAGATAGATCGTCATCCGGGGAGTGCCGTAAAATACGGTGTTGCGCATCGTTTGAACCTTGTGTTCTTCCGAAAAGGTCATATCACCGATCAACAACGTAAAATACAATCCAATGGTGGGCAAGAACTGAATGAAGAAATAGAACAGGAAATCTACGGTAGCTTTTTCGCTGTCTTCGGGAATGGTTGTGTTGGCGTAGGCAAACAGAGAAATCACACTCAGCAGGAGGAGAGCGCAAATTCCCAACGTAAAATACAAGTACCGGCGGCGGACTGTGCGGAAAAATTCCGCGGAAAGATAGTGTGTCATTCTGTTTTCCCTCCCATCAGGTTGAGGAAATATTCTTCCAGGTTGGAGCTGCGGGTATCGATCGAAAGCAGCGCGACGCCGCCGTTGACCAGCAGTCGGGAAATGGTCTGCGGATCTTCCAGATGGCTGTACAGCCGGATGACATTACCTGGTAAAACCTCATATTCGGAAGCGTCCAGCGTATCGAGCAGTGTGGCGGCCTGCGGTGCGTTGTCCACCCGGATTTCCAGACAACTGCGGCACTTTTCGTGGATTTGCGCAGCCGAAGCCTGTTCGAGCAGCCGTCCCTGATCCATAAAGGCAAAATCAGTGGCCAAGTTGGCAAGCTCACTCAAAATATGGCTGGAGATTAGAATGGTGGTGCCGTGTTCCCGGTTCATTTGGAGCAGAACGTCCCGGAATTCCACAATTCCCATCGGATCGAGCCCGTTGATCGGCTCATCGAGCACCAGAAAATCGGGATGTCCCAGCAGTGCGAGTGCCAGACCGAGCCGCTGCTTCATACCCAGCGAGAAATTCTTGAATTTCTTTTTGCCGGTATCGGCCAGCCCTACCTGCCGCAACAGTTCGTCCACATTTTCGCGGCCGGGAATCCCCCGCTGGATGCGGTAAAATTCCAGATTGTCGCGGGCGGAAAGATAAGGGAAAAAGCTCGGTGTTTCCACCATGCAGCCGATGCGGCGGCGCATTTTTTGAAGCCCATTCTCACTGCTTTGGCCAAAGAGCGATAAATCGCCGGATGTCGGAAAAGTCTGGCCGGAAATCATCCGGATCAGAGTGGTTTTGCCGGCGCCGTTTTTGCCCACAAGCCCAAAGATCTGGCCGGGACGGATCGAGATGGACACATGATCCACCGCCAAGTCCCGGTAGCGCTTGGTCAGCTCATGAGAAGTGAATACAAATTCTTCCATGGTTTTTCTTCCTTTCGGTCAGAATTGATCTTACAGGAAAAGTATACCGCACAGGGTGTAAAACGGGATAAAGAAAAACTTAAAAAAGAATAAATTTAAAAAAACAGGGCAGGGATTTCCCTGCCCTGTTTTGCAGGCTGTCAAAATCAGTCTGCGGCAAACTCTGCGATTTTTCCGCGGATCATCGAGAGAAATTCGTCCACGGACATGCTGCCCAGATCGCCGTTTGCACGAGAACGAGGTGCAACAGTGCCGTCTTCGACTTCCTTGTCGCCGATGATAAGCATAAACGGGATTTTTTCCATCTGCGCTTCGCGGATCTTGTAGCCGATCTTTTCGCTGCGGCTATCTACCGAAACACGCAGACCGGCTGCCTTCATCTCTTTGGCGAGATCTTCGCAGCGCTCCGTTGCGCGGTCAGTAACAGGCAGCAGGCGAACCTGTTCCGGCGCAATCCAGATTGGCAGTGCACCGGCGTATTTTTCAAGCAGCAGCGCCAAGGTGCGCTCGTAGCAGCCGATCGAGGTGCGGTGGATGATATATGGCGTCTTCTTCTGCCCATCGGCGTCCACATATTCCATGCCGAATTTCTGAGCCAGCAGCATATCGATCTGAAGCGTGATGAGGGTATCTTCCTTGCCGTGGACATTCTTGATCTGAATATCCAGCTTCGGGCCGTAGAAGGCGGCTTCGTCGATGCCGATGGTGTATTTCAGTCCGATGTGATCCAGAATCTTCTGCATGGTGGACTGGGCTTCTTCCCACTGCTCGGGAGTGCCTTCATATTTGTTGCCGGGGTTCTTGGGATCCCACTGGGAGAAACGATACGAAACATCGTCATCCAGACCGACGCATTTGAGCATGTAGTTGGCAAGCTGCAGGCAGCGGCGGAATTCTTCCTCGAGCTGTTCGGGGCGGAGGATGATGTGGCCTTCGGAAATGGTAAACTGACGGACGCGGATGAGGCCGTGCATTTCGCCGGAATCCTCGTTGCGGAACAGGGTGGAAGTTTCGCCCAGACGCATCGGGAGGTCACGGTAGGAACGGGCGCGGTTCAGGAATACCTGATACTGGAATGGGCAGGTCATCGGGCGGAGGGCAAAGCACTCTTTGGTTTCATCGTGCGGGTCGCCCAAAATGAACATGCCATCCAAATAATGATCCCAGTGACCAGAAATTTTATAGAGCTCCCGTTTGGCCATATACGGCGTTTTGGTGCGGAGATAGCCCCAATCGTTGTCCTCGGTATCCTCCACAAAACGCTGGAGCGTCTGGATCACTTTGGCACCTTTGGGCAGAAGGATGGGCAAGCCCTGACCAATCACGTCAACAGTGGTGAAGTATTCCAGCTGACGGCCAATGACATTGTGGTCGCGCTTTTTGGCTTCCTCAATCATTTTCAGATGTTCTTCCAGTTCAGACGCTTTGGGGAAAGAAACACCGTAAACGCGGCAGAGCTGACGGTTCTTGGAGTCGCCGCGCCAGTAAGCACCGGTGGTGGCAGTGAGCTTGAACGCTTTCACCATCCCGATGTCCATCAGGTGAGGTCCGGCGCACAGTTCGATAAATTCACCCTGTTTGTAGAAAGAAATTTCGTCGCCCTTTTCGGCGTGCTCGGCAATGAGCTCCACCTTATACGGTTCGCCGCGTTCTTCCATCAGCTTGGTTGCTTCGGCGGGAGAAAGGGTGAAACGCTCGATCGCAGGTTTTTCCTTCACAATCTTCTTCATCTCGGCTTCGAGTGCCTTGAGATCTTCGGGGGTAAAGGGCTTTTCGGCGTCGAAATCATAGTAGAAGCCATTGTCGATCGCCGGGCCGATGGCCAGCTTAACTGCCGGGAACAGGCGTTTAACAGCCTGCGCCAGAATATGAGAAGTGGTATGCCAGAAGGTCTTTTTACCGTCCTCGTCGGCAAAGGTGAGAATTTCAAGCGCTGCGTCGCCATCAATAACAGTGCGGAGATCTTTCAGCTCCCCATTAATTTTGCAGGCACAGGCGGCACGGTAAAGTCCCATGCTCAGGTCTTTGCAGACATCTGCTGCGGAAATGGGTGCGTCGTAGCTTTTGACGCTGCCGTCTTTCAAGGTAATGTTCAACATACTATATTCTTCCTTTCTAAATTACCAAATTTTCAGGTTGGAAAGCCCCCGCAGCCTGTTTTCAAAAACAGCGGCGGAGGCGGCTGGTTCGCCGTTCCACCTGGGGATTCACTCTTTGTTGAAAAAACATCTTCCAGCCTCCTTTCCAAAATAAAAAACGCCTCATCCCAATACTGGGATGAAGCGATTGCTCCACGGTTCCACCCGGATTACAGCCCGAAAGCTGTCACTCTTAGGCAGGATAACGGCTGCCGGCCGTTGCGGTTCACCGCACCCTCCCAGGCGGTATCGGAAATTCCTGCTTCCGGGGGCGCTTGCAGCCGGTGGCGCTCCTCTCTGGACAGAAGACCGGCGGAAAATCCGCTTCCTGTTCGATGGTTTCTTGTATAGCTACATTTTAGCACGCCTTTCCGCTTCTGTCAAGGGAAAACAATGGGATTTTCCGTTTTCTCTTCTATGACAAGTTTCATTTCAAAGCCGGTATCGGTTGTGTCTCCGGTTTCAACAAAGCCAAAAGAGGCATACAATTTCTGCGCAACGGTATTTCCAAACCGGACACCGATATAGACTTC
This sequence comes from uncultured Clostridia bacterium, assembly GCA_944382875.1. Lineage (GTDB taxonomy): Bacteria > Bacillota > Clostridia > Oscillospirales > Ruminococcaceae > Merdivicinus. The sequence goes on from CALWNQ010000001.1 coordinate 171,920, forward strand.
ATCCACATGAAAACAGTCAACCAGGAATTGCACTCCCAATTTCAAGGCGGCTCTTCCATACCCCTGATGCTGGTAATGCTCGTCGATGAGAAAATACCACACGGTATATTGCTTTTTACATTCGTAATACCCCATCATGATAAATCCCACCAACGTATCGCCGGCGTAGATGGCAAAAGGGAAGGCAGTATTGTAATATGCCCAGGCTTTGGCCAGCGCATAAGCGGTTGTCGGCACAAAATCTTCCTGTTCTTTGGAAACTTTCAAATTCAGGACTTGCTCGATATTGTCCGGCGTGATTTTTTTCAGTGAAACAAAAGGTTTCATTGCCAAGCTCTCCTCAATAGTGAAATAGTGCGCTTTACAATTCAGGGGGACAGAAAGGCGAACAATATGTTTCCATGGTGAGCGCAGCAGCTAGAAGCTTCCGTTCGTCCGCGCCGTAAAGAATGATTCCCTTTGGAATCCCGTCTTCTCCTGTGCACATTTTCAGCGCAAGCGACGGCAATCCGACAAAATGCATGATATTTGTCGGTCCGGTCATGACACACGCGTCATACGGTTCAAGCTCTTTGATAACCAGACTGTGCATGCGGGCACGTTCTGCTATTGCTTCCTTGTAAATCAAATTATCCGTGTTTTTTTGGGCGGCTTCCTGTAATTGGGTGATGCCATATTTCATCATGGTTTGCGGATTGGATTCATAAAAGGCGATGATATCGTCCAAGGTTTTCAAATTTGCAGACGATTGCCCAAGATAGACTTCCAGATCTCGCTGAAATTCACACTGCATGATATGACGTTGATAAGGGGTGTATGGCTGCATGATCTCAGAAAACTGCGCTCCATCATGGCAAAGAGCATCCAAAAGCTTCTCGTATCTTTGAAACTGCGCGTCCGATACCACTTCTCTGTTATATAAGTTGACACCGATTTTTAGTTCCTTCACGGGAATCGGCTGAACCGGGACAAACGGTTTGTCCAACATGCCGCTGTACAACAGAATAGCGTCGGATAAATTCCTGCTTAACGCTCCCGCACTGTCTAAGGTGCGGGAAATAGGGAGGATACCGTCGGACGACAAGGCGTTGTGCTGCGGCTTAAAGCCTACAATTCCGTTTTCGGTGGCGCAGCCTACAACCGAAAAGGAAGTGTCTGTTCCGACTGCAATCGGACAGAGCCCTGCGGAAACAGCTACTGCTGAACCAGTGCTGGATCCGCTCGGATCTTTATTGGGATCATAGGCATTTTTTACATATCCGCCTTTGGAGCTGTAACCGTTTGGCATACCCTTTGACGTAAAATTCGCGAACTCCGTCATATTGGTTTTGCCCAAAATAATGCCGCCATTATGCAGGATATTTTTGATAACAGCGGCGTTTGTTTTTGCCAGATTGTCAGATAACGCCTTGCTCCCGGCTGTCGTATGAAGTCCCGCAACGTCGATATTATCCTTGACCAGCAAAGGAATTCCAAATAATATGGAATCGCGCCCTGATTTTTGAGAATCCAGCTTTCTTGCCTGTTTTAAAGCGGATTCGTTTATTTCAGATACCGTATTCAGTTTTCGATCGTACTTTTCGATGCGGTTCAGATAAACGCGTAATAACTCTTCGACGCCAATTTTTCTTTTTTGAATCGCCGCTTTCAGTTCTGTAGCGGTCATCCAACACAATTCATCCATGTTGTCCTCCTGAAACTCACTTTTTTATTACATCCTCCCGACAGAAACGGATGACTTTATCTCTGGTTTCCGCGTCCATACGGCTGAGCACCATGGATTCCGACGGATTGGTAAGCGGCAGCTTTTTGTCGAAAATTGCAGTATAAATCGTACAGGCTGCCAGCAGTGATCCGGCAGGAGAAGCGTGCGCGCCGTCGGTGAAATAGAGCTCCGTTTCCGGATGTGCGGCGCGGAATTGCTGCCATTGTTCCCCGACCGGTGCGAGCAGCAGATCCTGTTCCGCAGCAGTTTGGCGGTAGGCGGCAGTCATTTCGGCCTGGTTTTCGGACTTTGCCTTCTCAGCCCAGGTCATGTAGAGGACAAACTGCGGCGGATTTTCTCCCGCAAGGGCACGGATTTTCCGCACACCGTCGGAAAGCGCTTCATATCCCGCAAACGGATGAGCGGCGTCCTGCAAAACACAGAAGTCGTAATCCCCATACCGGAGGTTGAAGGCGGTCTGTTCCATTGCGGCGTGCCAGTCGAGGGATTTTCCGCCGTGGGAGAGCATCGTCACCGCAGCGGTGTGCCCGGAGAGAAGAGCAAGCTCCTGCACCATCCGGGGCATATCGTTGAAATAGGTGTGGCTGTTTCCGATAAACAGAATGTTTTTCATACAATCATTCCTTTCCGGACTTGCAAAGGCCCGATGATTCTGGTATTCTCAATGTGGAGGGATATCCATGAAAACATTGATTCTGAACGGTTCGCCGCGTAAAAACGGCGATACTGTCCAGCTAATAGAACTGTTCCGGGAAAAATCCGGGTTTGACTGCACAGTTTTTCCGGTTTGTGAGAAGAAAATTGCGCCCTGCACCGACTGCCGCTTCTGCCACACACACCCGTCCTGCGCCTTGCGGGACGATATGGAAGAATTCTGGCGAGAGCTATCGGACGCAGAACTGATTTTGCTGGCCTCGCCGATTTATTTTGGTCAGCCTTCCCCGCAACTGCTCAGCTGGGCGAGCCGGCTGCAGTACGCCTTTGTTTCAGAGCGGATTCGCAAGGATCCGGATTTTTCGGTCGGCAAACGCCAGGGCGCATTGTTATTTGCGGCAGGAGGCGGAACAAAAAATCCGAAACCTGCCATACAAACAGGCAAAGAAATCCTGCGTTTTTGTGGCGCGGACTATATAGGAACAGCCGCAGCGATGAATACTGACCGGATTCCGGTTGAACAGGACTTGCAGGCGAAAAAATCAGTGGAAGCATTGGTTCAACTGCTGCTTTCCTCCGCAAAATAAGCAGCGAGTAAATCCACGCAGGCTCCGTAACTTTTGGTGCCAAGTTCCTGTCCATATCCTTGGAGAAAGCTGTTGTAAACCGTTTCGGCGGCGGTATTGACCGGCGTTTCAAATTGCGCCCAGTAGGCATTGTTTGCCGTCAGGTCAGCTCGCGCTTCGGGACCAAGCATCCCCGAAACCTCTCTCCAGGCATCGCGGTCGGCATCATAGAGGGCATTTGCCAGATAGAGATACCCCATTAGCGCGCCGGAATACTGGAACTCCGGGATATCGCTTTTCAGGCAGGTTAAAATTGCTACAAAAGTTGCCTCCTGTTCCGGTGCGATGTTCCGCTGATGCGCCATCTCATGGGCAGCAGTACAGGGAAAGAAACAGGTGGGGCTGTCGGCGTTCAGGTTGGCTTCCCCGGTAAATGGAAAATAGAAGCCAGTAAAATTGATCAGGCTCATAATTCGGGAGAAGAGAATGGTTTTGGGACGCGGCATATCCAGCAGCAAAAACGGAAATTCTTCCCCGATGGAATCATAAAGGTGATCGGTCTGTTTGAGGATTTCCGAGCGAGAAATATCGAGCAGTCCGTTTTCATCCCGCTCCGTGAGCAGCGCATACTGATTGGTAAGCTCAGCAAACAACCGGGCAGTGCCGGCAAGCTGGGACACAGTGATCGGTTCTTCTTGCAATCCGCTCTTATCTGAAAAACTGTCGCCGTAATAATTGATTCCCCAAAGGAGGCAGAATCCAGCGTAACCAGCCGCAAGAATGGCCATCAGTCCTGCTGCCCGGCGCAAAAGCAGCTCGCCCCGGTTTTTTTCGCGGATCAAAAACCAGACCGTCTGCCCAAGGAGGAAAAGCCCACCCAGAATCAGCAGCGCCCATACCAGCTCCGCGACAGAAAAGGGCAGGATGGAGCAGGTCCAGGAAATCCCCTGTTTGAATGGGGTGGTGACCTGCTGAATCAGGAAGTTCATTCCTGATTTCCATGGACGAAGCAGAAAGTAGAGCAGGATCACGATCAGCGAAATCCCCAGAGTGAGGAGTCTGCCTCGATATTTTGTGCAGAACATTTGAAAATTCATCCGGTTTCCTCCTTTTTTCGTACTATCTATCAGTATACGGCAAAACCGGATATTTTGCAACAAAAAAGATCCCGGCCAAACAGTCGGGATCTTTTGCTTTTAGTCTTTTAAGGTGAGTTCCACTACCGTGTCCAGTTCATCAGGGAGCGGGAAGCTCTGCCCGCCAAAGGTGAAAAAGGTTTTGTCGCCAAATGCAATGGCATTCCACGGTGTTTCGAGGCGAATTTCAGAGTTGTCATGCAGCAGCCGGGCGCGGACAATCCGGTCGCGCGGAATGTCTAATGTAACGGCGTTGATGCACTCGTCAAAGACGTGGGCATAGAGCTTGTTGCCTTTCTGGGTAAAGCGCCCCCAGTCGGGTTTCGGGAATTCAGAGATGCCGCATCCGCGGATGGAATCGGCGTTCTGCCGCATCCAGTGTCCTACCTCTTTGAGGATGGCCACCGATTCTTCGGGAATTTCCCCTTTGGCGTTGGGACCGACATTGAGTAGCATGTTGCCGTTTTTGCTTACGCACTCTACCAGGTTGCGGACAACCATCCGCGGGGATTTGTAGTGATGGTCGGCGGCACAGTAACCCCAGTGGTCATTTAATGTAATGCAGGATTCCCACGGGATGGAGTTTCCGTGGATGTCGGTCATGCCGGCGGGCGGAATCATCTGTTCCGGGGAGGCAAAGTCGCCAGAATAAACAGAAGGATTGTCCGTGGTGGTGCTGCCATAACTTTCGCCGGCGGCTTCCAGCCGGTTGTCGATAATGAGCCAGGGCTGAAGAGAACGCGCCATCTCAACCAGACGGGTGGCTTGCCACTTTTCTCCGGTCATCTCGTCATAGGAAAAGTCAAACCACATAATATCAATCCGGCCGTAGTTGGTGAGGAGTTCTCTTACCTGTCCGTGGAGATACTCGACATAGCGACTGAAATCGCGGCCTTCATCGGGATAAGCCGGGTTTTCGCGCATGGGATGGATACGGTCGGAAAAATGCGGATAATCGGGGTGATGCCAGTCGAGCAGCGAGTAGTAAAGGCCCACCTTGATGCCCTCTGCCCGGAACGCTTCGACATATTCCCGGACAAGGTCGCGGCCGGACTGAGTGTTGGTGGATTTGTAGTCGGTCAGCGCCGAATCAAAGAGGCAGAAGCCGTCGTGATGCTTGGCAGTGAGAACAGCATACTGCATGCCGGCTTCCTTGGCAAGCTTTGCCCATTCTTTTGGGTTATAGTAGATGGGGTTAAACTCGTCAAAATAGGTCTGATAATCTTCAAGCGTAATGCGCTCGCCATTGCGGACCCATTCACCTCTGGCCGGGATGGCGTAAAGTCCCCAGTGGATGAACATCCCGAACCGGCTTTCCAAAAACCATTTGGTCCGTTCGGTACGCGCTTCGATGATAGGATTTGCCATAAAAATCTGCCTCCGTTTCTGAATGAAAAAATAATTCTTCTCTTCTCATTTTACTACTTTTGGGGTATAATGGAATAGGAAAAATTAAGCTTGTTTTGTGAAAAATTCGGGAGGATCCAAGATGCAGTTTGTCCGGCAGTTTTTAGAAGCCTGCTCCATTTCGGTGTTGGAAGCGGGAAAAATCCGCTGCTGGCCGGAATGGCAGGAATTTGACTACACCCCAGCGTATAATAAATTATATTTTATACTGTCTGGAGATGGGGAGCTGACGGTGGACGGCAAAAGCTATCATCCACAACCGGGAGAACTGTTCCTGATGCCAGCCGGTGTGAAGCAGAGCTACCGCACCGATCCGCAGAATCCCTATACCAAATGCTGGTGCCATTTCACAGCCGAATCGGGCGGAGTTCGGCTTTTTGACGCGGTGAAAACGCCGCTTTCGGTAAAACCGGCGGATACTGGTCGGGTGCTTTCTCTTTTTGAGGAGCTAATCCAGGCGCACGCTTCGGAATCTCAGTTTGCGCCGCTGGCTGAAACGGCGCGGATGCAGGATATCCTGCTGCTGTTTTTGGAGGAAGCGGAAAAACAGGGAATTTGCTGTGCTGAAACGATGCCGGCCGAACAGCTTAAACAGATTACCAGCTATATCGAAAGCCATCTGGCGGAAGAAATCACGCTGGAAGATTTGGCGGCCATCGTCCATTTCCACCCGAACTATTTTATTTCCTTTTTCCGCCGTTATTTCGGAATGCCGCCGCTCAAATATGTATCGGCTGCCCGGCTGGAGCGGGCAAAACTGCTGCTCCGGACAACCAAGGACAGCGTGGCGTCCATCGCGGAGCAAACCGGCTTCCACGGGCTGTACCATTTTTCCAGGCGTTTTAAGGAATACACCGGATTTTCCCCGTCGGATTTTCGGCGGCTTTGACAAAAGAAAGGATGAACCAATATGAACAAACAGGATCTGATGGAAACCACACTTTCAACTGAGCCGATTTTTGAAGGCCGCATCTTTTCGGTGCGGAAAGATGCGGTGGCGCTGCCGGACGGCAGACATTCGATCCGGGAGGTCGTTCACCATCAGAGCGGCGGCGCCTGTGTGGTGCCGCTGACCGCGGAGGGCGAGGTCTATATTGTCCGCCAGTGCCGCTATCCCTACGCCGATGTGTTAACTGAAATCCCGGCAGGCAAGTTGGACCCCGGCGAAACGCCGGAAGAATGTGCGGCGCGGGAACTGATTGAAGAGTGCGGCGCCTGTGCGGGGAAACTGATTCCGCTCGGCGAGGTGTATCCCACCCCGGCTTATGTAGACGAGGTCATTCATATGTTTCTGGCCGAAGACCTCAAACCGGCCAAACAGAAGCTGGACGAAGGGGAATTTCTGGAAGTGGAGAAAATTCCGCTCGAAACGCTGGTACAGATGGTGATGGCCGGGGAAATCAAGGACAGCAAAACACAGATTGCGCTGCTCAAAACCTGGCTCCTCCGGAAAAACGGCTGATGGAACGGATTTATCCTTTTTTAAAAGAAGCAGGCATCACCGAAGCGGGCGCCGTTTCATTTGAAAGCTGCCTGCCGCTCCTGCCCTGCCGTGCAGCTCTGCGGCTGCCGGAGAATGCCGCTTCGGTGGTGATCTGCGCTTTCCCCTATTATACCGGCGAATGGGAAGGGCGGAACCTTTCCCGTTACGCGATTGTCCCCGATTACCATCGGGTGATTGCATCGCTGCTGGAGCCGGTCTGTGAACGGTTGACTGCGGCCTTTCCGGAGTACCGGTTTGTTTCCTTTGCCGACAATTCTCCCGTTCGGGAGGTGGACGCCGCGGCTCGCGCCGGACTGGGCGTTGTGGGGGAAAATGGGCTGCTGCTCCACAAAAGATACGGCTCCTGGGTGTTTTTGGGGGAGATCGTCACCGACCTGCTGCTTTCCTTTACCGAACAGCCAGCAGAACGCTGCATCGGCTGCGGGGCCTGCAAACGGAACTGTCCGTCCGGCTGCATTGGAAGCGGGACGGTGGACGCCGCTGCTTGCCTGTCCGCCATCACCCAGCGAAAGGGGGAACTTCTCCCAGAAGAAATCCGGCTGGTTCAAAAGGGCGGGTTGGTCTGGGGCTGCGACCAGTGTCAAGAGGTGTGTCCCTATAACCGGGGTGTCCCGGAAACACCGCTTTCCGCTTTTCGGCAGGAGATTCACCCAGTGCTGTGCCGGGAGGAGGTCACCGCCGCTGTCAAAACAAAGGCATACGGTTTCCGTGGTCCCAAACCACTGCTTCGGAATTTAGATATACTGCAAGGAAAAATCCCGACCAAATAAACGGCCGGGATTTTTTGCTTCAGGATTCAAATGCCTGTTTTCGTTTCCGGGTTTCCCGCGCGGTTGCAGCGGGAACCGAAATCCAGCCGCGTTTCTGCATTTCGGTCAGAATGCGGTTGGAGGTGTCCTGCTGTTCGATCAGCATGGAGAGAAGCTGCTGCCGCACATTGGGGGTGACCGCCTCGGCGGCTGCGGCATTGAAACAGGCGGACGCGTGTTTTTCGGCAAGAAGCGCGCCGTTCAATATTTTCTGGTCGTTTTGCTGAGATTTTGGCATAGGCGCCTCCTTATTCGGACAAAAGCTGAAGCAGCGCTTCAAAATGGTTCCGGTGTCTGGCGGCGGTTTCCTCACAAACGGTGCGGAGCTGCGGATCTTCGCAGTTTTCCGCGTCGGTCTGATACCGTGCGGCCAGTGTCTGTTCGGTTCTGAGCAGGCTGCAGATCGCAGACAGCTCGGTTCGTGTTAATTCTGCCATGGTGCAACCTCCCTAACTTGGCGAGAACTTCGCCGGTATTATTCTGTGAAGAAGCGGGCAAGATATTCTTCCGCCAGGGGGAGATTTTTTTCCGCTTCGTCCAGCGCCCAGGCTGCCAGCCGCAGCGAACGCGGCATCAGAGCGGGATATTGGGAAAAAAATTCGCCCCATTCGGGGATGACAGCGCGGGACTCGCTGCCGAAAGCAGAGAGTGAGATCACGCCCAGTTCCTCTTCACGCAGTACAAGGGCGGGCTGTTCCGGCTGGAGGGCAGAGCGGGTGTTCATCCAGGCAAAAAAGAAGCCGGTGATCAGGCCGAATACACAGAGAGTGGGCACAAAACCGAGGAGAAACCAACGGAGGGATTCTTTGACATTTTTCAAAGGGACACTTCCTTATTTTTTTAAATCATTGAGCAGCCTCCCCAGCGACTTTCCAATCAGCTGGCCGGTATAAACCGCCTGTTCCAGCGTGTTTCCGTGACTGCCGATTTCGAGCAGCAGAGAACCGGTGGTGAGCTGCTGGTTATATTTACGGTAATCAAACAGAATGGGGCGGGTCAAAGTAGGGTAATCGCCTTCCAGCTGGTTTTGCAGCGCGGCGGCAAAGCTCAGATTTTTCATATAATCGGGATATCCCATCGTTCCATCGTCGCAGCCGGAGATAATCATCACCTGGGCTGCCTTTTTGCCGTCAATTTCTGCTTCGGCTGAATAAACCTGGCTGCCGGAAGCGATGGCGTCCCGGTGGATATCAAGGACAATTTTAATGGAAGGATACTGTGCCAGATAATTCTGAACCGTCACAGCCGACCGGTCGTATGCGCCGTTATAAGAGGGATAGTCGTGCTGAGTGGTGTCGTGAATGACGCCGATGCCGGCTTCGGTGAGCTGGCGTGCAATCTCCTCCCCAACCGCTGCCATATTCTGACTGTTGTCGGTGGAACGAAACGACATGGTTTTGTCGTAATAATTGCCGGTAAATGGGACATAACTTTCTGTAGTGTGGGTGTGCATAATGAGCACTTGCGGCTCATCGGTGTCGGAAATGGTAAAATAAGGCGGGTTTTGGACCTGTGCTTCAATATCTGCGCGGGAAATGCTGGTGCAGTTCTTAATATATCCGTTTTCCAGCGGAATATAAATGTTGGATGGTGAAACGGTATAAGTTTTGTGAACCAGTTCGGCGCGGTTTTCCTCCGGCACCTCCGGAACGGAAACTTCTGGAAGAATTGTTTCAACAGAAGATTCCATCTCTTCGTAAGATTCTTCTGGCAACGAAGGCGCTTCCGAAACAACTGTCTCCTCTTGAGCAGACGGTAAAACAGCCGGCTCCGAAACTGCCGGCAAAGAGGATTCTTCCGCAAAACCGCCTTCCAGAACGGCAAGTCCGCCCTCCGGCAGCACAAGACCTGCCGAAAGGACGCCCGCTTTTGCAATATATCCGGTTATACCGGGCGTAACCGAAATCAGTGCAGCCGCAGCCGCCACGATTCCCCCGGCAGCAAAAATTGCAGCAATAATCCTTTGCAGACGGTATTTCCGCCGCAGACGGGTGCGCATAGCAGTCCCCCCTCTCCTGCTCCTATGTTTATGCAGCGGTCAGCGTGGATATGCGCAAGGATATATTTTTGTCAAAAATCCCCAAGAGGAGCATTTTCCCTTGACAAAGGCTGTTGTTTTTATTAAACTGTAAGGTAGATAGGTATCTGATACCCCCATTTTGTAGTCAGGAGGGCTGGTCATGGTCAAGATGCAGAATCATCTCGGTACAATTGAAATTTCGGAAAATGTTTTTATCAACCTGGTTGGCTCCACCGCAACAAGTTGTTTTGGCGTGGCGGCGATGGCCGTTTCTCACCCCGGTGCCGGATTTTGGAACCGGCTCAAAGGGTTGGGAGAAGAAAGCTGCGGCGTTCAGATTCGCACCCGCAACAGCGGCTTGATTATTGATCTGCATATTATTGTCACCTATGGCACCAATATTTCGGCGATTGTCAAAAGCATTATGCACAAGGTGAGCTATACGGTGGAAGAAGTCACCGGCATCCATGTGGAACATGTGAATGTTTTTGTGGATGGGATGCGGACCAATTAACCATTGAAATTGACGGGCGGCATGCCGCCTTTAAGGAGTGCAGGAAAAGTGATTAGTGGAAGCAACCTGCGGGACGCTATGATCTCCGCAGCGTATACAATCGCCAGCCAAAAGCAGAAGGTTGACGAGCTGAATGTTTTCCCAGTTCCGGACGGCGATACCGGTACCAATATGTCGATGACCATCGGCGCCGCTGTGCGGGAGCTGGAAATGCTCAAAGAGCCCACCGTAGCGGAAACCTCCAAAGTGGCGGCTTCAGCGCTTCTTCGCGGCGCAAGAGGAAATTCCGGGGTTATTTTGTCCCTTCTGTTCCGCGGATTCTCTGTGGGGCTGAAAGGCAAAACCGAAGCTTCGGGCACCGATTTAGCTGATGCGCTGGTAGAAGGAGTTGCGGCGGCTTATAAAGCGGTGATGAAGCCCACCGAGGGTACTATTTTAACGGTTGCGCGGGAAGCATCCGAAAAAGCACGCGCAGTCGCCATGGATACCAACGATCCGATTGAGGTTTTCCGTGCCGCTGTGGCACAGGCAGAGGAAACGCTCCAGAAAACACCGGAGATGCTCCCTGTTCTTAAAAAGGCGGGCGTTGTAGACGCCGGCGGCAAGGGCTTCTGTGTGATTTTTGGAGAAATGCTCCGTGTGCTCGAGGGCGGAGACGTTGCAAAACCCGAAACGTCTGCTGCTGCGGCACCGAAAGTGAAGAAATCTGCCGTTGCGGAAGCAGATGGGGACATCAAGTTCACCTACTGCACCGAGTTTATTGTCATGAAAGACCGCGATGCCGAAGATGCGCTCAAGCTGCGCGCCGTGCTGGAGTCGATGGGCGACAGCGTCGTGGTGGTGGACGACGAGGAGATCATCAAGGTTCACGTTCACACTAACCATCCCGGCGACGCACTCGAAGCCGGTCTGAAATTCGGCGCGCTGACCAAGCTGAAAATCGAAAACATGAAAGAACAGCACACCGCTCAGGTGACCGAGGCGGAGCAGATGGCGGAAAACGACAGCTATGTCCCAGTAGATCCGGAAATCCCCTACGGTTTTGTAGCGGTGGCGGCTGGCACCGGTGTCCAGGCGCTGTTTGAGGATCTGGGTGTCAACAATGTGGTAACAGGCGGCCAGACCATGAATCCCAGTACCGATGACATTCTCAATGCCATTCACGCTACTTCTGCGCAGACAGTTTTTGTCCTGCCCAATAACAAAAACATCATTATGGCTGCGGAACAAGCTGTTAAACTGGCCGACCGCCGTGTCTGCGTTTTGCAGACGGTGTCGATCCCGCAAGGAATTTCGGCGATGCTGGCTTTTGATCCCGAAGCTTCTTTCCATGACAACCAGGTTGCCATGACCGAAGCTGCCGGCAAGGTCCAGTCGGGGCAGATCACCTTTGCCGCGCGGGACAGCGATTTTGATGGCCACAACATCAAAGCCGGCGAAATCCTGGCGATGGAAAACGGCAAACTCGCCTTTGTCGAAAAGGATCTGGAAAAGGCAGTTTACAAACTGACCAAGTCCATGCTCCGCAAGGATTCCAGCTTTATCACCCTGATTTACGGTGCCGATGTGAGCGACGAACAGGCAGAATCAGCCTGTGAGCTGCTTCGTTCCAAACTGTCCTCCAGCCTGGAAATCAGCCTCATTAACGGCGGACAGCCGGTATATTATTACATGATTTCGGTGGAATAACAAAAAAACGGATACAGCAAACCCCTGCACACAACGGATGGGCAGGGGTTTGCATTCGTATTGTACAGAAAGGAGGATGGGCTTGGACGGCAGAGGGATGCTTTCGCCGGAAGCACCGGTAACGGCACTCAAAAACGTGGGAACCAAACGGGCTGCGCTGTATGAGAAACTGGGAATCCACACGGTGCTCGACCTGCTGCGCTTTTATCCGCGCAGCTATGTCGATTATACTTCGCCGGTGATGGCCTCTGCTGCGGTGGACGGCGAATCCTGTGTAATCCGCGGTATGGTCCTGAAAAAAGCGGATCCTGCGCCCATCCGCAAAGGGTTGGTTATTTACAAACTGATGGCCAACGACGGCATATCCAATTTCTGGGTGACCATTTTTAACAATGAATACGCCTATTACGGCATCCACACCGGGCAGGAGTATGTCTTCTGCGGAAAGTTTTCCTCATCGGGTGGGCGGTTCCAGCTGGCACTTACCTCCTATCTCCCGGCAGAGGAATCGAAAGCCCTACGCCCGGTTTACAGCCTGACTGAAGGGCTTTCCAACGGGATGGTGGTCAACAATATGCAGGAAGCGCTCCGTTGTGCCGACCAGCTCGAAGATCCTATGCCCCGGAGTGTTCTTCTAAAGGAAAACCTCTGCCAGCTTCGGTATGCAATCGAGAACATCCACTTTCCAAAAGGGCAGGAGGACCGCGAAATTGCGCGGCGGCGGCTAGTATTTGAAGAGTTTTTTACCCTGTCGCTCGCCCTTGTTCGGCTGCGCGGCCGGGAAAAAGAAAGTACTGCCGTCCGGATTGCGGGGGTGGAGATGCAGCCGTTTTTTGACTCGCTCCCCTTTGCGCTGACCGGGGCGCAGCAGCGTGCCATCCGGGAAATTCTCTCGGATTTGGAGAAGCCCTGGCCGATGAACCGGCTTTTGCAAGGGGATGTGGGCTCCGGCAAGACGATGGTGGCAGCAGCTGCCGTCTACGCCGCGGCAAAAGCAGGGTTCCAGTCTGCCATCATGGCGCCGACCGAGATTCTGGCCGCCCAGCACTACGCTACTTTCTCCAAAATTCTCAAACCGCTTGGAATTTCGGTCTGCCTGCTGACCGGTTCTCTGACGCCCAAGCAGAAAGAGCAGCTCAAAGAGGAGCTTGCCGCAGGGCGCTGTTCGGTGGCGGTCGGTACCCATGCTCTTGTCCAAAGCTCCACGGTTTTTGACAATCTGGGGCTGGTCATCACCGACGAACAGCACCGTTTTGGTGTGGAGCAGCGGCGAAAACTTGCCGGAAAGGGGGAAAGCCCCCACAATCTGGTCATGTCGGCAACGCCGATTCCCCGCACATTGGCGCTGATTGTCTATGGTGACCTCGACCTCTCCATTCTGGATGAGCTGCCCAAAGGCCGGCAGCCCATCGACACGCTGGTCATTCATTCCGACAAACGGGAGCGCGCCCTCGGCTTTATCCGACAGCATCTGGAAATGGGAGAACAGGCGTACATTGTCTGCCCGCTTGTCGAGGAATCGGAAAGCGAGCTGCTGGCGGCTTCCCAGTACCGCGACCGCATCGTCGGTTTCTTTTCGGGGATGAAGGTCGGGCTGCTCCACGGCCGAATGAAGCCGGCTGAAAAAGAAGAGATCATGGCAGAGTTTCAACAGAACCGGATCCAGCTTTTGGTTTCCACCACCGTGGTTGAGGTCGGTGTGGATGTTCCCAACGCCACCGTGATGATGGTAGAAAACGCCGAACGGTTCGGTTTGGCACAACTTCACCAGCTCCGGGGACGAATCGGGCGCGGCAGCCGGAAATCCTACTGCATTCTGGTTTCAGACAATGAAGGAGAAGAAAACCGCCGGCGCCTCAAGGTGATGAAATCCACCTCGGACGGCTTTGTCATTGCACGGGAGGACCTAAAACTGCGGGGCTCCGGGGACTTTTTCGGGAGCCGTCAAAGCGGGATGCCGGCGCTTGCCATTGCCGACCTCTTTGCCGACACCGAACTGTTCCAGGCTGCCCAAAACGCAGCGCGTGACCTGCTACGGGAGGACCCAGAGCTGGAAAAACCGGAAAATTCCGCCATTGGCGTGATTATCAACCGGCTTTTTGACCAAAATAAGAACGGCTGGAATTAGACATCAATCAGAAGGGAGAATTCTCATGCTTCTTGAAAATAAAAAACACATCCATTTCATCGGAATCGGCGGTTCCGGGATGTTTCCACTGGCACAGATTCTGCACAGCGAAGGATATTACCTCACCGGTTCAGACAATAACGAAACCGACACCCTTCAGATGGTGCGGGAGATGGGCATCCCGGTGACATTGGGACAGCGCGCCGAAAACATCGAAGGCGCCGACCTGATTGTCCACACCGCCGCCATTATGGACGACAACCCCGAACTGATCGCCGCCCGCGTGAGCGGTATTCCGACGGTGGAGCGGAGCATCCTCCTGGGAGAGATCACTGCCCGCTATTCCGATGCCGTCTGCATCAGCGGCACTCACGGCAAGACGACGACCTCTTCGATGACTGCCCAGATTCTGTTTGATGCGGGACTGGATCCCACCTGTGTGATCGGCGGCAAACTGCCGGCTATTCACGGCAGCGGCCGCGCCGGCAAAAGCGAAACGATGGTCTGCGAAGCCTGTGAGTTTGTGGATACCTTCTTAAAGCTCTATCCCGATATCGCCGTGATCCTCAATATCGACGCTGATCATCTGGATTATTTCAAGACGATGGAGAATCTGATTGCTTCGTTCCGGAAATTTGCTCAGAAAGCCACCCGGATGGTAATTGCCAACGGCGACGACAAAAATACCCTCAAAGCGCTTAAGGGCTTGGACAAAAAGATTATTACATTCGGTTATTCTTCGATGAATAATTACTATCCGGCGAATATTGAGCATGTGGATGGGGTAACCGTTTCCTTTGATCTCTGCCGGGATTCCGAGGTCCTCACGCCGGTACAAATCCATGTGCCGGGCGACCACAACATTCTCAACGCAATTGCGGCCTGTGTCGCAGCTCATGAAGCAGGCGCTTCCTGGGAGCAGTGTGCCAAAGGGCTAGACGCATTCCATGGGGCACAGCGTCGCTTTGAAGTTCTGGCTAAAATTAACGGCATTACAGTGGCAGACGACTACGGCCATCATCCCACCGAAATCGGCGCAACCCTTACTGCTGCCCGGAACTTACCGTTTAAGCGGGTATGGGCAGTCCATCAGCCGTTCACCTACTCCCGCACCGCCATGCTGCTTGACGATTTTGCACGGGTGCTTTCCATCGCCGACCGAGTTGTTCTCTCCGAAATTATGGGCTCCCGGGAAAAGAACACCTACAATATCTATGCGAAAGACCTGGCTGAAAAGATTCCCGGCTGTGTGTGGTTCCCGGAGTTTCCGGAGATTGCGGACTATGTTGCTGAACGAGCAGAACCTGGTGATCTGATCCTTACACTTGGCTGTGGAGATGTCAACAAATGCGCACACATGATTGTGGATCGCCTGAAAAATAAATACGAGAAGTAAAAAACGGGCCGGATTATCCGGCCCGTTTTGATATTTATAATACTTTGGAAAGGAATTCCTTTGCACGGGGGTTCTGGGGATTGGCAAAAAATTCTGCGGGATTGGGAGAATCTTCCATAATTTTCCCATCATCCATAAACAGGACACGGTTTGCGACCTCTTTTGCAAAGCCCATTTCGTGGGTAACGCAAACCATTGTCATGCCGTCATCCGCCAACTCCTTCATCAGTTGAAGCACCTCGCCAACCATTTCCGGGTCAAGCGCGGAAGTGGGCTCGTCAAAAAGCATGACGTCGGGGTTCATGGCAAGCGCCCGGACAATTGCAATCCGCTGCTTCTGACCGCCCGAGAGCATGGCAGGATAGGTGTTGGCCTTATCTGCCAGCCCAATTCGTTTGAGGAGCGCCATTGCTTTTTGCTCCGCTTCGACGGGAGTCTGGAGCTTTAAGGTGGTGGGAACCAGTGTGATATTGCGGAGAATGGTCAAGTGAGGGAAAAGGTTAAAGTGCTGGAACACCATTCCCATTTTGCGGCGGAGTAGGTCAATGTTGCATTTGGGGGAGTTGATCTGTTCGCCCTCAAACCAGATTTCACCCGAAGTGGGAGTTTCCAGAAGGTTCAGGCAACGGAGAAAGGTGCTCTTTCCGGAACCGGATGGCCCGACAATGACGACCTTCTCCCCTTTTTTAATTTCGGTAGTGATGTCTTTCAGAACATCCAGCGTTCCAAACGACTTGCACAGATTTTTAACGGCGATCACTCTTGCCCAGCCTCCTTTCCATTTTACCGACAAGGTATTGCAGCCCCAATACCAGAATCAGATAGACAGCTGCAACTGCCAGAAGCGGCATAAACGCCGCAAATGTGCGGCTGCGGATGAGGTCGCCGCCTTTGGTCAGGTCACGCAGGCCGATATAACCTGCAACCGATGTTTCTTTCAAAAGGGTAATCATCTCGTTGCCAAGGGCTGGCAAAACATTTTTTAGCGCCTGCGGCATAATGATCTTCCAAGTTGTCTGGCTGTAATTGAGCCCAAGGCTGCGGCCGGCTTCCATCTGGCCGGGATCAATGCTCATAATACCAGAACGGAAAATTTCAGCCACATATGCTGCCGAATTCAAACCGAATGCGATAATTGCAACCAACACAGCGTTAATCTGCACTGACGCGAAAATTCCAAAGTAAATAATCATCAGCTGTACTACAACCGGAGTTCCGCGAATAACGGTAAGGTACAGCTTCGCAATGGCGTTGAGGAATCCAAGCTTGCCGGTTCGGTCGTGCGTGGTACGGATCATGGCAATGGCAAATCCCAACACGACGCCGACAACCAACGCGCCTAATGTTATTAACAGGGTATTGATTAAACCGCTTGTGAGGTAGGTCCAGCGGCTGTCTTCAATAAAGTTGCGGTAAAAAGAATTTGTAAAATTATTCCACTGGTTAATTAAGAAATCCTGCAAGACAATCCCCCTTTTCTCAATGGACACGGCAAGGGACAGAGAGTAGTTTACTCCTGTCCCTTGCGCATATATCCGGGTTTTCTTTTATTCTTTGACGATAACGACCTGAACGCCGGTGCAATAAGAATCGGTAAAGTCAATGCTTTCCAGACGATCCTCGGTAACAGTCATGCCGGCTGCACCAAAGTCAGCTTTGCCGGATTGAACAGCGGCGATAATGGAGTCAAACGCCATATCGCTGACTTCCAGTTCTTTGCCGAGTTTGTCGCAGATAGCGCGGGCAAAATCAACGTCAAGACCGCAGATTTCGTCCTGACCGCTGCTGCTGTCATGGTACTCATAGGGAGGGAACTCCGCGTTGGTCGCCATGATGAGCTTGCCATCATAGGTGATGCCTTCGGGGGATTCATAGGGAGTTGCGCCTTCCACACCGTTGATGTAGTAGTCGAGCAGCTGCTGCAGGGTGCCATCCTCTTTCAACTCGGCAATCGCCTGGTTGAACTGGTCTTTCAATTCGGTATTATCTTTCGCAATGCAGATCGCGTAATCTTCTTCGGTATAGGCGGTATCCAGGATTTTCAGGCCTTCATTTTCTTCCACAAAGACTTTGGCTGGCTCATTATCGATGACAACAGCGTCAACCTTTCCCTGCGTCAGTGCCAGAACGGCTTCCATACCTTTATTGTACTGGATAATCTCCGCGCTGCCAAGCAGACCGTCCGCAATATTTTCGCTGATGTACAGGTCGCCGGTTGTGCCCAGCTGAACGCCAATTTTTGCATCGGTCAGAACAGCAGTAGGATCTTCTGCGGCAGTATCTTCCGAAGAGGATTCTTCCGTAGCCGAGGATTCGGTATCCGAAGTTTCGGAAACGGAAGATTCTGCAGAAGATTCCGGAGTAGAAGAACCAGAGTCGGTTTCTCCACAGGAAACAAGCGAAATGCAGAGTGCGGCAGCCAAAAAAGCTGCCAGAAGTTTTTTCAATTTCATATACAATCCTTCCTTTGTTCAATATTTGCGATATCCATACTGTACCACATCCCGAAAAGAAAAGCAAGCGATTTTTCAGGAAATTACCGCGAATAATGAAAGTTTATACAAGTTGACGGCAAAACATTATAATTTACACAACTTTTCAGCCGAAATAACATGTATATATTCTGCATAATATTGAATATAATCCCAATTTTATTTGTATATGCATGTATAGAACGTATATACAAAGCAAGTGGCACATTATGTCATTTCACGATAAAAAATAGAACTTTTTTATAGAATGTCTTTACAAACGGAAATAAATTTGGTAATATAATAAAAGCCGCACCCATACGGCTGCATGAAGGTGCGACAGACAGTCGGAAACAACCCGGCACGGAGGTAACAGTCAAAAAACAGGTTAAAATTGATGGAAGGACAGATTTTAGTTTGAAGGAGGTGCCTGTGTGTTCTTTATTAATTTGCCGGAATCGGTAGAACAGGCATTTGCGGACCGGGGGATTCCGGCCGCTGAGATCCGCTACACAGCAAAGGCGGATGTTTCAAAAGAAAATCAATACGAAGAAATTTACCTGGCGCTGACAAACCGGGAACTGTGTATCCTGCGGGGACATGAAAAGTTCATCGAACAGCGGGGAAAAGATACGGTTGTGGAATATCTCTGCACCGATTATCGCTGCATCCCCCTCTCGGATATAACAGAGGTGTTAGTCGACAGGCTGTATACCGTATCATCTTTCCTTGTACGGACAAAAGAGGAAGAGATACTGGTGTGCAGGCTGTCGGCTTCGTTAATCGGGCTTTTTGAAAAGTTCGGAAAACGGATTACGGCATTGCGGGACGGCGAACCGGTTGACGACAGCGGATTGAAAAATGAGCACAAATGCTGCCCGAAATGCAAACGGCCATATCCCCATCAGGACCGAAATGTTTGCCCCAACTGTGAGTCAAAGCGGGCGTCTTTTTTCCGACTTTTAAAGGAATACTTAACCTTTAAAAAAGAAGCTGTTGTGATCTTTGTCATGATTTTCCTGAGCAGCGCGCTCACCTTAATCGTGCCGCTGTTCAGCTCGCAAATGTTTTATGACCAGGTGCTGACGCCTCCCGGCGACGGCGTTGGCAAATACTATGGAATGCTGTGGCAGATGGTACTTGCTGTTTTCAGCATCAAGCTGGTATCTACCATCTTCAGTTCCTTTTATGGTATTATTGTCAGCAAAATTTCTTGCAAGGTACTGCACAACCTGCGGGTGAAGATCTTCTCTTCGATGCAGCGGCTTTCGGTCAGCTTTTTTGCCAGCAAAACCACCGGTACCCTGATGACCCGTATCGATGACGATGCGGACTGGCTTTACTGGTTTTTTGTCGACCTGGTGCCGATGTATCTGGTGAGCGGTCTGACCATTATTGGACTGGTAGTCATTATGGGAACAATCAGCCTGCCGCTGACCGTCCTGATTTTTGCCGCGATTATCGGGGTTGCCTTTCTGGTCGTCAAAGCAGAAAAGCGCCTGAAACAGCTGCAGCGGCGGCAGCATCGGGCCATTCGTTCGATGAAATCCACCATCACCGATTCACTGGGCGGCCAGAAAGTGGTCAAATCCTTTGCCCGTGAAAATCAGGAAATCCGCCGTTTTACCGGGAAAAACCAGAATTACTGGCAGTCCCGGATGAATGTTGGATATTATAATGCGGCCCATTTCCCGGTTATCCGGATGATCTACCGGGTATCAGAAATCATTATTTTCGGACTGGGAGCAGTTTTGGCGGTGCAGGGACACCTCACACTGGGTGCACTGACCGCGCTGATTGCCTATGCGGATATGACGCTCAACTGTATCGAATATTTCATCAATGCGGCAAACCCGGTGGCACGTGCGATGGACTCGGCTTCCCGAATGTTTGAGATTCTGGACACCGAGCCGTCGGTGCGGGAAAGCGACCATCCGGTTCATATTGAACGGATGCGAGGCGACATTGCAGTTAAAAATATTTCGTTTGAGTATGAAATCGGCCGTCCTGTTATTAAAAATGTCAGCTTTGAAGTAAAATCCGGCCAGATGATTGGCCTTGTAGGACGGACCGGCGCCGGAAAATCCACCATCATCAATCTGATATCCCGTCTCTATGACGTAACCGAGGGGGAAATCACGATTGACGGTGTCAATATCCGGAATATTGCAACAGCAGATCTTCGAAGGAATATCGGTGTAGTCACCCAGGAAACCTATCTGTTTATGGATACCATTGCCAACAATATCCGTTATGCACGCCCGGATGCTTCGATGGAAGAGGTTGTGGCTGCAGCCAAAGCGGCTTTTGCCCACGACTTTATCATGCGCTTCCCGGAAGGATATGACACGATGGTCGGAAACGGCGGCGTTCAGCTTTCGGGCGGCGAGAAACAGCGGCTTTCGATTGCGCGGGCAATTCTTCAAAACCCCGCTATCCTGATTCTGGATGAGGCGACCGCCGCGATGGACACTCAGACGGAGCGGAACATCCAGACCGCCATCGAAAAGCTGCGTGCCGGCAAGACCATTATTTCGATTGCGCACCGGCTATCCACATTGCGGGATGCGGATCTTCTTGCGGTCATCGACGATGGCAAACTGAGTGAAATCGGCACCCATCAGGAGCTGCTGGACAAACGCGGCGTTTATTACAGCCTGCATAAGATCCAGCTGGATTCACTCAAATTCATCAACCAGGAGTGAAAGGAGCCTATATGAGCAGTTTTACCTATCTGAATCCGGAAGAGCTCGCCTTTTCCCTGAGTGAAAACGGCATCCTCTCCCTTGATTTCGGGGAAAAGCACTATGATTCGGTCCAGCTTACCCGGCTGTTCCCGTTTGAGGACCCCGACGGGATGCTTTCGGTATCGGTGCCGGGCGAAGACGGCAGCGGCGAACTGGGACTGATCGAGCGAATCGATGTGTTCCCCGTTTCCCAGCAGCAATGCCTGCGGGACTATCTGCGGTATAAATACTATATCCCCAATATTCAAAAGGTGGGCAAGATCGAGGAAAAACTGGGATATGTCTATATGGAGATCACCACCGAACTGGGCAAAAAGACCATCTGCATTGCGGACGTCACCTCCAATCTGCGGCTGGTCCGGGAAAAAACGGTCACCATCGTGGATGTGCAGGGTAACCGTTATTGTGTCCCGGACATTGATGCCCTCAGCCGGGAAAACCGGCAGAAAATTGAACTATATATCTAACTTCCTGTAAAGGAGGGAACCATATGAATTTTGTTTCCGAAGGGCTGGCCGAAATCCGGCCGCAGTTGGACGCCGATCCGGTGTACAGCCTGGATTTCAGCCTGGACGGAAAAGGAAGGCCGGTGCGCGGCGTCTGCGCTGTCACCCAAACGGAGCTGCTGCTCTTCCGGGACGGCAAAAAGGTGTTTCAAGCACTGCTTTCCGAAATTGAGGAATACACCACAACCCAGCTGGTAGGCAGCGGAACCTTTGGCATTATCCGGGGCGGAAAGCCGGAACAGCTCTGCATCTGCACCCAGAGTCAGCTCAGCTCTTTTGCCGAGCTGGGAAAACTCCTGGAATATCACCATGAAACCGGAATTTTCCCCGAAGCGGATCACGAAGAAGGTGTGCGCAACTGCCCAAAATGCGGCAGCATTCTGCCGGAAGGAACCAATATCTGCTTCCATTGTGAGAAAAAAGGGAAATTCCTCTGGCGGGTAGTGAAGCTGTCACTGCGGTACAAATGGGCACTTTTGGCAGCCATTCTGGCGACAGCAACCATCCAGCTTTTGTGGATTGTCTATCCCTGGTTACAGCGGATCGTCATTGATGACTACATCACTCCGCGGAATGCGGATTATAAAAGTCTGGCGCTGCTGCTCGGCGGATATCTGCTCTTCCCGTTGGTTATGATGGGGCTGGAAGCACTCAACGAACGCTGCACCTCCCGCGTTTCCTTTTCGGTCGGGCGGGATTTGCGGGATCTGCTCTTTACCAAGATTCAGGAGCAGTCGATGAAGTCGATTACCAAACGCCCCACTGGCGAACAGATCAAGCGGATTTCCAGCGACACCGAAAAAATCCAGGAATTTGTGTCCAACCACGGCAAGGAAGCGGTGGTGCGGATTCTTTCCACCATTGTAATTCTCTGCGTGATGCTTTCGCTCAACTGGAAGCTCACCCTGCTGGTGCTGATCCCGGTTCCGCTTGCCGTTGTGGCCACCCGTGTGATTTTCAAGTATATCCATCGAAAATATTCGCTGGTCTGGAACCGATTTTCCCAGTCGGAATCCCGGCTGCACGACATTCTCAGCGGTATTATGGTGGTCAAAGTATACGGCAGCGAAAAGCGAGAAATTAAGCATTACACCGGTTATTCCGAGCGGTTCGCCGACAGCATGTTCAAAGCCGATAAATTCTGGTACCTGTTCTTCCCGATCATCGGCTTTGTTATTATGATGGGCGAGTATTTCTATCTGTATTTCGGCGGGCAGCAGGTGATTGCCGGTAATTTGACGCTTGGCAGCCTGATCCAGTTTTCCGCCTATATCGGAATGATCTATGGCCCGCTTCGCTGGATCATCCAACTTCCCCGCTTTATTGCGGAGAGCGGCGTCAGCGCGGCGCGCATCTATGAGGTCATCGATGAAAAGGAAGATGTCGCTGACCGTCCGGATCCGGTTGACCTCCAAATTAAGGGGGCTGTTTCCTTTGAAAATGTCGGGTTTGGCTACAAGGTTTACAAGCCGGTCCTCAAAAACATCAGTTTTGAGGTAAAACCCGGTGAAATGATCGGTATTGTCGGTGCTTCCGGTGTGGGAAAATCCACCCTGATCAACCTGATTATGCGGCTCTATGATGTCAGCTCCGGCGCCATCAAAATTGACGGTGTAGATCTGCGGGATATTTCGCAGCACTCCCTCCGCAGCCAGATTGGTGTGGTGCTGCAAGAAACCTATCTGTTCGAAGGAACGGTGCTCGACAACATCCTCTACGCCAAACCGGACGCCACGATGGAAGAAGTTGTGCAAGCTGCGAAAACGGCTAATGCTCACGATTTCATCTGCAAGATGCCGAATGCTTATCAGGAGTATATCGGCAACAAGGGTTATAAGCTTTCGGGCGGTGAAAAACAGCGGATCGCCATCGCACGAGCCATCCTGCGCAATCCGCGGATTTTAATTCTGGACGAAGCGACCGCTTCGCTCGATACCGAAACCGAAAAGCTAATTCAAGAGGCACTTGGGCGGCTTATCCAGAACCGGACCACCTTTGCGATTGCCCACCGGCTTTCCACTCTGCAGCATGCCGACCGGCTGGTCGTTCTGGATAAGGGGCGGATTGCCGAAATCGGCACCCATCTGGAACTTCTGCGTAACAAATCGGTTTATTACAACCTGGTTATGGCACAGCGGCAGACTTCCCGGCTGAGTCGGGATCAACAGCCGGCTGCACAATAATTCGAAAGGGAGAAGCGGTGATCGAAAAGCTTCTCCCCTTTTTTGTATTGACAGTTTCCGTTTCCTGTGCTATCATAAAAATACTGCCACCGGGTAGAACAATGCGTTAGCATTCGATACACATCGTTAGGTCTTAGAAGATGTGTATGCGGGTGCTTATTTTTTTGTGGAGGAATGGTTATGAAACGGGTGCTTTGCTATTTTACGAAAACGGAATGGATGCTTTGGCTTGGTTCCATGCTGCTAATTCTTTCTTTTTTTCTGCTGTTTGACCGGGAAAACGGAATCACACTGGCGGCTTCGCTGGTTGGTGTCACCTCTCTAATCCTTTGCGCAAAAGGAAATCCCTTAGGGCAGCTTTTAATTGTTTTGTTCAGCATTCTTTATGGAATTATTTCCTATACCTGCGCTTATTACGGCGAGATGGTTACCTATCTTGGCATGACGGCGCCAATGGCGGTATTTGCGCTGATTTCCTGGCTGCGCAACCCTTTTAACGGCAATCACGCCGAAGTCCGGGTAAATACGCTAAAAATCAGGGAATATTTTGCAATGCTGCTGCTCACAGCGATAATAACCTATGGATTTTACCATATCCTGCGGGCATTTCACACAGCGAACCTGCTCCCCAGTACATTGTCAGTTGCCACCAGTTTTATCGCCGTATATCTAACCTTTCGCCGCAGCCCCCTTTTTGCGCTGGCTTATGCGGCAAACGATCTGGTTCTGATTCTGCTCTGGGCAATGGCAACTATTTCGGATGCCGGTTATCTGGCGGTAATGGTCTGCTTTGTTGTCTTTTTTGCAAACGATCTCTATGGCTTCTTAAACTGGTCCAGAATGCAGCGCCGTCAGCAGGCTGCCGCTGTTTCCTGACGGTTTTTGCTATAAATAAAGCGCCATCCATTTCACATCAAATGGATGGCGTTCTGTTATTCTAATGGTTTGGTTGCACAGTATATTGCTGCCGGGCTTGCTGCTGCTCTTTTAAGATCATATCCTTGACCTTCATCAGACGGGTGACATTGCTGCGCTCGTTGTCCTCCAGCTTCATGGTGATGAATTTGATCGCCTTTTGGGTTTCCGGAATCATCACATGCTCCAGCGCGTTGACGCGGCGCCGCGTTTTTTCAATCTCATCCGCCAGCATAGAGCAGGTTTTTTCCACCTGTGCCAACTCAATAAGCTTGGGCATCAGGTCGGCCAGATCAAGAACCGCGCCGTCCAACTCGGCCGAAGTAAAGGCAAAGCTGTACGGGAGGTCGGCAATCTGTCCGCCGCCCTGCGATGCAAAAGTGGGAACGGTGACGCCCATAATGTTGCGTTCCCCCACCGTAACCGACACATCTCCGCCGGCCTCGGAGAGGAGCGCTTCCCCGATAGCAGCATCGCCCATCCGGGCGGATGCGATGGCCACCCGCTTCATATCCCGTCCGAGCGCTTCCTCCACCTCTGCCCGCAGCTCGCGATTCCGCCGGATATACAGCATGAACTGGCGAACCATTTCATCCCGCTTGTCCTTCAGAAGCTTGTGTCCTTTGACCGCAGTTTTCAGCCGCTTTTTCAGTCGGGTCAGCTCCATCCGGGTGGGATTCACACGAATTGCCATGGCGGATTACTCCTTTTCTTCGGATTTGGGATAATAAAGGTCGAGATATTCGTCCTTAATACGTTTCAGCTCACTGCGAGGCAAAATTCCCAACAGCTTCCAGCCAATGTCCAGCGTTTCCTCAATCGTGCGGTTGGTCTGGTAACCCTGAGACACATACTGTTTTTCAAACTCGGTGGCAAATTTTGCATAGAGCTTATCCACGCTCGACAGTGCTGCTTCACCCAAAATAACAGCCAGTTCCTTGGCTTCCTTGCCGCGCGCATAAGCCGAGAAAAGCTGGTTCATCACACCAGAATGGTCGGCGCGAGTTTTGCCTTCCCCGATACCCTTGTCTTTCAAACGGGAAAGAGAGGGCAGAACGTCAATGGGCGGGGTGATACCTTTCAGATACAGGTCACGGGAAAGGATAATCTGTCCTTCGGTGATATATCCGGTCAGGTCGGGAATCGGGTGTGTCTTATCGTCCTCCGGCATGGTGAGGATCGGCAACTGGGTAATGGAGCCTTTTTTACCCCGGATACGTCCCGCTCTCTCATAAAGAGAAGCAAGGTCGGTATAGAGATAACCAGGATAGCCGCGCCGTCCGGGAACCTCTTTACGGGCAGCCGAAACTTCCCGCAGCGCTTCCGCATAGTTGGTAATGTCGGTGAGGATGACGAGAACGTGCATCCCCAGCTCATAAGCCAGGTATTCGGCGCAGGTAATCGCCATACGGGGCGTTGCGATACGCTCAACCGCCGGGTCGTTTGCCAGATTCATAAAGAGGACTGCGCGGTCAATGGCACCGGTGCGGCGGAAGTCCTTGATAAAGAAATCCGCTTCCTCAAAGGTAATACCAATGGCACCGAAAACAACGGCAAACTTCTCACCGGAACCGCGCACCTGCGCCTGTCTTGCAATCTGCGCCGCCAACTGGGCATGCGGCAGACCGGAGCCGGAGAACACCGGCAGCTTCTGTCCACGAACCAGGGTGTTCAATCCATCAATCGCCGAAACACCGGTCTGGATAAATTCTGCCGGGTAGTCGCGCGCCGCCGGATTGATCGGCGAACCGTTGATGTTCATCCGCGCTTCGGGGATGATTTCGGTACCGCCGTCGATAGGGTTGCCCATACCGTCAAACACGCGGCCAAGCATATCGGGGCTCACCTTCAGCTCAATACCGTGTCCCAGAAAACGCGCCTTGGAATCGGCGATCCGCAGTCCCTGTGAGCTTTCAAAGAGCTGCACCATCGCCTTGTCGCCGTCAACCTCCAGCACCTTGCCGACACGGAGTTCCCCGTCGGCCTGCTCAATTTCCACCAGTTCGTCGTATTTGACACCGTCCACGCCGTCAACCAGCATCAGCGGGCCCACAACCTCCCGGATGGTTTTGTATTCTTTACGCATGGCTCTGTTCCTCCTCCATCAGCCCGGCAAACTGGGCTTCCAGTTCCCCGGTTACTGCTGCATACTGCGTGTCCCACTGATCTTCGGGAACACGTTTGAGCCGTCCGATTTTCTCTACAACCGGCATGGTGAGGATTTTCTCAAACGGCACCTCGGCCGCAACAGCTTCCTCGCCTTTGTGATACCAGGTCAAAATGGTTTTTAACATCCCATACTGCTTTTTGGGGGAAGTATAGGTGTCCACATCGTCGAACGCGATCTGGTGGAGGTAGTCCTCACGGATGGAGCGCGCCGCTTCGAGTGTCATCCGGTCTTTGAGCGCCAGCGCATCCACGCCAACCAGCCGGACGATTTCCTGCAGCTCAGCCTCTTCCTGGAGAATGCTGCGAGTTTCCGCCACCTGCGCCGACCAGTCGGACGCAACCTTCTGGTCAAAATAAGAAGAGAGGTTGTCGCTGTATAGCGAATAACTGGTCAGCCAGTCAATCGCTGGGAAGTGACGCTTGTAGGCAAGGTCAGCTGACAGCCCCCAGAACACCTTGACAATCCGCAGCGTCGCCTGAGAAACCGGCTCCGAGGTGTCGCCGCCGGGAGGAGATACCGCACCGATGGCCGAAATTGCGCCGTAGCGTTCCTCTGAACCGATGCAGCGGACATAACCCGCACGCTCGTAAAATTCTGCCAGACGGGAGGAAAGATATGCCGGGTAACCTTCTTCACCGGGCATTTCTTCCAGACGTCCGGACATTTCGCGGAGCGCTTCCGCCCAACGGGAGGTGGAATCCGCCATGATGGCGACCTTGTAACCCATGTCGCGGAAATATTCGGCGATGGTGATGCCGCTGTAAATGGAAGCTTCCCGCGCCGCTACCGGCATATCGGAGGTATTGGCGATCAACACCGTTCGCTTCATCAGCGAAAGGCCAGTGCGGGGGTCGTGCAGTTCGGGGAATTCAAGCAGAACGTCGGTCATCTCGTTGCCGCGTTCACCGCAGCCAATGTAAACGATGATGTCGGCGTCCGCCCATTTAGCAAGCTGATGCTGTACCACCGTCTTGCCGGAGCCGAACGGCCCGGGAATTGCCGCAATACCGCCCTTTGCAATGGGGAACAGGGTGTCAATGACTCGCTGTCCGGTAATCATCGGCTCATCGGGCGCGATTTTTTCGGCCGTCGGGCGTCCCCGGCGGACCGGCCAGCGCTGCAGCATCGGAACTTCGACCACTTCGCCGTTCTCTTTCCGGATTTTTGCGATGGGTTCCACGATGGTTGCTTCGCCCTCATAAATCCACTCCACTGTGCCGGAAAGTTTCGGGGGCATCATAATTTTGTGGAGGACGGCAGGCGTTTCCTGCACCGTTCCCAGAATGTCGCCGCCAATCAGCTTATCGCCGACTTTGGCAGTGGGGACAAACGCCCATTTTTTCTCCCGGTTGAGTTTGGGCACCTCAATTCCGCGGGTAATCCGGTCGCCGGCTTCCTCATAAATGACATTGAGGGGACGCTGGATTCCGTCAAAAATTCCTTCAATTAGGCCGGGCGCCAGTTCCACCGAAAGGGCTTCGCCGGTGCCGTAAACCGGCTCGCCGGGGCCAAGCCCGGCTGTTTCTTCATATACCTGAATGGAAGCCTCGTCGCCGCGCAGCTCGATGACCTCGCCGATGAGCCGTTTTTCGCTCACCCGTACCACGTCATACATCTGCACATCGCCCATGCCGTCCGCCACAATCAGCGGCCCGGCTACCTTGCGGATGGTGCCGCGGACTTCCCTTTCGTTTGTATTCATACCTTACTCCTTCTATCTTATTGCAGATCCATTCCGACCGCTTTATAGATATTGCTTTGAATCTGTTCCTTTCCAAAGCCGTCCGAACCCCGGCTTCCCGGAATCGGGATAATCGCCGGACAGGTCCGCGCCTGATACCGGGCCAGTTCCTCCGGAACCAGCCGTGCCAGCGCCTCGGTCAGATAAATGATGGAACAGCCGTCCCGGGCCAGCCGGTGGATGGCACGGGCTGTTTCTTCCGCCGTTTCGGCGGCAACCGTCTGCACACCCAGCACCCGGAACAGCATCACTGATTCCCGGTCGCCGATAACGGCCATCTTGCCGCCCTGTTTTTCCTGGCTCACAGAAAAAGCCTCCTTTCCATCATGCCTTCCGTGCAAATAACACCCGCAGTTCCTGCGCTTCGGTTTCCCGCCGCATCAGGTAACAAACAATCGGACCAATACTGAAGGTGTCGTCCTGTCCTTCTTTCAAAAGGGCAATCCGTTCTTCGGTAAACCGGCTTTCCGCCTCCGTTAAGCTTCCATCCTGTTGGGAATCCTCCAGAACCCGGCGGATTGCCGACGAAAAATCCCCCTTGCATAGGGTGGGGACAAACTGCCCGGAAAGCAGAGCTTCCTCAAACGCCTCGGTCGGGATGGTACCGCCCAGGAGCAGCACAGTATCCAGCTTGTCGGCGTCCCATTTGAGAGCTGCAGCCCGCAGCGTGCTGAGCACATTGGTGAAGTCGGCCTGCGCCGCAAAATACCGGGACAGCAGCGGATTTTTCTTCTTTTTGAGAACCAGACGGATCTGCTCAAAAACCGCACGGTCCACCGCCGCGCTGAATTCCAGCAGGGTGGGGTATTCCGCCGCCCGTTCCATCACCGGCCGGAACGCCTCGGGGAGCATCGAATATTCCTCCGCCTCGACCGAAATCCGCACCAGGTCAGCCGGTACCGTCCCGCCGTCCATCAGAAGACGGGAAATGTCCTGCCCGAGCTTTTTGCCCTTAAAGGCCGCTTTGATGTTGTGGGCGTCCACCGGCAGCAAAAACAGATCGGTCCAGACCGGATCGGGGGAGAGTTCCGCGATCACCCGGCGGGTTTCTTCTTCCTCCGCCCGGATCATCGCTTCCGGGTCATCTTTCGGCGCACCGTTTCCGTACCCAATTTCAGCGAGAAGGCGGATTGCTTCCTCCCGGCTGGCATCGCGGAGCCGCGCCCAGCGGGACGGGTCGATGAGCCGGAGCTCCAGCGCCCGGATCCGTCCTACGGCAAAAGGATAACTGACCTTTGCCATATTTCCACCCCTTCCTACTGTTTTTCCGGATACAGGATGCGGTAAATCTCCTGTTCAGACTCCTCCCGCACCAGCGAGAGCAGCATTTCAAACGAAGCGTTGACATCATAAGCCGGTCCGCAGAGCTTAAAACCGCCCTTCATATCGGCCGGCGCATCGGCAAGCGTGAGTTTTCCCTCTTTGCCGGCTTCTTTCAGTGCCGCGTTGAGCCGTTTGAGAAGGCTCTTTTCTCCGATCAGCGGCAGACTGCCTTCCGGCGCCGCTTCGTATTTTTCCCGGTCAGCCGCCGGAACTTCCAGCACTTCCTCACCGGTTTCGGCCGCTTCCAGCACCAGCTTGGTAATCAGCGCCTCCCAGCGATCTTCCGGCAGCGCCGCAAGCTGCTCTTCCGCCGCCGCAAACGCCTCATCAATCACGCCGCGCCGGGATGCCAGCGTGTTCTTTCTGGTTTCCAGCCCGGCCATCAGCATTTCGCGCCGTTCCATCTCCTCAATGGTCTTCATGGCCGACTGCAGCAGAAATTCCGCCTCCGCTTCGGCATCCGCCCGGATTTTGGCAACGGCAGCCTCGGCGCGTTCCTCTCCCTGCTTCCGCAGGGCGGAGGCTTCTTCCTCCGCATTATTGCGGATCTTATCTAAAATTGCTTCTGCACCCAAATAAATTCCTCCTTGTTTCGCCGGATAAACCGTTATACCGGGATTCCGACGAAAATCAGCAGAACGGATACCAGCAGAGCCAAAATCGCGTAGGTTTCCACAAGTGCTGTCATGGTAATACCTTTTGCAGAAGAATCCGGCTGTTTGGCAGTCATGTGGATAGCCGCAACGGCAGCTTTGCCCTGTGAAATTGCGGAGAGCAGGCCGACAATCGCCATTGGCATGCAGGCTGCAAAGAAAGCCCATCCCTGCTGGGTGGTGAGTTCTGCCGCGCCGCCGCCGAGCAGGCCAACACGAACCATAGTCAGAACCGCGATCAGAAAGCCGTAAATACCCTGCGTACCAGGAAGCGCCTGTAATACAAGTAGTTTACCAAACAGATCGGGTTTTTCGGAAACCACGCCGGCAGCCGCCTGACCGCCGATCTGTACACCATAAGCGGAACCGATGCCGGGGAGTGCCGCGGCCAAAACCGCGCCTGCAATAGCCAAAACAAGTCCGAGTGTCATCTTAATTTCCTCCTTAATTTTCCCCGTTGTCGGTTACTTCCACAAATCGGGGGTTGATTTGAAGCGGACGGAACGCATATCCGCCGCCCTCATAAAATTTGTTAAAAAATTCGATATACTGCAGCCGGCTGTCGTGCACATAAGCCGACAATAGGCCCATTGCCAGGTTAAAGAGATGTCCTGCCGCATAAATAGCGAGCGACAAAATAAATCCAATTACCGAACCCTGTACCATCCCGGCAAGCAGATTCATGACCATGCCGACAACGCCGGTCGCCAGTGACAGTGCCAAAATACGGGAGTACGAGAGAATATCACCCATATAGCTAGTAATGCCGTAAAGCCCGCCAAATCCGCCGATAATCTTGCCAAAAATTCCTTTTTTGGCCCGTCCGGCAGTCAGGAAAACGATCGCTGCGCCCGCAATTGCGAGCACCATACCGACCGTTTGCGTCTGCGGCAGAAAGAGCAGCCCCAGACCCGTGATCAGCATCATCCAGCTGAACTGGTCAAAAATCGCATCCCAGAAGTGCCCTGCCTTGATGTCAGCCGCCATCTTCATCGCCATACCGGAGAAGATGTGCAGCACTCCAATGATCATGCAGAAAATGAGCATCCCCATCGGATTGTCGAGCGGCCCAAACAGCAGCGGATTCCAGGTTTCCCCGAAATAGCTGCCGAAGACAATTCCCCAAAAGATGGTGGTAAAGCTGGAAAAGAACATAATGTTCACAAGCTTTGCCATATCACCGCGCGGCTTTTTGAGCTTTTTAAAGGCCCAAAGGCCGATCAGCATCAGCAATCCGTAACCGGCGTCGCCCATCATCAGGCCGAAAATAATCCAGTACCAGGGGCCCATCACCGGATTGGGATCCATCTCCCCGTTTTTGGGACGGGAGAACATGTCCGTAATCGTTTCAAACTGGGTAATAAACTTGTTGTTTTTGGTCACAGTAGGGGGATTTTCTTCCGGCGCCGGATCTGCAAAACTAAGTTCATAACAGTCAGTCACCTTTTCAATCGCCTTTTTCAGCCTTTCAGTGCGATCGCTGCGCACCCAGCCTTCCAGATACACTGTTTGGGCTGTTTCGCCGTAAGGAGTTTCGTCCCGCTGCTGTTCCGCGTCGGTCTGATCGGAAAGAAGTTCCAGCGCATCACTTTTCTTTCCCAGTTCTTCCAAACGCCGTTTCGCATCCGTCTCTTCCTTCTGTGCCTGCTCCAGCTGTCGCTGCCATTCCTGCAAGGTATCTTTGGGATATCCGCCGCCGGGCGGTGCTGCCTGCGAAAATCCGATAGCCGCCAGATCTTCCAAAAGAGCTTTCTCTTCCGGACGATACGTGTAAACCAACACGGCAGTTCCCTGTGAGCCGGTATCCAGCTGCATTACAGCGCCGTCCCGCACCTCGGCGGCATTCCACAAAAGCTCCGCCTTTGCAGGATCGATATAACCGCTGTACACACCGGCCGCTTTGGTGCCGCCCAATGCCTCCACCGGAATATCCATCCGCACCCAGGGACGCAGTTCCTCTATTTTTGCCTGGAACTCCGCGGTTTTCGCCGCTGCTGCTTCCGCACGCGCAGCGGTCTGCTCAATTTGGTCCAGAATTTGCTGCGCTTCGGCACTTGGTGTTTGCAATACGCCGGCCGAAACTTCCTGCCGCGGCGCAAACATTCCTTTTTTCTCCTGATACGGCTTGATGGTCTTGAGCGCCTGCTGCACCCGCAGCGTCTCCCCGGCCTGTTCTGTACCAGGCGGAGCATTCTCCGGCGGTATGGGCATCAATTCCCCGCACCGCTGCAAGGCCATTGTGACAGCGTCCCGGTCATCCCGGAGCACAATCAGCATCGCCTTTTTCATCGGAACAATCATTGCTGCTCAATCCTTTCTACGATACACGCCGCGGCCTGTGCCAGATGCGTCCGCGCCTGCGCAGCTTCCTCCGCGTCACGGCCCGCCGCCGCTTCCAGAATTTCCTTTGTTTGGGAAGCAAGTTTTTCGCGCGTCTGCGCAATCAGCTCCTCCGCCTCCCGACGTGCATTTGCGACAATTTCTGCCGCTTCCGCACGCGCTTTATCCTGTGCCGCCGAAAGTTTTTCTCTGTTTTCTTCCAGCACGGCGGCTTTTTTCTGCCGGGCTTTTTCCTCTTCTGCCTGGATCGTTTCCAAAACAGACATTTTTTCACCACCTTTTCTCACCATAACATCAGTCATAATTGGCTGATTTATTATTATTGTATCAAATTCTATTGTAAATTACAAGAATATTTTGTAAATACCAATAGCTTTCAACAATTCGTTCGTATTTTATTCTCTTTTTCAAAAAAAATAACGCCTTCTCTTTTTATGGAAAAGGCGCCATTTTCACTTATTCTGTTTTAAAGCAAATCATCTCATGCATACTATCCGGTGGAACCAAACAAAATTCCTGCATTTCTCCGCCGGCATAAACCGTCACAGAGGAGATTATCCCCACCAACAACAGCATCAGCACAATAGATATGAGCATACTGATTGTTCTCCGCAATACCATAATAATTCCTCCAATAATCACAATTATTTTATGTCCCAAACAAAATCTATCTGTTATGTGATTATTGTAGCACATTGCGGTCACACGTCAGTCACATATATTTAGTTTTAACGAAATTTTCGTGTTTATTCGTGACAAGCGGAGTTGCATTCATCCAATGGTTGTTCCGGCCCTTCCAGATACCCGGCATCAATCAGTGCAATCAGCGCAAGCAGACCGCCCCAATGGTAGAACTTGTCGCTGTTTCCACGATCACACCCTTCTCCGGTTGTGCCATTGTAGTTTTCATGAACATGTCCATGTTCCCGCCACTCCTTAAGCAGAAGCTCTTTGGACTTTTGTGCCAAATCAGCGCACTCTTTTTGCAGCCCCTGTTTCCGCATCGCCAGATAGGCAAGGAAATTGGTCGGAGCCCAGATTCTGCCGCGCCAATAATCCTGATCCGGATAAGCTGGATCGTTGCGGGCAATAGTTGGGATAATGTATTCGCCCCAAAATTCTTCCGGATTGTAAAAATGCTCTTTCATCATTCGACTTGCCTGTTCCGTTGTTACCATATCGCTGAACAATGCATAAAAATTGGTGGGAGAAATGCGATAGCTGAATTCTCCGGTATCAGTACGTTTGTTGCAGAACATACCGAATTTTTCGTCCCACAGTTCCGACAATCCCTTTTTGCAGAGAGCTGCCCGGTCAAGCAATTCCGGAACCACCTCGTTGCGTCCGGCAATTCGTGCCAGATCCGCCAGATTTTCACAGTCAGCCAGATAAAGACCGGTCAGCCCCACATCAGCCAGACACATCAGATGCCGCTTTTTATCAAATGGAACATCATCGTACATTGGCGAATTGTCAAGCCCTGATTCCAGCGCCGCGCCCCGGGTGCAGTCGATGTCGTGTGTTTCCCAATAACGTCCCGCTCGAGGCTGAAACGGATCAGATCCCCAGCAAAGCTGACCATTTTCCAGCATTCTGTGTTCCGCAAACCACCGGTTCCAGCAGAGCAATTTATCGAACAAACTGCACACAAAATCCCGGTTGCGGTACCGGCGATAGATTTCCCGCACTGCCAAAGAACCAACCGGCGGCTGGGAACGGTCCCGGCTTTTGTTGTCACCGGCGGCGCCAAAATTTGGCACAAAACCGCTTTCAGTCAGCTCAGCGGTGATCGCCGCAGCATTGGCACAGGCAAGCTCTTCGCTTTCGGGAATCGCCATCATTGCAGAAAAATAGGTATCCCAGCAGAACAGCACATATCCACCCCATGATATGCTCCAAAGCCGACTGACCGGCGAACAAAGCTGTTTATTTTCCGGCTCATAAACAGTATCCCAGGCAAGACAGGTCTTCATTGCCGTGTAAGCTTCGGCAACATCACCAAACCGAGCTGCATCGGCGGCAACTTTCTCCCTCGCGGCATCAAGAAGCGGACGAAGTTCGGCAGCAGTCCGGCGTTTTCCACTGCTCACCGCAACCGGACGATTCAGTTTAACCGAAAGATACGGCCCGGTACAGCCGGCATGATATTCCTCCACAGATTCCCCATCGGTCCAAATCGAAATATCTCCGTTTGGGACTCGAAAACAAAGTGCTTCCCCATCCCGGCAGACAGTACCGCTCCCGTTCCAAAGAACAACGCCCTCAATCAGCAGCGTCATCGGCTTCATTTCCTGCTTCAGAGGCGTAATCAACAGCATTAATTCTCCGTCTATTTCCGCTGATTCCACCATTGTTTCGGTTCCGTACCAATGAACGGTCAAGCAGGCATAGCCGCCATCATAGCTGCGCAGACCAGGAATAATCTGTTCCGCATTTTCTTCGAAACGCCCAATTAGAGCCTCATGCAGTGCCGCCCCGCTGCTGTAATTTTTAAAACTCAAACTGACCGCGGCCTGTTCCGGCATTTTGAGCCAGGAAAGAACACTTCGTGTATAAAATGTATTCCATCCGTTCAAAAGACTACTGTTCATTGTATTTCCTCCCTATCGAGCTGTTTGGCAGCGGCGATTGTCCTTGCAGCCGCACGATCGTATTCCTCTTCGTCCGCCAGATGCTCTAATATGACGGGGACCTCTCCATCAAGCTCTCGAATCTTGCGCAGATAATGATCCATATCCAATATCCCGCTGCCGCAGGGGACCTCCCGCACCGCAAAAGATACGCCGTCATCCAGCCGAAAATCTTTTAAATGACAGCTCCGGATGCGATTCCCCAAAAGCGCAAAAGACCGGTCGATTACTTCATTATGATGGGTGTACCGATAAGCTGAATTGACGAAATTCGCGGCATCCATATGTACGGCAAAAGAATCCCGGTCTACATCGTTGAGAAGCTTGTGGTACTGCTCGGGAGAATCCGGCAACATCCACTGCATCACTTCCAGCGTATAACAGGTCCGGCGAGGTTTGATGGCATCGCAGAGGAATTGGATAAATTCCACATTCTTCCAATAAAGCTGCTCGGAATAATTCTCCGGATAACACCCCGACCAAACCGGCCCGGCAGCACCGGACACATTGACGCAGCAGCATGCTCCGATATATTCAGCAAGCCGAAACTGTTCCAGGCATTTTTCCTGTGCCACAGTCGCTTTGGCAGCATCCGTCTGGAAAGGAGAATCCCACACGCCAACTTCGGCCAAAAGAAGATCCGCTTCGGCTGCAGCCTGCACATAAGCGTCAATTTGCGGGACAGGAGCACGATAATCCAACGGAAAAACTGCCGCACTCATTCCTTTTTTCCGAAGTTTTTCCGCCCATTCTTCGGGCGAACGATGCTCCGGTACAAAGCCGATTCCAATCCGCATCAATTTTCACTGCCCTTTCGTCCAAAAGCATCCTGATTCTGATTAGGACTGCTTCGACCTTCCAGCCGCGGCGCGCGTCGTTCCAGCGCAGCCATCGATATTTCGATATCCTCCGCCGCTTCCCGCTCGTTAAAACATCCAACTGTCACCATATCGCAGTCCCGGATAGTCGCCCATGAAAAGTTCAAGCCAACAAATGGTGTGCAGCGTCCGGCTGCCATTGGCTTGATAGTCATCACCGGTTTTTTGGCTGACTGGATGATCCCGTTTACCGATTCAATCTCCACCTGCATTAAAAAGCCCATACAGTTGTAAATCTGGATGTAGGTTTCCACATCGTAGCCGTTTTCGTCGCTGTACACGACCAGCTCCGGCATATGGGCGGAAAGCCCCGGAACCAAGCCGGCATCCCGGATCATTTTCGTATAATCGTCCAGGCGGCAGATCTCGTGCCGGTTTTTGTTGACCAGCTGCTCGACACTGGAATGATGGAGCAGACAGAAAGCCGCGCCCATCTCCCGACTGTGCCGGATCACCGTCTCCGCCTCTTTCCGGGCAGCCGCGTTGTCGTCTACATTGATAATCGGCGTATCCACAAGAATCATCCCCCTGCCGCTGCGCTGTTCGGCCCGGCGAATTGCTTCCAGAATGGCAGGTGTCTGCCCAAATGGTGCCATTATGGTATCAACGCCATAGGAGAGAAAGGCGCTCAGCATCGGTTCGATACTTTCCGGCGCGGCGTGCCGTTCCCGAATCATCGCATCGGCTGCGGGAGAACGGTGGCTGTATCCGGCCATCCAGTTGCTGCCGATAATCATCCTGGAAACGGAAATCCCCCCAACGGTTGTTCTTGGAAACTGTGCCTGCATGTAGCTTCCTCCTTTCAAAGTGAATAAGGGCAGAGAAAACCTCTGCCCTTTATTGTTTTACAGTCCGGATGTTTCGTCCAACACACCATGCATTGGATTCCGCTTCATAGGCGGACGCTGATCGTAATGGGTTTCCATCTGATAAGCCGCATGCGCTGCGCTGCTCTTCTCAAAGGAGGTCAGAACTTCCAGTACATGGAAGGTCTGCTCCCAGGAAGAACGGAACGGACTGCCGGTCCGCAACGAACAAACCATGTCAGCCAAACCCAGACCACGGCTGTTTTCTTTATAATCAAAAGTAAGCGGCATTTCTTTCCACTCGCCGTCTTCCGGACGGTAAAGCTGGATTGGGCCGCCAAAGCCATTGGGATCGGGAACCAACAAAGTCCCTTCGGTGCCGTAAACTTCAAAGCGAGCCTGGCTGTTATAATGGACATCAAAAGTGGTGATGATGGTGCCGATTGCACCGTTGTCAAATTCCAGCATACCAGTCAGATGGGTAGGCGCTTCAACATCGATTACCTCCCCACGATGCGGTTCACTGGTGATCAGACGTTTCGGGAAAAAGCTGCGGGTAATACCGGTCACCGATTTGATGCCGCCCAGCAGATTGACGAGCGCAGTCACATAATAAGGTCCCATATCCATCATCGGACCGCCGCCGCGTTTGTAGTAAAACTCGGGATCCGGATGCCAGGTTTCATGGCCGTGACAAATCATGAAGCAGGCTGCTCCAATGGGTTTGCCGATCGCGCCTTTGTCAATCAGTTCCCGGCAGGTCTGGATACCGGCGCCCATATAGGTATCCGGCGCACCGCCCAGCATCAAGCCCTTTTCCTTTGCCAGGGCCACCAGCTTTTTCCCCTCTTCAAAATCCGCGCCCAGCGGCTTTTCGGAATAGACATGCTTGCCGGCTTCCAACGCCGCTTTGGAAACATCAAAATGCTGATACGGCCGGGTGAGGTTCAACACAATCTCTACCTCAGGATCGGCAAAGGCATCGTACATGGTGGGATAAATCTTTGGAACATTATACTCCTTCTGCGCATATTCGGCGCGCTCCGGAATCAGGTCGCAGACGCCCGCCAGCTCCACTTCCTTAAACACCTTGGTAATATTGGTCAGATAAATGCCGCTGATCGAGCCACAGCCGATCATCGCCACTTTTACAGGTTTCAACATGGAATTTTCCTCCTAAATAATTATTTTGATGGCCCTATTTGCCTGCGGGATCTGCCAGTATCCTTTCCAACAGTTCGACAGCACGGATCGTGTAAATTTTTGCCCGAAGCATATGCGCCGCAAAGGTATAACGGATACCCGGCTCTTTCAATTTGGCTGCCCCTGCCGCATTCGGCGTGACATACTGCCACAGAGCGCCTGAAAAGGCAGCAGCCTGCCCATAATATTGAGCTGCTTTTTGCAGCGATTCTTCCCATTGGGGGAGGATGCCTGCATATTTTTGCAGAAATCTGGAAAAATTCTCAAACCCGTTGAGCATACAGAGAAAATCACAATAACCGGACCAGAAACGTTTTTCCAGAGAACCGGCTCCGTCCGTACGGTAATACCCCTCCGGCCTTTCATAAGGAAAATCCCAAGGTCCGCCATATTCTTTTCCCGGCTCCAACGGAGCAAAGCTTTCGTCCCACACCAGCATTTCGGCCAAGGCGTCAAAGGCAGAAACCCCCAAAGCCACATCCCCCAAACAATCCAAACGAGAAGTCCTTGCTTGATAAACGGCTGTTTCCAACACCTCACGCAGGAGCTTTGGCTCCATAGGACGCGGTTGGTATCCCTCAATCAGGAGATAGCGCGCCCCGTTATTCCAGTTTTCCAGCGGATTATAGGGCGGATCGGCAAGGCGTTTGCTCGGATCCGCAAAAACGGATACTCCAAAAAGTTCATTTTCCCGATATCCCAAAACCGCTGCCCAGACGCAGGAGGGCTCTTCCAGCAGGACCGGAACATCTTTGTCTAACGAATGGCAGATCTCTTCCCAAGCAGCTTTCTTGTCGCCTTCGGAAAGCCTTCGCTCTACAAAACGGACACCTGCCCGTTCCAAAGCGAGCTCCACAACATGTCTGCCGCCCTGATTATAAAATATTCCCTGATTGGGCAGGCCCTGGTATTCCGCCCAGCCGGGCTGCCAAGCCAGCCGTACAGCCATCCCGGAAATACTGAGAAGATAATCGTAATCCACCTCATCTGGCGCATGGATTGCCTGCAAGGCTCGGAATACGGCGGGGATTTCCGGCATCAGGAACGAGCCATCCTCCATAAACTGCTCTAACGGACGAACATCGCTGAGAAACTTTTCGGCCATACCCATCCCCCTTATCCGCTTGTCAATACATTTTGGCGTTATTTTCGAAGCGTGTTGTGGTCAGGCCGTGCTCTTCCGCATAGGCTTTGCCTTCCGCCGCCCAGAGCATTCCGCGCTCCATTAGGATTTCGGCGTTGGGGGATTTGTCAAACACATCGTCGTGATGTCCGAGCGAAGTGTAGAACACCCGTCCATTGCCCCAGAATTTGGTCCAGGCAACCGGCATATCGACCGGTTTGTTGGAAATATGGTAATAGGTTACCAACGGGAACCGGGTGGTTGCCAATACTTCAATCGAAGGATCGACATGAAGGTAATAATGCTCGCTGCAAACCGGGAAATCTTCCAGTCCCTCTACAATTGGGCTGGAACCATGGCAAATGTTGACAGTATATTCAATGCCATCGCCGCCCGGATGGGAAACCCACTGGCCGCCAGTCATAAACTGCCACTCGGTATCCTGGCGGAACGCATCGCACATGCCGCCGTGACAACCTGCCAGACCTGTGCCGGCTCCAACTGCCTTACAGATATTCTGCACATATTCGTGCGGGATCTCGCCCATTGTCCAACAGGCTACAATCAGATCCAGGCCCATCAGCTTTTCCAGATCACCCAAAGGCTCCTGGGTGTCGGCAATTTCCACCGTGTATCCGTGTTTTTCCATCAGCCGTGCAAAGCGTTTGCTGGTCAGCTGGGGTTCATGGCCATCCCATCCACCCTGGAAAATCAAAACCTTCTTTTCAGACATATCAAAATCCCCTTTCTCTGTTAAATGCAGCAGGCGAAACCAGTTCCCTCTTCTTCCGATTTGAAGAGCAGGTCAATCACCTTCATCACCCGAAGTGCCTGCTCCGGTTTGACAATCAGTTCAGCGCCTTCGTCCAGCACCGCCAGAATATTCTTATAGTAATCGGTCCAGTCGGTCTGCACATCGGGCAGCGGCAGCTCCTTGAGCGAAGTTTTGGGCCGTGGTGCCATCGTACGAGTAGGGCCCGCTTCGGTATAAACAATCTCATCATCCCATGCCATTTCTGCATCGGTATTGAGCTGTACCATTTTTCCCTTACAGCTCCAATCCTCCACAACCGCCGTTCCGTTTATGCAGGACATCCGCCAGCGGGGCAGTTCATAGAAACAGTTCGTCACCATTTCGCAGGTTGCCGAAATGCCATTTTCAAAGCGCAGGAAGACTTTGATATTGTCATCCACATCGCTGCCGAACACCTTTTGCAAATGGGCACAGACCGAAACAACCGGCGAATCGATCATATTCATCATCTGGTCAATCAGATGGACGCCCCAGTCGAGCAGCATTCCGCCGCCGTTGACCTTGTGATTGCGCCAGCCAAACATGGAACCGCGGGAACCCTGCACCCGGCTTTCGATAAAGTACGGTGCGCCGATAATATTGCTATCTACAATTTCCTTGATGATGCGGTAATCTTTATCCCAGCGCCGGTTCTGATGGACAGAAAAGAGCTTTCCGGTTTCTTTGGAAACGGCAATAATTTCTTCCAGCTCAGCCGCGTTCAGTGTGACCGGTTTTTCGCAGATCACGTTTTTGCCGGCTTTTAGGCAGCGGATCGCCAGCTCTTTGTGAAAATTATTGGGAACCGCAATGGTAACCAGATCTACCTCCTGGTCGTTCAAAAGCTCTTCCAGAGTCTGATATGGATACAGGCCTTTTTCCTCTGCGCTTTTGAGCGCTTCCGGTCGAATATCATAAGCACCTTTTGTCCGAATCTGCGGCAGACGCTCCTTGATATTGCTGTAATGCCAGCCTCCCATACCGCCAAATCCGATAATCGCCCATGTATGTTTCATAGAAATCCCTCCATATGGACAGTTCTTACTGTCATTATAGCACGCCTGTTTCCGAATTTCACGACATTTTCGCGTTTTTTTCAGACAATTCTTGCGCTTTGATCAAAATAAAAAAGCCGGCCACATCAAGCGGCCGGCAAAAATTCGGTTACAGTACGCGGACGCGGATAACATCCGGAACAGCACTTAGCTTATCCGCAATGGATGGATCCACCCGGTTGGTGAGGTTCATAATCGTATAAGCATAATCTTTTTTGGAATCGTTGATCATCGTTTCAATGTTGCAGCCTTCATCGGAAAGGACAGTTGCCATCTTGGAAAGCATTCCGCTGATATTCTTGTGGATAATGCAAAGGCGGCTTGCCTTGCCCATCGGCAAGCTGAGCGACGGCAGGTTGACCGAATTGACGATATTGCCGTTTTCGAGGTACTCGCGCAGCTCCTGCACCGCCATTTTAGCACAGTTGTCCTCCGATTCAGGAGTGGATGCGCCCAGATGCGGCAGAGCCACAACACCTTTATGCCCCAGCATTTCATCGTCGGCAAAGTCGGTCACATATACCTTGACCTGTTTTTCATCCAGAGCCGCCAGCATGTCGGCGGTTTCCACCAGCTCACCGCGCGCAAAGTTCAGGATGCGCACGCCGGTTTTCATCATCTGAATCGAAGAAGCGTTGATCATGCCCTTGGTTTCGGTGGTGCAAGGAAGGTGCAACGTGATGTAGTCGCACTGCTCGTAAATCTCACCGAGCGATTTGGCGTGGATGATGGCACGGTCCATGCCCCAGGCAGCGTCAACACTGATATAGGGATCGTAGCCATAAACCTTCATTCCAAGCGCCACGGCGGCATTGGCAACCTGCGCACCAATCGCGCCCAGGCCGATTACACCCAGCGATTTGCCCATGATTTCCGGCCCGACAAACTGACCTTTGCCTTTTTCCACCAGTTTAGGAACTTCAGCACCCTGGCCTTTCAAGGTCATAATCCATTCCATTGCGGGCTGAATTTTACGGGCGGACATTAAAAGCCCAAGTATTACCAACTCTTTAACAGCGTTAGCGTTGGCACCAGGGGTATTGAAAACCACAATCCCTGCCTGGGAGCATTTGTCCAGCGGGATGTTATTGACACCGGCGCCGGCGCGCGCAATCGCAGTGACAGTCGTGGGCAGTTCCAGATCGTGCATCGAAGCGGAACGGACCAGAATGGCGTCCGGATTTTCGATCCCATCACCCCACTCATAATTGGCGCGGTCAAATTTTTCCAGGCCCAGCGGGGAAATCTTATTTAAAGTCTGTACACGGAACATACGGTATTCATCCTTTCCAACCGGCTCTTATACGTGAGCCTCCTCAAATTCTTTCATAAAGGCAACCAGTTTTTCCACGCCTTCCACTGGCATTGCGTTATAAATCGAAGCGCGCATGCCGCCAACGGTGCGGTGGCCTTTCAGATTGACAAATCCGGCAGCTGTTGCTGCTTTGACAAATTCGGCATCCAGTTCCTCGTTGCCGGTGACAAACGGAATGTTCATCATCGAACGGTATTTCTTTTCCACTGTTCCTTTGAATAACTTGGACTGATCCAGGAAATCATAGAGGATAGCAGCCTTTTTCTGGTTGATCTCTTTCATCTTTTCCAGGCCGCCGATTTCATTTTTGATCCACTCCAGCACCAGTTTGCAGATATAAATGGCATAGGTAGGCGGGGTGTTGTACATGGAGCCGTTTTCAGCGTGGGTTTTGTAGGTAAACATGGTGGGAGTGCCCTCTCTGGGTTCGCCGATCAGATCCTTGCGGATGATGACAACAGTCAGGCCGGCAGGCCCCATGTTCTTCTGCGCGCCCGCATAGATGACACCGAATTTGGAAACATCAATCGGCTCGGAAAGGATGCAGGAGCTCATATCCGCAACCAGTGGGACATTGCCGGTGTCCGGCAGTTCCACAAACTTGGTTCCGTAAATGGTATTGTTGTAGCAGATGTGGAAATAATCCGCATTGGGATCAAAATCCGCGGGATTCAGCTCGGGGATATACGTAAAGGTTTTGTCAGCCGAGGAAGCAACCTCATGCGCTTTGGCAAGCTTTTTGCATTCCGAAAAGGCTTTTTTTGCCCACTGACCGGTGATGACAAAATCGGCGCTGCCGGATTTTGTAGCCAGGTTGAGAGGAAGCATTGCAAACTGTGAAGACGCTCCACCCTGCAGGAAAAGGATTTCATAATCCTCCGGGATGTTCATCACTTCACGCAGCAGTGCAGAACATGAGTCAATGATGGCCTGATAGGTTTTCGATCGATGAGACATCTCCATGACCGACTGACCGCTGCCCTGGTAATCCAGCATTTCATCAGCGGCTTTTTTTAAAACCGATTCCGGCAGCATCGAAGGACCTGCACTGAAATTGTACACTCTGCTCATTTTGCGTTACCTCCATATCATTTCAAACGGATAAAATTCTTTTTTCCGTATGATTCAGAAAATATTGTGTGTAAACTCTATTATAAAATGTTTTTCCGTCGCCGTCAATCGTTTTTGAGTGAAAACACTTTACATCGGTAAAATATCTCTCAATCCAGCAGATGTGAGTTAATATTTTATCAAGTATTCGTCACAATAACCAAATTTTCAATCGATTTGTATCAAAATAACGGACAAATACATTTTGTGTATTTGTAATAAAAACAGTTTTTTCTCTAATAAATACATTTGTCGATAAAATCTCCGAAAACTTCCAATCCGATCCGAGCATAAAACATCCGTACCTGTCAACACTATATTTGAAAAAACGGCGGATTATTCCGGCCGGTATTTTCTTCTGAATCCAATCCTGGCATTTTTAATAAAGAAAGGTGATTTGATGAAAAAACTCAGTTTCGGCGCAAAAAAAAGTTCTTCCCGCGGCTTTTACATCGCTCTGGCAGTCAGCGTTGTAGCCGTCGGATCTGCTGCCTATTTCTCACTCAGCCGTTTAAACGCGGCGCCGCAGTCTTCCACCCCATCGGAAACACTGGACAACACCACCGAATGGTCCATACCGGAGGTAGACGATGTGGAAAAATCCGAAACAGGCGTTCCAAAAGATACCCCGCAGGTTATTGTGAAGGAAAGTGAACCAACTTCCGAAGAAACAGCTGCTTCGACAAATGAACAGGAGACTGCGCAAACCGGAAACACAACCGAGCTGACCGAGCCTGCCCCACTCTCCATGCCGGTAAACGGAGAAATCTCCAACCCATACAGTAAT
This sequence comes from uncultured Clostridia bacterium, assembly GCA_944382875.1. Taxonomy (GTDB): domain Bacteria; phylum Bacillota; class Clostridia; order Oscillospirales; family Ruminococcaceae; genus Merdivicinus. The sequence goes on from CALWNQ010000001.1 coordinate 216,218, forward strand.
GGGGAGCTGGTCAAATCCAAAACACTCAACGAATGGCGCACCCATGACGGTATCGATATTCTGGCTGAAGAAGGTACTCCTGTGAAATCTCCCGGTGCCGGAACCGTTGCAGATATTCGGGAAGACAGCAAATGGGGCAACACCGTCGAGCTGGAATTTCCCGGAGAAGTCACGGTGCTTCTCTGCGGAATGGCGGATGATATCAAAGTAAAGAAAGGACAAGAACTCAAAGCCGGTGATGTGATCGGCAGCGTGGGTAACAGCTCAATTGTGGAATCGGCAGAGGAGATGCACCTCCATGTCGGTGTCCGGGTAAACGGCGAATGGGCCGATCCCACCGAAATTTTCACAGCAGAATAATAACCAAAAGCCTCCCATCGGATGGGAGGCTTTTTCCATTCAGCGAAACTGGTTGCGTGCGGCATCATACCGGTAGCCGATCGCGGCAAGCTTTTGTTCAATCACTTCCCGATCAACGTCAAGGCTTTTACACAGCTCCTCCAGTGAAGGATAGAAATCCCGAAGCTGTGTGTTTAAATAACTCAAAAGGATCACCGGATCCTGCGGCATTTTCATAAATATTCCCCTTTCCTTGCTGCTGAAAACAGGATACCACACTTTCTGCTTTTTCGCAATCATATAAAAACAAAAGAAAATCGAAAAAATCCAAAACTTTTCGGTTGTTTTTTCTTGACAAGGACAGAAAAAACCGGTACGATTAAAGTATGTTTGCTTACAGGAGGAATTTGGGATGCTGCTCAAAGAGATTAACCCCGTTATATTCAAACCGTTTGGCGTACCGCTGAAATCTGTTGAAGAATATCAGTCTTTCAGCCAGTCGGTTTACGAGGATGACACGCGGGTACGTTCGAGCCTTTGGCATTATGAAAAAGATGTAGTGCTCGAACCACTGAGCGGCGTCGGATTGCTGTTTGTCCGCACACCGGACAGCATGATTCAAAAATTCATGTTTGATCAACCGCTTCTCATCAAGCCGGGCGTCCAGTTTGCCGTTCTTCCTTATGAATGCAAAATCAGCTACCGGATTTACTACCAATCCCCCAAGATTATTACTTCCACAACCAACATTCTCACAGGCTGCGGCTTTGTCCCCAACATCCATGTGGAAACGCTGTACACCGTTTTATATCAGGAAAAGGACAAGCAGTTCCAATTCAACGGAGAAGAACATCCCTTCTGGGAAATGACCTATGTCAACAAAGGGAGTATGATCTGTGAAGTGGACGGGCAAAGCTATCAACTGCATCAGGGACAGATTATCTTTTTTGCACCGCACCAGTTCCATCTCCAGCGCAGCGACGGTAAAGCGCCCCTTTCGTTTCTCACACTGACCTTTGACGGGAAACTTGACCAGTCCGAAAATTTATCCAACCGCATTATTTTCTGCGATGAAAACTGCCTGAACATTGTCCGCTCCATGATCCGGGAGCAAAAGGAGAACCAGGTCTACGGCGATGATATGATTGCCTGTGAACTGACCCGGTTGATTATTACCATCATGCGGAATTTTCTTTCCAACACAGTCGTTGTAAAAGTCCCCACCCGGCTGAAAGTTTCGGTGGACAACAGCTATATCAGTGAATGCATCGACTTCATCCACTCCAACATCACCTCTTCTATCACACTGCCCATGCTGGCCAAGCAGCTGAATCTGAGTCCCTCCTATCTGTCCAGCCTGTTCAAGCAGAAGGTCGGCCGAAGCATTTCGGAATATGTGCGGCTGGTGCGGCTGGAAAAGGTAAAGGAGATGATTGGGGAGGGGAAATACACCATCGCCCAGATTTCCTACATCATGGGTTACTGCTCTCCCACCTATCTTTCCACCGAATTCCGCCGTGAATTTGATATGTCCCCTAAAGAATATGCGAAAATGTTGGAGTAAGCCCGCTGCCCGCTTATAAAACACGCATATTTTACAGCTCCTATTATGGGCAGCAGCCAAATTTTTTAAAGGAGAATGTTTATGGAAGAAGTCAGAAAAAAAGGTATCAGCACCGACGAAATGTTGAAAGTTTTAGATACCTGCTACCAAAAGGTAACCAATGGAGTCAAATATGTCAGTCCCCCTGTCGAACAAATGGCGCAAGACTATCTGGACAAATATTCCGACCCAAAACAAGCTGCAAAGAAAATGATTACCAATCAAGTTTTAAAATGTACAACATCAGGTTTTATCACAGGTTTTGGTGGGCTCGTCACTTTACCGGTTACAGTCCCAGCTAATGTTGGGAGTGTCCTGTATGTACAGATGAGGATGATTGCCTGTACAGCATATATTGCAGGATATGATCTGAATTGCGATCAAGTACAAACATTGGTTTATTCTTGTTTGGCTGGTGTTGCAGTAAATGGGCTTCTCAAAAAAGCTGGAGTAAAATTTGGCGAAAAAATAGCAACAAATTTAATCAAAAAAGTGCCTGGATCTGTGCTTATCAAAATAAATCAGAAAGTCGGTTTCCGATTCGTCACAAAATTTGGTCAAAAAGGATTAGTAAATCTCGGCAAACTGGTGCCCGGCGTAGGCGCTGTTGTTGGAGGAAGTTTGGATTTTGTGGAAACGAAACTAATCGGAGAACGTGCATACAAATGGTTTATTGAAAATAAATTTGACGAAACAAAGTCAAATGATCCTATTATTGATATGGAAGATTTTGAATCTGAATGAAGTCGTTTTTACATAATAGAGATATGGATGCGTATTCTCTCGTTGAAGCCATATCACAAAACACCCCGGAATCTTACGATTCCGGGGTGTTTTCATGCAACCGGCTCTGCAGCTCCGGTCACATTGTTTTGAGAATCTTATTTGTTGGACAGGTTAACCAGACGGTCATACTTGTCAGCAGCGGTCTTTTCAGCGCTTGCGAAGAGCTGTTCCGCACGAGCGGGGTTGGAACGAGCCAGCGCGTTGTAACGAACTTCGTTCATGATGAAGTCTTTGTAAGACATGGTCGGAGCCTTGCTGTCCAGATGGAAGGGGTTCTTGCCTTCCTCAGCCAGACGAGGATCAAACCGGAACAGATGCCAGTAGCCAGCGTCAACAGCCTTCTTCTCTTCATCCTGCGCATGAACCATACCACCCTTGATGCCGTGGTTGATACAGGGAGCGTAAGCGATGATGAGGGACGGGCCATGGTAGCTTTCAGCCTCCAGGAACGCTTTCAAGCACTGGTTGCGGTCAGCACCCATGGAAACCTGAGCGGTGTAAACATAGCCGTAGCTCATTGCAATGGCAGCCAGGTCTTTCTTCTTAACCTCTTTACCCGCAGCAGCAAACTGAGCGATTGCGCCGGTAGGAGTGGACTTGGAGGACTGTCCGCCGGTGTTGGAGTAAACCTCGGTATCGAATACCAGGATGTTGACATCCTGATGAGAAGCGATCACGTGGTCCAGACCACCGAAGCCGATGTCGTAAGCCCAGCCGTCACCGCCGAAGATCCAGATGGACTTCTTCGCCAGGTAATCCTTGCTGTCGAGGATTTCTTTGGACTCTTCACAGCCGTTGGCAGCATAACCCTCCAGCACCTTAATCAGTGCAGCGGTAGCAGCACGGTTGGTAGCGCCACATTCGATGGAGTTCAGATAAGCGTCGAAGACAGCTTTATCGTCGCCCTCAACCTTGGCAGCCAAAGCTTCGATCTTGCGAACCGCAGCTTTGCGGATGGTGTCCTGTGCCAGGAACATGCCGTAGCCATATTCTGCATTGTCTTCGAACAGGGAGTTCGCCCAAGCAGGACCAAAGCCAGCCTTATTGGTGGTGTAAGGAGTAGCAGGCGCGGAGCCGCCCCAGATGGAGGAGCATCCGGTCGCGTTGGCAATATACATCCGATCGCCGTAGAGCTGAGTTACCAGTTTCGCGTAAGGAGTCTCGCCGCAGCCAGCGCAAGCGCCGGAGAACTCGAGCAGAGGCTGGTGGAACTGAGAGCCTTTGACGGTGGTTTCTTTGAATTTCTCGAGAACGTCGGGTTTCTCGGGCAGATCAAACAGGAAGTTGAAGCTATCCTGCTGAGAAGCCTGGCTTTCGAGAGAGTTCATGGACAGAGCTTTCTCGCCCTTCTTGCCGGGGCAGGAAGCAACACAGACGCCGCAGCCGGTGCAGTCCATAACAGAAATGCCGATAGCGAACTTCTTGTCAGCCATACCGGTCATCGGCATGGATTTGGTGCCGGCAGGAGCTTTCGCAGCGTCAGCTTCATCCATCGCGAACAGACGGATAACAGCATGCGGGCAAACCAGCGAGCAGAAGCCGCACTGGATACAGTTGTCGGGGTTCCAGGTAGGAACATCAACAGCAATACCGCGTTTTTCAAACGCAGCAGTGCCCTGCGGGAAAGTACCGTCGGTACGGTCGCCCATGAAGGTAGAAACAGGCAGTCTGTCGCCCTTCTGGTCGTTGACGGGGATCACGATGTCATTGACGAAGTCAACCAGGTGTTTGTTGGAACCGGTAGCAACTTCAGGAGCATGAGAATCATCGGCGTTCTTCCAGGAGTCGGGGACCTTCACTTCGTGGATGCCCTGTGCGCCAGCGTCAATGGCGTCATGGTTCATCTTCACGATCGCTTCACCCTTCTTGGAGTAAGAAGCGGTAGCAGCATCCTTCATATACTTAATAGCATCTTCCTCAGGGAGGATCTTAGCCAGTTTGAAGAATGCGGACTGGAGAACGGTGTTGATACGGCCGCCCAGACCGATTTCTTTACCGATCTTGATACCATCGATGGTGTAGAATTTGATGTTGTTGTTGGCAATCAGGCGTTTTACGTTGCCGGGCAGGTGCTGTTCCAGCTCCTCGTCGGTCCACTGGCAGTTCAGCAGGAAGGTGCCGCCCTTCTTAACATCTTCCACGATGGGGTACTTGGAGATGTAAGCGGGGTTGTGGCAGGCAACAAAGTCAGCCTGGTTGATATAATAAGTGGATTTGATCTTGGATTTACCAAAACGCAGATGAGAAATGGTAACACCGCCGGACTTCTTGGAGTCGTAAGCAAAGTAAGCCTGTGCGTTCATGTCGGTATGGTCACCAATGATCTTGATGGAGTTCTTGTTTGCACCAACAGTACCGTCGGAGCCAAGTCCCCAGAATTTGCAGGAAATGATGTCCTTCGGAGTGGTGTCGAGAACTTCGCCAACAGGCAGAGACAGATGGGTTACATCGTCTTCAATACCAATGGTGAAGCGTTTCTTTTCGGTGTTCTCATAAACAGCCTTGATCTGTGCAGGAGTGGTGTCCTTGGAGCCGAGGCCGTAACGTCCGGTGTAAACGGGGACGTTGTGGAACTTGGTGTCTTTCAGAGCAGCTACAACATCGAGGTACAGCGGTTCGCCGAGGGAGCCGGGCTCTTTGGTGCGGTCCAGAACGGAGATCTGTTTTACAGTCTCGGGGATCGCAGCAACCAGGTGAGAAGCGGAGAACGGACGGTACAGACGAACTTTAACCAGACCGTATTTGCCGCCGTTAGCGTTCAGGTAGTCAATGGTCTCTTCGATAGTGTCACAGACAGAGCCCATCGCAATGATGACATGCTCTGCATCGGGAGCACCATAGTAGTTGAAGAGCTGGTAGTTGGTGCCCAGTTTGGCATTGACTTTGCCCATGTATTCCTCAACCAGAGTGGGAACTGCATCGTAGTAGGTGTTGCAAGCCTCACGAGCCTGGAAGAAGATGTCAGGGTTCTGCGCGGAACCGCGGAGAACAGGGTGATTGGGGTTCAGAGCACGGTTGCGGAACGCCTTAATGGCATCCATATCCACCATGTCTTTCAGATCTTCATAGTCCCAAACTTCGATCTTCTGCAGCTCATGGGAGGTGCGGAAGCCGTCGAAGAAGTTCAAGAACGGAACGCGGCCCTTGATCGCAGCGCAGTGTGCAACAGGAGTCAGGTCCATAACTTCCTGGGGGTTGCCTTCGCAGAGCATTGCAAAGCCGGTCTGACGGCAGGCATATACGTCGGAATGGTCGCCGAAAATGGACAGCGCGTGGCTTGCCAGCGCACGAGCGGAAACGTTAATGACGGCGGGCAGCAGCTCACCGGCCATTTTGTACATATTCGGGATCATCAAAAGAAGACCCTGGGAAGCGGTAAAGGTAGTGGTCAGAGCACCAGCAGCCAGAGAGCCGTGAACGGTGCCGGCAGCACCTGCTTCGGACTGCATTTCGACAACGCGAACTTTTTCGCCGAAAATGTTTTCTTTTCCATCGGCAGCCCATTTGTCAGTCACTTCTGCCATGACGGAAGAAGGGGTAATGGGGTAGATAGCAGCAACGTCGGTATACGCATAGGAAACGTGAGCCGCAGCGTTGTTGCCGTCCATGGTTTTCATTTTTCTTGCCATGTTTTTATATCCTCCTTGAAAATTGATATACAGGTGTCAGCAGGATAACGCAAACAGACAAAATAAGGTCTGCTTCCCACAGGCCTTGCGCGATTTGGTTATTCTGACAATCTGCCGGCGGTATCCGCCGTATGCCGCACCGGACTGAATCCCGGACAAAAGCCTGTCCCAAAGCCAAAACCGATCCGGCTATCTTTGTTTATTTTATCACGATTTTCCAAAAAAGTAAAGGGCAAAACCGGATTTTTGTCCCCGATTCCGCCCGTCAAATCACTAATATTTTGTAAACATTTCCGAACTGTGCAAAGGCCTTGTAAAATCCCGCCGCAGTCTATTTCCGCTGCCGCAAAAACCGCACCAGGCCCGCCGCAGCCACAACCGCAAACGGCAGTGTATAAATCAGAGAAATTACCAGGTTGATTATTCTCATATCCGATGCAATTTGGGCGGGAAACAACAGGTTCCCCGCAATTCGAACCAGGCCGGAAAGCATCATCAGCCCGCCCCACAGCGCATCAAAGCCATAAGATCTGCTGATCGGCATGCCACTTGTTACACATCGCAAAATAAAATAGAAAAGACCGAGCAGCACCAGCAGAACGGCGCGGGCAGGACCCGGCACCGCTGCAAACGGTTCGGAAAATGTTTCCAGGAGCGCTTCGAACAGCAATAAAAAGCATACAATCCAAAATGCCTGATACCCGTATCGATATTTCTTCTCTTTGATTTCCTCACTCATTCCGCTGCCTCCCCTTTTCTTTCATTATAACATAACAGAGTTTTTGTGAAAAGCAACAGAATTTTTTTGCAAATTATTTTTCAAAATAAAAAGGTTCATCCCGAAGGATGCACCTATATTGTACTCTGTTAAAATCCAGCGCTGCCGCTCGCAGTGGCTGTCACACGGCAGGAAAGGAACAGATCCTGCGCATGGATTGCTTCCTGTCCCACCTTGGCGACAACCGGCGTTTCTCCCGCTATTACCAGAATTTCCCCACGGGCGCCGCGGCGTTCCGCTTCCTCCCGTGCTTCCCGTTTGGCAGTTTCATAGGCAGTTTCCAGCGCCTCCTCATAGGTAGGAGCAAAGCTGCGGTTGCGGGGTGTGCAGACGTAGTAACCGTCATCCTCTGTCGCGCCGGCAGGAATGAGTTCCGCCGTCACCACCGCTGAAATCCGCCCGGTCACAGCACCCAGCGCGTTGGCGACCGCCGCATTTTCGGGAATGATGCACTCCGCACCCAGCGCCTCTGCCACGTCTCCGAGGAACAGATGGGTAGATGCCCCGATCCCAACCAGCGTCATTTCGGTTTTGCCAAAGAAATGCAGCAGCGGATTGGGGGAATTGCGGTTGTCCCAACCGGTTTCAATCACCTTTGCAAGGCCGTTGTCCACCTCTTTCCGGAAAACCGGATCAATGTTTTCGAGCAGTGCCCGGACAACATGAATATACAGTTCCTTTTTCACCCGGTTGAAAACCCGTTCGCAGAACTCTTCGGGGGAAATGCTCAGCCGGTTTGCCAGAAATACCGCCGCCAGCCGGGAAGCTTCGGCGTCAAACTGCCGGTAATCGCCGCGCAGGTGCATGGCATCGGTAGGCGTAAAGCTGATTCGCTGGACGATGGTTTCGGCTTCGAGCCGTTTGAGGTTTAACGTATACAGGTCGGCTCCGGCCGCTTCGGCCAGCTTGTCAATCCGGAGGGCTCCGTTTTGCAGCGCCCGGCAGACCGCACGCTCCTGCTCACTGTAGAGCGGATTGTCTGAAATATCTTTAATCAGGCAGAAAAACTCGTGCAGAGGATGGGTGGTTTCCGGCATCCATTCCACCAGCGCTGCCAGCTCTTCCCGAACAGAGGGCCATTTGGCCGCCGCCGCACAGAGCGGAAGCACCCGTTGCGGGCCCACGGTAATGCCGTCCGTCGTTTCGCCCGGTTTTGCCAGCCGAATCCAGCTGTCTCCGCCCAATCCGATGGTGTGAATATAAACAGAATCGACAAAGGTGTCCCATCTTCCGATGGAAACGCCGCCTTCTCCCTTGACCGGCACGCCGTTTTTCACCAAAGCGATATCGGTGGTGGTGCCGCCCATATCAACAACCAGACAGTTGTCCCGTCCGGACAGCGTCATACCGCCCATCACGCTGGCTGCCGGTCCGCAGAGGATCGTTTCCACCGGCCGTTCGAGCGAAAATTCCTCCGACATCAAAGTTCCGTCGCTGCGAACAATGACAATGGGAGCATCCATTCCATGTTTTTCCATATTTTTACGGACTGCTGCCAGAAAATCGGTAATCACCGGAATCAGCCGCGCGTTCAGCAGGGTGCTGGCACCCCGTTTGATGTAGTTTAAGCTCCAGAACAACTCATGCCCGCAGACCGTGAACAGTCCGAAATGTTCTCGAAGCAGTTCTTTTGCTTTTTGCTCCAGTGTGGGGTTGCGAATTCCTTGAAAAGCCACCACCGCCACCGAATCCGCACCAGTCAGAAATGGGGCAACCTCCTCCAGAAAACGATCCCAGTCAGGCGCTTCGGTGACCGTGCCGTCAAACTGAATCTGCGCGTCAACAAAGAAAATCTCATCTGCGGGCGGCAGGCCATATCGCGCGCCGGTTTCCGCCACAACATCCCGCTCCGCGCCGATAAAGATCAGTTTGGCACGGCCGCCTTTATCTTCCACACAGGCATTGGTGGCAAGAGTGGTGGAAAGCGCAAGCGATTCCACCCGGGGCAGCAGCTCAGCCGGCAGATGGCCAAGCACTGAATCAATGCCGATCGAAAGATCTTCTTTTGTTGTCTGTGATTTGCCCGAAGCAATCACCTTTCCGCTATCCGTATCCAGCAGCACCGCATCGGTATAGGTACCGCCGGTATCAATTCCCAATACAAGCTTCATCCGGCTTTCCTCCTCAAATCAAACCGTTTTCTTTCTATTATATCTCGCTACAATTAACGGAGCTATAAAAGATTTTTGGATTTTTTAGAGGATATTTAGATTTTTAGCTGGAACAGCGTAAAACTCAAGCCTTTTTCTCCGGAGAAAAACCATGTCGCGCAATCTGCCGGCGGAGCCATCCTCCCTGTAGATAATACCCCAAAAAGAGCAGAGAAGTAATACTCCATGTAATGGGATAGCTGAGCAATACGGTTTGTACAGTAGGAAACAGCGGCTTCATCACCATAATCCAGACCACACGCAGGACGCAAACCCCCACGCAGGTGATAATCATCGGCAAAAGGGCGTCGCCGGTGCCGCGCACCGCGCTGCATAGCACCGCAATTCCGATGTAGGTAAAGTAAAACGGCACAAGGGTATAAAGAATTTCCATCCCATGCTGGATAACAACCGCATCACTGGTAAAAAGCCGGTAGATGTAGCGCCCAAACAGCAGCAGTACACCAGTGATGCCCAATGTTGTGCCAAAGGTCATCCCCATGCACACCCGAACACTCTTCCGCATCCGATCGTATTTTTGTGCACCGAAATTCTGTCCCACAAAGGTGGAAACCGACACCCCAAACGCATCCATAATCATCCAGAACATGCCGTCGATTTTGCCATATGCCGTCCAAGCCGCAATCGTATCGGTCCCAAAGCTGTTGACACTCGCCTGGATAATGATGTTGGAAATACCATACATAACAGACTGCAAACCAGCCGGAATCCCAATCCGGATGATGTCCCACAGCATTTCCCGGGTAAAGCCAATCCGGCGGATAAATAACCGGTACGGCGCGGATGTCCGAACCAATACAACCAGAATCATCACCGCGCTGATCGTCTGCGCCAGAATGGTTGCCAATGCAACACCCATCACTCCCAGATGAAACTCCAATACAAACAACAAGTCCAGCACCAGGTTAATCATCGTGCTCGCAATCAGAAAGTATAGCGGCCGGCGGGAATCCCCCACTGCGCGAAGAATACCGGTACCAACATTATAAAAAAGGTTGGGAATCATACCTACAAAATAAATTCGCAGATAGGTCAGCGCATAGGGCATAATATCTTCCGGGGTATTCATCGCCCGCAGCGCAAACGGCGAAACCAAAATCCCGGCAACCGTAAGAAAAGCGCCGCTTGTAATGGCAAGCGCCGCCGCTGTATGAACCGCCTTTTGTGTTCCTTGGGCATCCTGCGCTCCAAAAAGCTGAGATACAATGACCGTGGCACCGGAAGAAAGCCCCACAAAAAATCCGACCAGCAGATTGATAAAGGTACCTGTGCTGCCGCCAACTGCCGCCAGCGCTTCCTTTCCCACAAAATTCCCCACCACAATGGCATCCACTGTGTTATAAAGCTGCTGGAAAAAGGTTCCAAATAAAATTGGAAAGAAAAACGCCAGCATTTCTTTCCAGATTACCCCTTCGGTAAGCCCGCTGCTCCCCATCGACAGCTTCCGCATAGAATCCGCTTCCTTTCTTTACATCTGCCGCTCATTATAACACAAACTCCCGACGCTGTCCATCCTGTAAATCGCGCAAAACAAAAGGCCCCCTGTCCAGGCAGCCCTGAACCGAGGTCCTTTCTACTGGCTTCAGCATCATCACAGTGCTTCAATCCGCAAATTATTCCACAACAAAAGGTTTGATTTCCTCAAAGAAAGCAGCGCAATCATCAGTATGCGCTTCGAGCTTAATGGGTTTGGACAAATCCAGGCTAAAAATGCCCATAATGGATTTCGCATCGATAGCGTAACGGCCGGAAATCAGGTCCACGTCGAAATCATATTTGCAGACAATGTTGACGAATTTTTTCACATCATTGATGGTGTTGAGTGCAATACTGCAGGTTTTCATTGGTATCGACCTCCATTAAGATTAGTATCACGGTAATCACAGCGGTGCGCACTCCGCACACTATCCATAATTACCATATTTACAATATATCAGTTGTTTACTTTTTAGTCAACTGCTAATTGTAAAATTCTCTCAAATCTATTATAATACTAATTATAAAGACCGATATTTGTCCAAATTCCACAAGCTGGAAATCAATATTTCCTCAAAAAAAAGGCTATTTTTTCGTGATAACGACGAAATATGTGGAATTTTTTAAGCAATTACGAATAAAAATAGGAGGAGGCGGCAGATGCGCGTCGCATTTACCACACTCGGATGCAAGGTGAATCAATACGAAACCGAGATGCTGGCGGAGCTTTTTTCCAAACACGGCTTTACCGTCGTGGAACCCCAAGATATTGCGGATTTATACGTTGTGAATTCGTGTACGGTCACCGCTTCGGGTGACAAAAAAACCCGCCAGCTACTCCGGCGGCTCAAAAAACAGAATTCCGCAGCGCTGGCCGCTCTGACTGGCTGCTATCCGCAGGCTTTTCCGGCTGAAGCAGAAGCAATTCGGGAAGCCGACATTATTACCGGTTCCAAAGATCGGGCCGGACTTCTTCAGGCAGTCCAAAAGGCGCTGGATACCGGAGAACGTGTGGTTGCGATCAAACCGCACGAAAAAGGCGAAGCCTTTGAAACCATGTCGGTAAACGGCCTGCACGGCAGGACACGCGCCTTTGTCAAAATTGAAGACGGCTGCGAACGCTATTGTGCTTATTGTGTCATTCCAAGGGCAAGGGGTCCCATCCGCTCCAAGCCGCCGGGAGAGCTGGCAGCCGAACTTGCGGGACTTGCCGCAAACGGTTATCACGAAGTTGTGCTGGTCGGCATCAACCTTTCCTCCTACGGAAAAGATTTGGGCCTGCGGCTGATCGACGCAGTAGAGCTTGCCTGCAAGGTTCCGGGAATCGAGCGGGTGCGGCTGGGAAGTCTGGAACCCGAGCTGCTCACGACAGAAGACATTGCCCGGATGGCCGCGCAGCCGAAATTCTGTCCCCAGTTCCATCTGGCGCTGCAAAGCGGCTGCGACAAAACGCTTCGCGCCATGAATCGCCACTACGACACTGCGGAATACGCCCGGATTGCCGCCGATATCCGCCGTTCGTTTGATAACGCTTCTCTCACCACCGACATCATGGTTGGTTTCCCGGGGGAAACCGAACAGGATTTTCTGGAAAGCGTTTCTTTTTTAAAGGAAATGAAGTTTGCAAAGGCTCATGTCTTCGCCTACTCCAGGCGGGAAGGAACCGCAGCTGCCAAACGGCCTGACCAGGTGCCGCCCGCTGTTAAGGAAGACCGCAGCCGCCGGATGATTGAAGCTGCTTCGGAAATCCGGAAAGAATTCTTGAAAAGCCAGCTCGGAAGAGTGGAGGAAGTGCTGGTGGAAACCACCAAAACCCCGCTGGGATACGAAGGCTTTACCAAAAATTACACCCCCGTTTATCTGGACTGTGGAGCCGAGCTCTGCGGGACTGTCTGTAAGGTGCGGCTGGACGCTGTGCTGGACGAGCACTGCATCGGCACGCTTGTACATACACCAAAGACTGACTGTTGAAAGGAATGGCGAAAATGTCCGTTTACAGAATCTATGTGGAGAAAAAACCAGCGTTTGCTGTTGAGGCAGACGCCACCCGCCACGACATCAAAAACTCCCTTGGAATTAAACTGTCCGCGCTGCGGCTGTTCAACCGGTATGATGTGGAGGGCATCGACGAAGAGACTTTTCAAACGGCTTCGCAGACCATTTTTTCGGAGCCGCCCGTTGATGTAACCTTTGCCGAACTGCCTGAACTCCAGGAAAACCAGCATCTGCTGGCAGTCGAATACCTGCCCGGCCAATTTGATCAGCGCGCAGACTCCTGCGAGCAGTGCATTCAGATTATGACACAGGGCGAACGTCCTGCAGTCCGCAATGCCCGCATTTACCTGCTGGAGGGCGAACTTTCCGAAGAGGATCTTGCCGCCATCAAAAACCACCTCATCAACCCGGTGGAAGCGCGGGAAGCAAGCCTTGAAAAGGTGGATACCCTGAAAACCGAATACGCTATCCCCACCACTGTGGAAACACTGACCGGCTTTATCGCGCTGGACAAAGACGGCCTTGCCGATTTTGTAAAGAACTATGGGCTGGCGATGGATCTCGATGACATCGCTTTCTGCCAAGCGTATTTCCGGGACACCGAACACCGCGACCCCACTATTACCGAAATCCGGATGATCGACACCTACTGGTCGGATCACTGCCGCCACACCACTTTCGGCACCATTATTGACGATGTGGAGATTGAGGACGAAACCATTCAGAAGAGCTTTGACAAATACGCCGAAATCCGCGGCGAACTCTATGTCGGCCGCAATAAGCCCGTTACCCTGATGGACCTTGCAACTATCGGCGCCAAAAAGCTCAAAAAAGACGGCAAGCTCAAAGAGCTGGACGAAAGCGAAGAAATCAACGCCTGCTCGGTCAAAATCAATGTGGATGTCGATGGTGTCCAGGAAAAATGGCTCCTGCAGTTTAAGAATGAAACCCACAACCATCCCACCGAAATCGAGCCGTTCGGCGGCGCAGCCACCTGTCTGGGCGGCGCGATCCGTGACCCGCTTTCCGGCCGCGCCTATGTTTACCAGGCTATGCGCGTCACCGGCGCTGCCGACCCCACCGTTCCGCGAAGCGAAACACTCCCCGGCAAACTTCCTCAGAAAAAGCTGGTCACCACAGCTGCGCACGGATACAGCTCCTACGGCAACCAGATCGGCCTTGCTACCGGTGAAGTTACCGAAATTTATCACCCGAATTATGTGGCAAAACGCATGGAAATCGGCGCCGTTGTCGGTGCAGTGCCCGAAAGCCACGTTGTCCGCGATGTTCCGGATCCCGGCGATATCGTCATCCTGCTGGGCGGACGCACCGGCCGCGACGGCTGCGGCGGTGCAACCGGTTCTTCCAAATCCCATACACTCGAATCCATCCATACCTGCGGCGCCGAAGTGCAGAAAGGCAATCCGCCCATCGAACGGAAGATCTCCCGTCTGTTCCGCAGCGCAGAGGTGACACGGATGATCCGCCGCTGTAACGACTTTGGCGCAGGCGGCGTGTCGGTTGCCATTGGCGAACTGGCAGACGGCCTTTCCATCAACCTCGACGCGGTTCCGAAGAAATATGACGGTCTGGACGGCACCGAACTTGCCATCTCCGAATCTCAGGAGCGTATGGCAGTCGTGGTATCGCCAGAAAACGCCGATAAATTTATTGCGCTAGCTAACGCGGAAAACCTGGAAGCTACCAAAGTTGCCGTTGTTACCGCAGAACCCCGTCTCACCATGGACTGGTGCGGCAACCGTATTGTTGACCTCTCCCGTGAATTCCTCAATTCAAACGGCGCCGAAAAACACACCAGTGTCCAGATCGAAAGCGGTCCTGTAAAACCGGTCAACATGCACCCGGATACCAAAGAAGGCTGGATGGAGCATCTTTCCGACCTCAATATCTGCTCGCAGAAAGGTCTGGTCGAACGATTTGACAGCTCGATCGGAGCCGGCACCGTTACCATGCCGTTTGGCGGCAAATACCAGATGACCAAAACCCAGGCAATGGCTGCTAAAATCCCGGTTCTGGAAGGCAATACCAATACCTGTTCCATCATGGGTTGGGGCTACAACCCCTATATTGCGGAGCAAAACCCCTATCTCGGCGCCATGTACGCCGTGGTTGAATCCATCGCCAAGGTTGTCGCAGCCGGTGGTACCCATTCTCCCTGCTGGCTCACTTTCCAGGAGTATTTTGAGAGAATGAAAACCGATCCCAAACGTTGGGGCAAGCCGATGGCGGCTCTGCTCGGCGGTATGGAAGCACAGCTCCAGATGGGCTGCGCGGCCATCGGCGGCAAAGACTCGATGTCCGGCACCTTTGAACAGATCGACGTTCCGCCCACCCTGGTTTCCTTTGCGATCTCCACGGGTGACGCGCGCACCGTCATCTCTCCGGAATTTAAACAGATCGGCAGCACTGTCATCCTCCTCCTGCCCAAATACAATGAAAACGGCACCCCCGATTTTGAAAGCGTCAAAGAAGTCTTCACCCGCGTGGAAACCATGATCCGGGAAGGCAAAGTCCTCTCCGCCTGGACACTCGGCTTTGGCGGCGTTGCGGAAGCAATCTGTAAGATGGCATTCGGCAACCGCGTCGGCTTCAAGTTCATCAAGAAGATGGATCCCACTCTGCTCTTCAACCCGGTTTACGGCGGCTTTGTACTGGAGCTGGCCGGCGGCGTTCCTGCCAACGAAGAGGAAATTATTGGCGTTACCCGGATGGAAACAATTTTGGAAAACGCAGATGGCACCCAGGTGGCAACCATCGAAGAAATGCAGAAACCTTATGAGGATCGCCTGGAAAAAGTCTTCCCCTGCAACATTGAAACTAGCACCGATCCGATTCCCGCTTTCTCCTGCCCGGCAGAAAAACGTCCTGCTCCGGCCATTAAAGTGGCTTCTCCCCGCGTGTTGATCCCGGTATTCCCCGGCACCAACTGCGAGTATGATACCCAGCGCGCCTTTGAAAAAGCAGGCGCCAACACCGATATTTTCGTCATCAACAATCTGTCAAGCGCTGCGATTGAAGAATCGGTCAAGGAATTTGCCCGTCGCCTCAAAAAAGCCCAGATCGTCATGATCCCCGGCGGTTTCTCCGGCGGCGACGAACCGGACGGTTCCGGCAAATTCATCACCGCATTCTTCCGCAACCCGATGATTAAAGACGGCGTTCATGAGCTGCTCAAAAACCGCGACGGCCTGATGCTGGGTATCTGCAACGGCTTCCAGGCGCTGGTCAAGCTTGGCCTCGTCCCCTACGGCGAAATCGTTGAGATGGACGACAACTCTCCTACCCTGACCTTCAACTCGATCGGTCGCCATCAGTCCCGTATGGTTCTTACCCGAGTTGCCTCCAACAAGTCCCCGTGGCTTGCCAACACCAATGTCGGCGACTACCACGCAGTGCCCATCTCCCACGGAGAAGGCCGCTTTGTCGCAAACGACGAGTGGATTCAGAAACTGGCCGCCAACGGACAGATTGCAACCCAGTATGTCGACCTGACCGGACAGCCCACCTACGACATCCGCTTCAATCCCAATATGTCTGTCTGTGCAATCGAAGGCATTACCTCGCCTGACGGCCGCGTTCTGGGCAAGATGGCCCACAGCGAACGCACCGGCGAAAATATTGCCAAAAACATTGCCGGTGACAAAGATCAGATGATCTTCCAGAGCGGCGTGGAATATTTCCGCTAAACACTCCGTTCCGCCTCTCCTTTCCGCAAAGGGGAGGCGGCTTTTTTTGTGGGAGATTTTGTCGTTTCACTTGAAGCGCCACAAAAATTGTGGTAAACTAAACTTAGATTTTCATAAAGGAGGATTTCCAGGACAGCCGACGCAGCGGTTTTGGAAAACATTTGTCATGCCGTTTTTTTCAAAAACACCCGGCGGAATCACCTGGCTGGTGGTGGGGCTGGGCAACCCGGATAAAAAATACCTAAACACCCGGCACAACGCCGGATTTATTGCCGTAGACGCCATAGCAAAAGAGCTTGGGGTATCCATCGACCGGAAAAAATTTGACGCATTGGTTGCCGACGCCGAACTCGGCGGGGAACGGATTTTGCTCATGAAGCCGCAAACCTATATGAACCTTTCCGGCGTCGCGGTGGAAAAAGCCGCTTCCTTTTATAAAATTCCGCCGGAGCATGTCATTGTTCTATTTGACGACATCTCGCTTGAGCCAGGCAAGGTGCGGATCCGCCGCAAAGGGAGCCACGGCGGCCACAACGGCATCCGCAGCATTGTGGATTACCTGCAGTCTGAAGCCTTTCCGCGAGTAAAAATCGGGGTAGGGGAACGCCCCAACCCCAACTACGACCTGGCCGACTGGGTTCTCTCCACCTTTAAAGAGGAGGAGCGCAAAGGCATCGACGAAATCGCCTCTCACTGCGCTGAAATCGCCGCGCTCATCATCGGCGGCAAAACCGATCAGGCCATGAACAAGTACAATTCCTGACCGCTTTCCGGAAAGGAGGGTATTCATGAAACTCTATTCCACCATCGCGTCCCGTCTGGAACAATATGTCCAGATGATCGCAGATTTGCGGGACGGACGAACTCCTGCCCTTTGTGTCGGACTTTCCGCCATCCACAAGGCACACTTTATCGCAGCTGCATCCCAAGAACTGAACGAACCGGTGTTGGTTGTCGCACAGGATGAAGTGTCGGCTGCCCGGCTTGCCGCCGACATCAACGCCATGTTGGAGGAAGAGGCGGCTCTTTTCTTCCCCTATCGGGATTTTTCTTACCGGCAGATGGAGGGAATCTCCACCGAATATGAACAGGCCCGGCTGGGCGTTTTGTCCCGGCTTGCCGCCGGCGAAGCCAAAATCGTCACCACCTCCATCCAGGCGTTAATGACCCGCACCATCCCAAAAGAAGTGCTGCTTCAAAACACCTTTACCATCAGCCCCGAAAATTCCCTCCCGATGGAGGAACTGATTTCGAGACTTTCCCGCTCCGGTTATATCCGCCGGCCGCAGGTGGACGGGGTCAGCCAGTATTCGGTGCGGGGCGGCATCCTGGACGTTTTCCCACCCAAAGAGTCGAATCCGGTTCGTATTGAATACTGGGGCGACGACATCGACACCATGTCCTATTTCGAGCTGGACTCCCAGCGCCGGACCGACCCGCTCGACCGCCTGGAAATCGCGCCGGCCAACGAGGTTATCTTTGCCGAAGGAGAACTGGAACAAAAGCTTTCTGGCTTCATCAAGGGGCTTGGCAATCGCAAAACCACCGAAGCCGCCAAAAACCTTCTCCAAAAAGATCTGGACCAGATTGCGGGCGGCATCGAACTGGCTTCCGAAGACAAATATTTTCCGCTGGCATACGACAAATTTGCCACCATCCTCGATTATTTTGAGAATGCACCGGTTTTCCTGAGCGAACGCGCTGAGATGCGGGAAAACGGCCGGGCTCTTTTCTGGCAGTACAGCGAAGACATGAAGGTTTTGCTCGACGAAGGACAGCTCTGCAAAGGGCTGGACAGCTACCTCCTTTCCCCGGAACAGGCAGAGGCAAACCTGGAACGGCACCGCGTCATGTTGCTCGACACCTTTGCCCGGACAGGAACCGGCCAAGGGCTCAAAGATCTGATCAACATCAGTCCTCTGCAATCTTCCGGCTGGAACGGGGAGCTAAAACTCCTCGAAAGCGACCTGCGTCCGCTGCTGGAAGAAGGCTACTGCTGCGTGGTGCTGGCCGGAACGCCAAAAGCCGCCTCCAACCTTGCAAACGACCTGATGAAGATGGGGCTGCCCGCCTCCTATGTGCGGGATGTCAAAACCATCCAATATAAAAAGGTCCTGGTGTTGGCCGGGACACTCTCTACCGGATTTGAATATCCTCAAATCAAGGTTTCGGTCACCACAACCGGCAAAGCGGTCACCTTAACCGCAAATCCGCCCAAAAAACGGAAAGGGGAAGAAATCAAATCCCTTTCCGACCTGACTGTGGGAGATTATGTTGTTCACGTTTCCCACGGAATCGGTATTTTTGACGGCATCCACAAACTGGACCTCCACGGCATTGTCAAAGATTACATTAAAATCAAGTATGCCGGCGCCGACACACTGTATGTCCCGGTTACCCAGCTCGACCTGGTTTCCAAATACATTGGCCCGCGGGAAGATTCCAAAATCAAGCTGAACCGTCTGAACTCCGGTGAATGGCAGAAAACCCGTGCCCGCGTTAAAAAAGCGGTGGATGAGATGGCGGATGAACTGATCGCCCTCTATGCCCAGCGGATGAAAGTAAAAGGATTTGCCTTTTCACCAGACACCGAGTATCAGCGGGATTTTGAAGCCCATTTTGACTATCAGGAAACCGATGATCAGCTCCGCTGCATTGCCGAAATCAAGGCCGATATGGAAAAACCGGTGCCGATGGAGCGGCTGCTCTGCGGGGATGTGGGATTCGGCAAAACAGAAGTGGCGCTCCGAGCTGCTTTCAAGTGCGTGATGGACGGTAAACAGTGCGCCATTCTCTGCCCCACCACCATCCTGGCCTGGCAGCACTATCAAACACTGCTTCACCGCATGGGCAATTTCCCAGTCGAAATAGAATTGCTTTCCCGCTTCCGCTCCCCCAAAGAACAGAAGGCGGTCGTCAAAAAGCTGGAATCCGGCCGGGTAGATATTGTCGTCGGCACCCACCGGCTTGTTTCCAAAGATGTGAAATTCAAAGACCTCGGCCTTGCTATCATCGATGAAGAGCAGCGATTTGGCGTAGCGCATAAGGAACGGTTCAAACAGATGCTGGCTGGGGTGGATATGCTCACCCTTTCGGCAACCCCAATACCGCGCACCCTCAACATGGCCATGTCCGGCATTCGGGATATGAGCGTTATTGAGGAAGCACCGCAGAACCGCCATCCTGTCCAGACTTATGTTTTGGAATATGATGAGGGCGTGATTTATGAGGCACTGCGCCGGGAATTGCACCGCAGCGGGCAGGTCTATTACATTCACAACAACATCGAATCCATCCACAGCCGGGCAGCCCAGATCAAGGCAGCCATCCCGGAAGCGCGAATCGGCGTGGCGCATGGACGGATGGCGGAGGATGAGCTTTCCCGCATCTGGAAGCAGATGATGGACCAGGAACTGGACATTCTGGTCTGCACCACCCTGATTGAAACTGGTGTAGATGTTCCCAACTGCAATACCCTGGTCATTGAAAACGCCGATCGGATGGGGCTTTCGCAGCTCTATCAGCTCCGTGGACGAGTGGGACGATCTAACCGCCGGGCTTTCGCCTACTTTACCTTCCAGCGCGGAAAGGTCCTTACTGAAGTTGCCACCAAACGGCTGAACGCCATCCGGGAATTTACCAAATTCGGTTCCGGGTTCCGGATTGCGCTTCGTGACCTGGAAATCCGCGGCGCCGGCAACATCCTTGGCACCCGGCAGCACGGGCACATGGAGGCGGTCGGTTACGATATGTACCTGCGACTGTTGTCCCAGGCTGTGGCCGAAAAACAGGGCAAAGCGCCCGAAACACAGGCTACCGCCGAATGTCTGGTTGACATCCAGCTCGAAGCGCACATTCCCGAAACCTATATTGACAACCTGGCGCAGCGGATCGACGTTTACCGCAAAATCGCCTCGATCAAGGACCAGGCGGACAGCCTGGATCTTGTCGATGAGCTGATCGACCGGTTTGGAGAACCGCCGCAGTCGGTCAAGGGATTGATTGATGTGGCGCTTCTGCGAAATACGGCGGCCCGGTTCGGCTTTAAGGAAATCAACCAAAAAGCGGACGCCCTTCAGATGATTCCCGAAAAACTGGACATCAACCTTTCGGCAGCGTTGTCTACCCGCATGAAAGGCCGTGTAACGGTCAACGCAGGCGCTGTACCGGCAATCGCAGTCAAACTGAAGGGGCAGTCCTCCCTCGATACCCTCCGGGAAGTGATGGGACATTTGCAGGCCATTGAAAAAGAATGGAATCAGCCGGCCAAGGAATAACACCGGCTGAAAGTATATCCATAGACTGTTTATCAAAAAGGAGTTGTGTTGTATGCAGAATTTCACCTTCTACACCCCCACCAAAATGTTTTTCGGCAAGGATACGGAAAAACAGGTCGGCCAGATCATCAAATCCTACGGCTTTTCCAAGGTGCTGTTCCATTACGGCTCCGGCAGCATTAAAAAAACCGGACTGTATGATACGGTTGTGAGCTCTCTGAAAGAAAATGACATCGAATTTGTCGAACTTGGAGGCGTGGAGCCCAACCCCAAGCTTTCGCTGGCGCGCAAAGCAGCGGAACTCGCCAAAGCAGAAAAGGTCGACATGATCCTCGCCGTTGGCGGCGGAAGCGTCCTCGACTCAGCAAAAGCAGCGGCGGTCGGCGCTTACAACGACTGCGATCCGTGGGAATTTTCTATCAAAAAACGGATTCCCGAAAAAACACTTCCAGTCGGAACCATCCTCACCCTTTCCGCTTCCGGCAGCGAAATGAGCGACTCCTGCGTCATTACCAACGAGGACGGCTGGCTCAAACGCGGATTCAGCGCCGAAACCAACCGCCCGCTCTTTTCCATTCTGAATCCGGAACTGACCTTTACTGTGAGCAAATACCAGACCGCCTGCGGCATCGTGGATATTATGATGCACACCATCGAACGGTATTTCTCCCTCAACGAGGATAATCCTCTCACCGACTCGCTGGCCGAAGGACTGCTCAAAACCGTGGTGGAAGCCGGACGCCGCGCCATCGAAAACCCCGAGGATTACGAAGCACGCGCTACTCTGATGTGGGCTGGCAGCCTTTCTCACAACGGACTGACCGGCTGCGGCAAAAACTACATGATGCGCTGCCACCAGCTCGAACATGAACTTTCGGGCGCTTACGACCGGGTTGCGCACGGCGCCGGTCTGGCAGTCATTTTCCCGGCCTGGGCAAAATATATCTGCACTCACAACATTTCCCGCTTTGCACAGTTTGCGGTGAATGTCTGGGGAATCCAGATGAACTTTGAACATCCGGAACGCACCGCGCTGGCCGGAATCGAAGCCACTGAAAATTATTTCCGCTCCATCGGAATGCCGGTGCGGCTCTCCGAGCTGGATGTCGACGACTCTAAATTTGAGGAAATGGCCGAAAAATGCACCTTCTTTGGCAAACGCACCCTGCCCGACTACATTGAGCTTGGCAAAAAAGAGATGCTGGATATCTATCGCCTCTGCCTGTAACCACATGGCAGACTATCGCGAATTTCTGCGCGTCCTGGCACATCGGCAACCGGGGCGCGCAGTGGGATTTGAATATACCTGGGACAAATCGCTGGCCGAACAGCTTATCTGGCGGCGGGGAGATACCCTCTGGCAGAATACCGAAGCGTTGGCCCGCACCCGGATTGACACAGCTTCCCGCTGCGGCCTGGATACTGTTGTACTGGATTTTTTACAGCTGCCCGCATCGCTGCCCCGGCTGATGCCGGAAGGACTGCGGGCGGTTGCCTTACTTTCCGTCGATTCAAACGACTGTCAGACAGCCGCAGAAACAGAAGGCATCTGCGCCGTCATGCTCCGGGGATACGGAAAAATAATCTCCGACCGGGCAGAGTTTCTCCGGTCTTTCCGCCCGGCAGTCGATGCCATCCGAAAAGCCGGAAAACCTGTGATCTGGGCTGACTGCGGAAAAGAACCGCTGCCGGTCAGCTGGGCTGCGGACTGTGGATTCGACGCCATCCATCTGACACACCATTATGCCTCCAACACCGCTGAAATCTGGCAGGAGTTTCACCGCGATCTGGCCATTTTAGGCGATACCCGGATGGACTGGCTCATCCGGCAGAAGCCGCGGGATATTCTGGACTACTGCGAATCGCTGCAAAAGCTGACGCAAAACTGCGGATTTGCTTTTGGCATGGGGAATCCCGAGGGGCTGCCGGTGCCCTATCTTTGCTATGTTTCGGTTTTGACCGCATTGGCACGGGGAAAATAGAAAAACCCTCTTTCCTTTTGCCAAAAAGCGAAGCCAGCTGCTTCATATCATGGGATATGAAGAAAGGAGTTGGCTGAAATGGGAATTCTGAATTCCAACAAAGTCGCCGACCGCGACAAAATCGGCTGTGAGGAAGAGCTCAAAATTACTCTCTCCCTCACCGGCGCACCCAACATCGTAGAAAATCCCACCGACATTGTACTGGTATTAGACCGTTCGGGAAGCATGGCGGGAGAACCGCTGGCTGCTGTCAAACTCGGCGCCAATCAGTTTATCGACATTATTCAGCAGTCCACCGGCGGCGCGCCGGGTGAAATCGGATCGGGAAGCCAGATTGGTGTTGTCACCTTTGCGGCAACCGCCATTCCGGTTTCACCGCTTACCACCTCGGTGCAGGATCTGAAAACCGCTGTGAACGGAATGCAGGCCGCCGGTTCCACCAACCACGCCGATGCATTCCTGAAAGCAATGGAGCTTTTTGATCCGGCGTCCTCCAACGCAAAGGTGATCGTCCTTTTCACCGACGGCAAAACCACAACCGGCTTTCCGCCCGCACCTGTTGCAGCAGAAGCACGTTCCCGCGGCATTATCATTTACTGCATCGGCCTGATCGGCAGCGACGGTCTGGATGTGCAGGCTCTGAATGACTGGGCAACCGATCCCGACATTTCCCATGTCGCGGTTACCCCGGATGTTGCCGATCTGGAAGATCTGTTTGCCGAACTGGCTGCCAATATTGCCAAGCCGGGGGCAACCGATATTGTGATTGAAGAGGAAGTAGAACCGGATTTTGAAATCACTAAAATCTGGCAATACAGCAAAGGCACTGTCGAAATTACCGGTCCCACTACCCTTCGATGGAAAATGGACGCACTGGGAACCACCGGAAACGAAGGTGTCTTTCTGGAGTTTATCATCCGGCATGTCGGCCAAACAGACGGCAAAAAGAAAGTAAACCGCTCCATCTCCTACCAGGACGCTGAAAATAACGTCGTGCTGTTCCCCAATCCGGAGTCACAGTAGAATGTTCCATCCCGGTCCATCCGGATCCCTGTCCTGTGCCCATCCCGGTAGAGTTGGATGGATGTAAAGATTTGGTCCGGTACGATTTAGGCCGGTTTCCGCTCTGTTCGGGACGGCTTTTGCAGCTGGAACTTACTCTCTGCCGTGTCTGCCCCAAAAAACGGGTGGCGCTCGGTCTCTATCTTTCCGAAGGCGGCAAACCACGCGGATTCAAAGCATTTACCATTCCTGCTCACAATGCATCGGGCTGCCGGGATGTGGAAATCAGGGGGATTTCTTTTGTGCTCCCCGAAGATATCAATCCGTGCGATAAAAACGGCTGCTTCTGTGAACCCCGCAGTGTGGATGTCCGTGTCTATGCAAATTACCTGGACTACGACGATCCGTGCCAGCAGGCATAAGGACAGAAAAAGGCAGGGTATTTTACCCTGCCTTTTTGTTATTTCTGTTCTGGAGGAGTATCCTTCCCCTTTACAATTTTGGAAACCAGCCCTGACAAGGCCAGCAGACCAATCAGGTTTGGGATAACCATCAACCCATTGAAGAGGTCGGAAAGGTTCCAGACCAAATCCACCTTTAGGAAAGAACCTGCCACTACAAACAAAACCACAATCACGCTGTAAATCTTGACTGCTTTCTTGCCGAACAGCGCTTTGACATTGACTTCACCGAAGAAATACCAGCCGATGATGGTAGAGAATGCAAAGAAGAACATACAGATTGCAACAAAAATGTTGCCAAAATTGCCAAAGGCATTGTTAAACGCCATCTGTGCAAGTTTTGTGCCGGATTCCCCGCTGGAAAGCATTCCGGAGGTGAGAATGACCAGCGCAGTCAGCGTCAGCACAATAAAGGTATCGATAAACACACCCATCATGGCGATCACACCCTGATCTTCGGGCTTTTTCACCTTGGCCAGCGCGTGGGCATGCGGCGTGCTTCCCATACCGGCTTCATTGGAGAACAAACCGCGTGCAACACCGTAACGCATCGCTTCTTTTACTGTCACACCAGCAACACCGCCCGCAATCGCCTGCGGCTGAAAGGCGAGTACGAAAATCTGTTTAAAGGCTTCTAACACCATATCGTGATTGATAACCAAAATCACCAGACATCCGACAATATAGAAGACCGCCATCACCGGCACCAGTTTTTCGGTAACAGAGGCGATGCGCTTAACACCACCGATAAAAATAAACCCGGAAATCAGCGCCACAATTACACCGACAATCAGCGGATTAACGCCGAACGCATTGTGGAATGCGTCACCAATCGAATTGGACTGCACCATATTGCCCATAAAGCCAAGGGCCAGAATAATCGCAACCGAGAAAAATCCAGCAAGAAACTTTCCAAATTTTCCGGTAAAAGCAGCGCGGATATAATAAATTGGGCCACCGGTGATATGCCCATATTTTACGGTGCGGAACTTCTGCGCAAGCACAGCTTCCGCAAAAATGGTAGCCATCCCAAAAAAAGCGCTCATCCACATCCAAAAAATCGCGCCGGGACCGCCCGAAGCAAGCGCTGTAGCACAGCCGGTAATATTGCCGGTTCCAACCTGCGCCGCAATCGCAGTAGTCAGCGCTTGGAAAGAACTCATTCCTTCATGATCTGCCTTTTTCCCATTCAAGTTGATGTTGCCGAACAGCCGGCGCATTCCTTCTCCAAACCGGCGCACCTGAATAAACTTCAGCCGGAAAGTAAAATAAATTCCGGTCCCGCACAACAGGAACAACAGGATGTTGTTCCAGAAAAAATCGCTGATAACCTTTACTATTCGAGCCGCTTCTGCCATGGAAATTCGTTCCTTTCTGATTTTCATTACCGTATCAGCGCAAATAAAAAACCGGACTGGAATTCATCCAATCCGGCTCTGAAAAACGCAAAAGAAACACTCCGGCAACTCACCGCAGTCCGATTCCTTTACCCTGTCCTTTTGCCTGAGAGATTAACGGTTTCCCGCCTTGCACCTTCGGCACCCGATTACCGGGGTTCTCCAGAGCCACATCCGTTTATAGTCGCTGTCCGGGCTCCGGACGCCTGAGAGTGTTACTCCTTCGGCAAGCTGCTGCTTTTTCCTACAAACATCTTTTGTTCTGATTCGGTTTTCCATGGATTACTTTAACATATTTTTGAATTAAAGTCAAGTGTGTTTTGCTCAGAAACAGTTATTTCAGCTTTTTGAACAAACTATGTCCGAAAATCATTCTCTGAATTGAATGATACCATTGTCCATAGAATCCACAATCGCCAGCGACTTCAGATTGACACCCTGCTCCCGGAGAAGCTGTCCACCGTCCTGGAACCCTTTTTCAATAACAATGCCACAACCGACCACCTGCGCACCCGACTGCCGGACAATCTCCATCAGACCTTTGAGCGCCTGACCGTGAGCCAGAAAATCATCAAGAATCAGAACATGATCTTCCGCGGTGAGGTATTTCTTGGAAACCTGTACCTCAAACGGAATGCCGCGGGTATAGGAAAAGACCGGCACCGAATACAGCTCTCCGTCCAGATTCTTGGATTTGGTCTTCTTGGCAAAAATCACATCGGCATTGTCAAAATACTGAGCCGTAATCGCAGCAATACCAATCCCGGAAGCTTCGATAGTCAGAATTTTATTGATTTCCGGCTGCGGAAAAAGCCGGCGGAATTCCTTGCCGATTTCCTGCAGCAGAGAAATATCCATCCGATGGTTCAAAAAGCTGTCAACTTTTAGGACGCCGCCCTCCTTTACGCTGCCGTCTTTGAGAATCCGCTCCTTTAAAAGCTCCATACCGCCGCACCCTTTCCGTAAAATATAATGGAGAAAAGACACCCTCCGCCATTCTGGGCAGAGGGAAACCGTTTGAATATAATAGATGATTATATCACGTTTTTCCGCGTTTTTCAATCTTTTGCGCCGATTTTCTTCTGTTCTGTCCGGAGATTTTGCCGGATTTCAAAAGATTTTGTCGAATATATGGATTTTACTGAAAAAGGGTAGCCATACCGCAGCAGATTATGGTATAGTATTTGTGTAAATAATGCGTATAATTTCAGCAATACGGGCTGTAAGTTTCTACCCGCCGGCCGTTATCCAGCGGACTACGCAAAAGTTCAAGCGCCATCCACGATTTTCCGCGGCAGGCGTTTTGTTTTGCGCTTCTTGCAGTTTGGGTGCTGAAACACGCCTGCAAGGAGTATTTTTATGTCGATTGAAAACATCTACCGCCTGGACGGAAAAGTTCCGCTTTCCCGCGCCATCCCGCTCGGCATCCAGCATGTGTTAGCCATGTTTCTGGGAAATGTTTCGCCGCTGCTGATTATCTGCGGCATGCTGAACATGGACGTTTCGGTAAAAACCAGCCTGATCCAGAACGCCATGTTCATCGCCGGCGTTGTCACCCTGATCCAGCTCTATCCCATCTGGAAAGTCGGCTGCCGGCTGCCGGTTGTCATGGGCACCAGCTCCGGATTTATCGGAACCTGTAAGTCCATCGGCGGCACCTTTGGCTACGGCGCAATTCTGGGCGCCTCGCTGACCGGCGCGATTCTGGAAATCATCCTCGGTTTCTTTATCAAACCGCTGAAAAAGCTGTTCCCGCCCGTTGTCACCAGCCTGGTCATCATGTCCATCGGTCTGTCGCTGCTGCCGGTTGGCATCAACTATTTTGCAGGCGGTTCCGGTGCTGCGGACTTCGGCCACTGGAAACATCTGCTGGTCGGCTTTATTGTGGTTGTAGTGATTGTAGTGCTCAAGCAGTTCACCCGCGGATTTCTGAGCATCTCCTCCGTTTTGATTGGCATTGCGGTGGGATACATTGTCGCCATCTGCCTGGGCATGGTTGACTTTACTCAGGTAAAGGAAGCCGCATGGATCAGCCTGCCCAAACCGGTTTTCCTGATGGAAAATATGAAGCTCGAATTCCACTGGCAGGCAATGATCGCGATGGCCATTATGTTCGTTGCAACCGCGGTAGAAACCGTCGGCGACATCTCCGGCATTACCAACGGCGGTCTCGACCGTGAGCCTTCCAATCAGGAGCTGTCCGGCGGTGTTATCGCCGACGGTGTCGGAAGCCTGATTGCTGCGCTGTTCGGTGTCCTGCCGAACACCTCGTTCAGCCAGAATGTCGGCCTGATTACCGTTACCAAGGTTGTCAACCGGTTCTGCATTATGACCGGCGCTGTTTTCCTGATCCTCTGCGGATTTATTCCCAAACTTTCCGCCATTTTCTCGGTCATGCCCCAGTCGGTGCTGGGCGGCGCGGCTGTGATTATGTTTGCCATGATTCTGGTCAGCGGCATGCAGTCACTCCAGCGGGAAAAGCTGGACGGCCGGAACAGCATGATTGTAGCACTGGCGCTCGGACTCGGTGTTGGAATCGGTATGGTTCCCAGCGCGCTGGATCAGATGCCAGCCTGGGTGGGACAGATCTTTGCCCAGAACGGCATTATCATGACCTTTGTCATCGCAACGGTTTTAAACCTCATTCTTCCCAAAGACAAAAACTGAATTTGACAGGATTCCCGGGGCTGTCTGTAATGCTGGGCGCATTGCAGGCAGCCTTTTCGCATAAAATACTCCCAAAAAGCGCGTAGGTTATCGACAAGGCTCCGCCTTTTTGATACAATAAAATTGAAAGGAATGGTCGTTTATGAAATGTAAATCCCTGCTCTCCCTGCTGCTGGCATCGGTGCTGGCCCTGTCCGCTCTAACCGGATGCGGCGGAACGGAATCTTCCTCCGAAGCAGAAAACTCCGTTGTTTCGGAAGAAAGTGCGGATGTCTCCTCCGAAGAAAGCAAAGCGGAATCCTCCGCTGAAACTGTCGGTGAAATCACCTTTACCGATCACGCCGGACGAACTGTCACCCTTAACGCTCCCGCTGAAAAGGTTGTTTCGGTTTATTACCTCTCCACCTCGCTGCTGGCTGCCATCGGCGCTGAGGACAAGCTGGTCGGCATTGAAATGAAGGCGGAAACCCGCCCTCTTTACACCGAAGCGTTTCCGGAACTGCTCGAACTGCCCGCAGTTGGCTCCGGCAAAGGCGTGAATGTAGAAGAAACCGCGGCACTCGAACCGGATCTAGTTGTCCTCCCTTTAAAGCTGAAAGATTCCGTGGAACAGTTTGAAGCGCTGGATATCCCGGTTGCCGTCATTGACCCGGAAACCATGCCCACTTTCCTGGAAACTGTAGAAATGCTGGGTCTCGCCACCGGTTGTGAGGAAAAGGCGGAACAGCTGGTTTCCTATTATAACGAAGTCATGGAAGATGTTTCCTCCCGCACTGCGGATCTCACCGACAAGCCCTCCGTTTATATCGCAGGCAGTGACATGCTCCGAACCGCCGGTTCCGGCATGTATCAGAACGACCTGATTGAAATGGCGGGCGGCGTCAATGCTGCGGCTTCGATCGACAGCGACCAGTGGGCGGACATCACCGCAGAAGAGCTGGTTGGATGGAACCCCGATAAAATTTTCCTCGTTTCGTACAGCGACTACACCCGGGACGAATTCCTGGCCGATGAACGGTTTGCAAGCCTTTCCGCTGTGCAGGACGCAGATAACAGCGTTGCGATTTTCCCCGGCGAAACCGAAGCCTGGGATTACCCGACCGCGTCCAGCGTACTGGGCATCCTGTGGCTGGCAAATCAGCTTCACCCGGATGTCGTCACTGCGGAAGAAGTGGAAACCGCCGCTTCGGAATTCTATCAGACTTACTTTGGTATCGACTACACCGCGGAATAAATCATAAAGGAGGGACGAGCATTGCGCAAGCGCTTCTGGGCCATTCTGGCCATTTGGGCGGGGATGCTCGTCCTTTCGGCCTGTATCGGACGATACTTTCTCTCTCCTGCTGAAATTTTGGAGATTCTTCTGGGAAATCCCCCTACCAAAACGGCGGCATCCGTTTTCTGGAGTATCCGATTTCCACGAGTGGTGCTGACGGCCGTCAGCGGCGGCGCGCTAGCACTAGCCGGGATGGTGTTCCAAACTGTCTTTGCCAACCCGCTCGTTTCGCCGGATGTGCTCGGTGTTACAAGCGGCTGTTCGGTAGGTGCAGTGTTCGCGCTGCTCTTTCTACCCGGCTGGATGATGCCGTTCTGTGCCTTTGCCGCTGGGATTTTCGTGGTGATGTTTGCACTGTGGCTCGCATCCTTTGTCCGACACAACCGCGTTTTGGGGTTGGTGCTGGCTGGAATTGTGGTGGGAAGCGCCTCCTCGGCAGTGCTGATGCTGCTCAAATTCCTGGCTGATCCCGAAAGGCAGCTTGCTTCCATCGAATACTGGCTGATGGGAAGCTTCCAGAATGTCAGCGGCTGGGAACAAACTGCCGCCGTCACAGTGCTTACCTTGCCTGCTGCACTGCTTCTCTACGGCAGCCGGTTTCGAATCAAGCTCCTTTCCCTTGGTGACGAGCAGGCACAGAGCCTTGGCATCCGGCCCGGCCTGGTGCGGCTGCTTGCAGTGGGGTGTTCCACCGTTCTGGTAGCGGCGGTGGTATCGGCGGCAGGCGTTGTGAGCTGGATTGGGCTGCTTGCCCCGCACATTCTCCGGCTTTGCGGTGAAAAAGATATTACAAAAAGTATTGGAGGGTGTTTCTTTACTGGTGGTATTCTCCTGATGGCAGCGGATCTCTGCGCTCGGGCCCTTTCCACCGTAGAAATCCCGGTAAGCATCTTTACTTCGCTGTTCGGAGCAGTATTCCTCTGCGGTCTGTTGCTGCGGACAGAAAAACAGAAAGGCGGACAGGGATGATGGGATTATCCGTGGAAAACCTCTCGGTATCTCTCGCCGGGAAAAAGATTCTCGATCAAGTCAGCTTTGCTCTCCCGGAAGAAGGTATCTTTTTTCTGCTGGGACCAAATGGCGCAGGAAAATCCACCCTGCTCCGCGCTATCTGCGGCCTGATTCCAGCTGATTCCGGCAACATTTGCTGGAACGCACAGCCGATTTCAAAGCTTTCTCCACAGGAAATTGCAAAACAAATTGGATATCTTCCGCAAAATATACAATCTGTTGAAATGACTGCGGAGGAATTTGCCATGCTGGGTGCAGCACCCTATCTGAAATGGGGAGAAGTCCCCTGTGAATTACACCGCAGACAGGCAGAAGCAGCACTGGAGCTGCTGGGGATTTCCCATCTGGCCAAACGGCAACTCAACCGGATGAGCGGCGGCGAACGGCAGCTAACAGCACTGGCCCGTGCCCTTGTCCAGAATGCCCCGCTCCTTCTCCTGGATGAACCAACCGCCAGCCTGGATGTTAAACGGCAGCAGGATTTTCTCCAAACGCTGCAAAAGGTAGTCAAAAGGGGACAAAAAGCGGCACTGTTAAGCGTCCACGATCCCAATCTGGCGTTAACCTACG
The DNA here is from genome assembly GCA_944382875.1 of uncultured Clostridia bacterium. Lineage (GTDB taxonomy): Bacteria > Bacillota > Clostridia > Oscillospirales > Ruminococcaceae > Merdivicinus. The sequence goes on from CALWNQ010000001.1 coordinate 247,345, forward strand.
GCGATAGAGTGCTGGTTCTCCGAAATGGAAAAATAAAACTGCTGTCCGCATCGCCCAATTTTGGGGAACAGCTTTGTCAAATACTCAAGCCGCTCTACGGAGACAATTTCACCCTGTCAGCGGACGGATATTTTTACTGGAAAACCGAAAGGAGGCTGTAACTTGTTTACGGTACAACAGTATGTAAAAGTTTCTTCGCTGGAAGAAGCCTATACGCTCAATCAAAAGAAAAGCAGCGCCGTTTTAGGCGGCGGATGCTGGATGAAAATGGGAAAACGCCGCATCGGCACCCTCATCGACCTATCCGGTTTAGGACTGGACACCATTGAGGAAACGGAAGATTCCTTTATCCTGGGCGCTATGGTCACGCTGCGGCAGATGGAAACCGATGCCCGGCTGAAAACGACCTTTGGCTCTGGCTTTGCCGATATGGTACGGCATATTGTAGGAGTGCAGTTCCGCAACTGCGCCACATTAGGCGGAAGCCTGTATTCCCGGTTCGGCTTTTCCGATATCCTCACCTGGCTGCTGGCTTTGGACTGTGACGTGGAACTGGCGGGCGCGGGAATCATTCCCCTTGCCCAGTATGCCGCAACGCCCTATGACCGGGATGTACTGGCCCGAGTCATTGTCCATAAAACCAGCCGGAAAGCGGTTTACGAAAGCTTCCGCAACACCGAAACAGATATCCCTGTCCTAACCTGCGCCGCTTCCTCCTTAAATGGAGATTTGCGGCTGGTCATAGGCGGACGGCCCATGCGGGCGCTGACGGTGGATGGATTGGCTCTGACCAAATCCATGGAAACCATTGTGGAAAAAGCCCAGAGCCTGCCTTTTGGCAGCAATATGCGTGCCAGTGCTCAATACCGCCGGCATCTGGCTGGAGTTCTGGTAAAACGGGCGGTATTGCGTCTGCGGGAGGTGGAATGATGCAGATTACAGTGACAATCAACGGAAAGAAATACACCGAAGACGTAGCTCCGGATTTGGTTCTGCTGGACTTTTTGCGGGCACACGGCTGTTATTCGGTAAAACGTGGGTGTGAAACCTCCAACTGCGGCCTCTGCACCGTCCATCTGAACGGAAAACCAGTACTGTCCTGCAGTGTCCTGGCTGTCCGGGCGGACGGAAAATCCGTCACCACCCTGGAAGGCTTGCAGAAAGAAGCGGAGGAATTTGGCGGGTTTCTGGCGGATGAAGGCGGCGAACAGTGCGGTTTTTGCAGCCCCGGCTTTATCATGAACGTTCTCGCCATGGTCCGGGAACTGGAAAACCCCTCCGAACAGGAAATTCAGGAATACCTGGCGGGGAATCTTTGCCGGTGCACCGGCTACCAGAGCCAACTGCGAGCCATTCAAAAATATCTGGCGTGGAAACAGGAGGGGACAAAATGAGCTATGTAAACAGCCGCGTCCGAAAAAAAGACGCCATGAGCCTTGTCACCGGCAAACCGGTCTACACCGGCGACCTGATTCCCCAGAACACTTTGGTGGTAAAACTGCTCCGCAGCCCTCACGCCAACGCTTTTATTGAGGAAATCAACACCGCTGCGGCCTTAAAGGTGCCGGGGGTTGCCGCCATTTTCACCTATCAGGATGTGCCCACATCTCGGTTTACCACGGCAGGACAGACCTATCCGGAAGCCAGTCCCTATGACCGGCTGATTCTGGACAAACATCTGCGCTGCGCCGGAGACCCGGTGGCTATTATCGCCGCGGAAACCGAAGCGGCAGCCTTGAAAGCCATGAACCTAATCAAGGTGAAATACGATGTCCGGGAGCCTCTGCTGGACTTTACCAAGGCCAAGGATAATCCCATTCTGGTGCACCCGGAGGAAGATTTCAAGGCGCTGTGTCCCGTTGGCGCGGATAATCGCCGGAATCTTTGCAGCACCGATGTTTTTGAGGTGGGAAAGGTAGAGGAAGCTCTTTCCACCTGCGATGTGGTACTCACCCGCACCTACCACACCAAGGCCAACAACCAGGCCATGATGGAAACCTTCCGCACCTACTCTTATTTGGATGAGTATGGCCGTTTAAGCCTCGTTAGTTCCACCCAGGTTCCCTTCCATGTGCGGCGGATTCTCTCCAACGCCCTGGAAATCCCCAAATCTCAGATTCGCGTTGTCAAGCCTCGCATTGGGGGCGGCTTTGGCGCCAAACAGAGCGCTGTGAGTGAAGTCTACCCCGCTTTTGTCACATTAAAAACCGGCCGTCCAGCGGCCATTGTCTACACCCGGGAAGAATCCATGACCAACGGCTCTCCCCGGCATGAAATGCAGATGACCGTCCGCATCGGCGCAAATAAAGACGGCGTCATCAAGGCCATCGACCTTTACGCTCTGTCCAACGCCGGCGCTTATGGGGATCATGGTCCCACTACCATTGGCTTGGTAGGACACAAGTCCCTCTCCCTTTACGGCGGCGTGGAAGCGGCACGGTTTGCCTGCGACGTGGTTTATACCAACACCATGAACGGCGGGGCGTATCGTGGCTACGGCGCGACCCAGGGCATCTACGCGGTGGAGACCGCTGTCAACGAAATGGCGGCGGCCCTGCATATGGACCCCTGCGCCATCCGGGAGAAAAACATGGTGCTGGAAGGCCAGGTGATGCGCACCTATTATAACGAAACCTGCAACAGCTGTACCCTGGACAAATGTATGGCCAAAGCCAAGGAAATGATGAATTGGCAGGAAAAATTCCCGGCAAAAGTCTTAGAAAATGGCCATATCCGCAGCGTCGGCGTGGCTATGGCCATGCAAGGCAGCGGTATTTCCGGGGTGGACATCGCCAGCGTGGAAATTCGTTTAAACGACGACGGATTTTATACTCTGTTAGTGGGCTGTACTGATATGGGAACCGGCTGTGACACCATTTTAGCCCAGATGGCGGCGGACTGCCTCGACTGCGACATCGACCGGATTGCCGTCCGAGGCGTGGACACCGACCAGTCCCCCTATGACACCGGTTCCTACGCTTCCTCCACCACCTATGTCACCGGTATGGCAGTAGTGAAAACCTGCGAAAAGCTCCGGGAAAAAATTCTGGAAGCCGGCGCAAAACTGTTGGATATCCCGGTGGAAGACACGGAATTTGACGGCAAGCGGGTGTTCTGTCCCGGCAAAGACAAAGAAGTCAGCCTTTCCCAGATCGGTTACGCAAGCTTTGAGGGACACAACCGCTGTATTTCGGCCAGCGAGTCTCATTCTTCTCCTGTTTCTCCACCTCCCTTTATGGTAGGTATGGTAGAAATCGACCTGGACCCGGAAACCGGCAAAGTAGAAATTGTCGATTACGCGGCGGCAGTGGACTGCGGCACCGTCATCAACCGGAACTTGGCCACTGTCCAGACCGAAGGCGGTATTGTACAGGGAATCGGTATGGCTCTTTTTGAGAATATCCAGTACGATAAGTTTGGCCGGATGATGAACAATTCGTTCTTGCAATATAAAATCCCCACCCGTTTGGATGCTGGAAAAATCCGGGTGGAATTTGAAAGCAGCTATGAGCCCACCGGTCCCTTTGGCGCTAAATCTATCGGCGAGCTGGTCATCAATACCCCCGCACCTGCCATAACCAACGCCATCTATAACGCTACCGGCTTGTATTTCCGGGAACTTCCCATTCGTCCGGAGGATATCGCCTTGGGGCTGCTGCACAAAGATGAAAATTGATGTGATTTTACTGGCAGGCGGCGCTTCCCGACGGTTTGCATCCGAATCCACTGAAGCAGATGGAAAAAAACTGCTGGCACAATTTAACGAGAAGCCGCTGTTTCATTACGCGTTTGATGCGGCTGATGCTGTACAGGGCTCTGCCCGGATTCTTGTTGTGACAAGAGAAGCAACTATTCGGGAAGAGGCACTCCGCAGAGGATTTTTTCCGGTAGAAGCGCCGCCGCCCGACGAAGGAATTGCCGCATCGGTTCGGGCAGGCACTACCGCTGCAAGGCCAGATGCAGCTCTATGCTTTTTTGTTTGCGATCAGCCTTTCTTTACAGGAGAATGGCTTTGCGGCTTTTTGGAGGCATATACCCAATGTGGACTGCCGCTCGGACGGGTGAAAGCGGGCAGCCGGATGGGTTCACCGACAATTTTTTCTCCGGTGTTCCGGAAAGAACTGCTCGCCCTCTGCGGCGACGAAGGCGGACGAAGCCTGTTTAAGCGGTTCCCTTCTCAGACCTTTTTTTATGAGGTGCCGGATAGGGTGCTGGATGATTATGATTATCCCTGGAAAATGCAACTTTCTTCGAAAACGCATGAATAAATTTGTCAAATCTATATTCTTTTTGATTGACCTTTGGAAAAAAACGTGCTATAGTGAATATAGATGAATATTGATGCAACAGGGAGAACAGGTGAAAAAAATGGACGAGAATCTGACCAATCGCGGAAAAAAGTCGCTTGCCAATAATGTGTACTACAAAATCCGGGAAGCAATTATGACTGGAAAAATGTCTTCCAGCGAGCTGATTCTGGAACAAAGTGTTGCAGATCAATACGGCATCAGCAAAATCACCGCCCGTGAAGTCCTGCAGCGTCTTTGCCACGATAAGTACTTGAAAAGCTTTCCTCGAAAAGGATACCTCATTCTGGATATTACGCCTGCCCAGCTGAATATGATTCAAAAGGTTCGGTATCAGATTGAAGCACTGGCACTTCGCGAAATTATCCGACATGCTTCGGAGGCGGAAATCGACCTCTTAGAAGAAACCCTCCGAACAGCCAGTTCCAGCTTAAGCGATCCATACAATACCGTTAATTCCCGGTTTCACCTGCAGATTGCAAACCTAACCGGAAATTCTTATCTATATGACACCCTATACGGCTTTATCGGGTTGGTATGCCGTTATGCCATGACCAACGGAATGTCTGTTGTTACACAAAAAGGGCAGCCACACCATGAAGAAATCCTGTCCGCGCTCCGGCAGCGGGATACCGAAACTGCTTTAGAAGAGCTGCGGTTGGATCTGCAGTTGGAACCGGACGAAATTTAATCTATATAAATAAAAAAGAGCGCAGTATCAAAACTGCGCTCTTTTTTATTTTCCGCTCACTGTCAGCTCCCTTATTAACAGGGAGGGAGCTCCCACACAATATGCATGGGTCATAATAAACGGAGCAATCATTAAATCATTTCCCACTGCTTCCACCATTTGGAACAGGTTTTCCAAAGTGCCATGAATGGCAATCGAAGAAACATTGCAAGTGGGACGACCGTTTTTGTATAAAATTCCACGGCATGGAATAGAAAAGTGTCCCGAAGTAACATCCAAACAATGAAACGGATCATAGGATTCGGTAATCCGCACCCCATCGCTCAACCGCTCAAGCAACGATTCTTTGGAGTTGCTGCCCGGTTCAATCAGACAAATCCGCGGCGTGACCGTGTACAGGTTGGGAATTCCCGAGGTTAAGGACGGCGCACGTCCTGCCCGGCCATTGGAAGATACGCCAAAATGTGCGGCACTTTCCAGATTGTGGAGCATCCCGGTCATTCTGCCATTTTCCATCAGCTTAACCGGCATGCAGGGTGTTCCCTCAAAATCAAAAGCACTGTGGCAGCCGCATGCTGGATGAGTGGGCAAGTCCGATATATTCAAACAGGACGAGCCAACCTGATTTTGCATTTTTGCGCTCAGGCAAGATGTCCCTGCACTGCATTTCGGCCCGGAAAAGGCCTGCCAGGCCGTCAGCATCAGATACCAAACTGCGGGTTGCTCCAACAACACCCGGTATTTCCCCGGGACAAAGCTGCCAGGCTTTTGCTGAAGCCGCAGTCGTTCTGATGCCTGCTGTGCAATTTTTTCCGGATCAATTTCATCCACAGAAACAGCGCTGCACTCAAATTCGACTCCGCAGCCAAATCCGTCCCGCTCCGCCTGTACCGATACCGAAACAACCATCGCATAATCATCGCTTTGGATGTTAGCTCCGTCCGAAGACACCAGGTGACAGGCAGTGCGTTCCATCCGCACCTCTGCAGAAGCTGAATAAATGGCATTGTCGGCTGACCGCAGCGCTTTATCCAAACAAAGCGCTTTTCCCCGCATTTCAGAAACTGTCGCAGGTTTTCCAAAAACGGCGCTCCCTGAAAACATCATTTCCCGGCGCTGCATGGGAATCGGACCGCCCGCTGCATAAGCGCCGTTATTTCTGGCATTTTGCAGTAAATCCGCCAGATCTCCGCCAATATTCTGCGTACAGGCAGTGCCGGAAACACTTCCGGAAACTCTTGCATATATCGTTGTAACCGAAGACGCACCCGTTTTACTGATTTCCCCGTTGGAGGCCTCGATCGACACAACCTCCCGCCGTTCCGCTTCGATTTCTGCCCGGCTCACTCCCTCTGGTAGTGCCTGAAATGCCTGTTCAAAGTTGTGAAGCAAAATCATGTTTCTCCTCCTTACTCGGCTGTTCCGCCTACTGCCATCGCTGATACCCGCATCCGCGGCTGAAACGATGTGGTCGGCACCAGACCGGACGACGCGCCGCAGTATCCGCCTGATTCTGTTTCCAAACGGCTTCCCACACGGTCAACCAATCGGATCACCTCCATACCGCGGCCATTTAACGTCAACCCACTCACCGGGTGGACAAGTTTCCCGTTTTCAATCCACCAGCCTTCGGTAACCTCAATCGAGAATTCTCGTCCGCCGCAGCCACCGCCGCAACCAGTTACAAAGAGTCCGCGGTCAATATCCCGGATCATTTCCTCTTCATCGTCTGTTCCAGGTGCCAGATAGGTGTTGGTCATTCTGGAAACCGGAGCGTAGGTATAATCCTGTTTTCGGCCGTTTCCGGTAGAAGCAGAGCCCAGCTTTCTCCCGCCCAGGCGGTCACAGAGATAGCCTTTCAAAATACCGTTCTCAATCAGAATATTTTTGCGGGCAGGTGTGCCCTCATCGTCAACAGCCTCGCTTCCGTAAAGACCGGGGATAGTTCCGTCATCTACCAGTGTCACCTTAGAAGATGCAACCTGTTGCCCTAATTTCCCGCAGAATTCGCTGGAACCCGCCGCAATGGCTACCGATTCCAGCGGATGCCCACAGCATTCATGCCAAAAGGTCCCGCAGCTTCCCGCATCCAGCACAACCGGCACTGTGCCGGAACGGATTGGTTCCGCCCGCAGCGAAACCTGCATCCGTTTCAGAAAGTCCGCCGCAAAATAGCTTGTTGCCTCGGAATCGGAAATTGCTTCAAAACCGGCCGGCCTGGTAAAGTCAGACCATCGGGAAAGGATCTTCCCATTTTCCCCTTCCATTGCGGCATGGATTCGGATACGGCAGGCTACCCGGCGGTCTTCTGTAAACAGCCCATCCGTGTTGGCGATCCAAACCCGCTGATCGCTGTCAAAGTATCCCGTCTGCATCTGCCGCAAACCAGAAAACTGCGCCGTTGCGGCTACGGTTTCCCGCAAAAGTCGGATTTTGCGTTCTGTTTCCACACTGCCCGGCAGGAGCTTTACAGGATTGGGCGTTGCAATCTGCTGCATCCGGAAACGGATTTCACCTGGCTTGCCATTTCCATTCCCAAGCAGTTCCGCCGCCCGGCGTGCCGCTTCCATTAGGGAAGAAAAACACAAATCATTGGTACAGACGTATACGCTGCGCGTTCCGCAAAGCAGATAGATCCCGGCTCCAGCTGTGCGGACCGCCGTTGCACGGCTCACAATACCATTTGCATCATCCAGATTCCGTTCTTCTTTAACCTCCCAGAACAGCTCCGCAAAATCACCGCCTGTTGCAACCGCCTGTTCCAAAACACAGCGGGTTTGATCCTGTGTCAACATAAACATCCTCCTTTTTCTGATATATTCAGTAATGATATTAAAACAACTGTAGCACGGATTTTTCCCATTGTCAAGAAGAGAGTTGCAAATTCAATATTCTGAAGAAAAGAATCAGCATTCTACTTGAACAAAAAGATTATTTTTTATATAGCAAAATTTTCCGTTAAAAATTCGACAATATCCGTTGACAAAAACAGAATATCACGGTAGTATTATTAGTAATAATAACAGATGTGTGCCGGTCAAAGACGAATTCCCCGCCGCACTTCTGACACCATCCTGAGATATAAAGGAGGAACTTTTATGAAAAGAATCCTTGCCGCTATTTCTGCCAGTATCCTGGCACTGACCGCAATGGCTGGCTGCGGCACCTACACTAGCGATGACAACGCCTCTTCCTCTGCATTGACCTCTTCCGGTGCCTCAGCAGAAGACTCCGGTTCCCAATCCGCCTCTGAGCCAATGACCTTTACCTTTATTGGCGGACACCCTGTCACCCTCAATCCCATTCTTTCCCAGAGCAGTGATGACGGCAACAGCTTCTATCTGCTGGAATCCGGCCTTTTCCGGTATAATGAAAACGGTGTTCAAAACGAAATCTGTGAAAATTATGACGTTTCAGAAGACGGATTGACTTATACCTTTCACCTGCGTGAAGCCAACTGGTCTGACGGAGAGCCAATCACCGCAGAACAGTTTGCCTACACACTGCAATGCTTTCTAAGTCCCGATATGGGATCCCCCTCCGCTTCTACTTATTATGATATTCTAAACGCAGAGGCATTTAATAACGGCTCTGCACAATGGGAAGAGGTCGGTGTTGCCGTACTCGACGATCAGACATTGGAAATAACGCTTGCTGAACCTACAGATGATTTCATCCTGACGCTGGCAACCAGCGGCTTGATTCCATTGCGACAGGATTTTGTGGAAGAACAGGGCGAAAGCTTCGGTTCTTCTATTGACTCTCTGCAGTATTCCGGCCCTTATACTCTGACCGAGTGGACTCTGGACTCATCGATAACCTTTACCAAAAATCCCGAATATTGGAACGCAGAAAACTCTTTTCCGGTAGAAACCATTACGCTTCTGAAAGTGGATGATTCCAACACCGCCTATTCCATGTTTGAAAACGGGGAAGTAGATGCTCTTGCTAATGTTTCCAACCAATATCTGGATGCACTGGCGGATTACATCACAATCGAAACCGGAGCAAATGGCCTAATGTATTTGTGGATCAACCAAAACGGAATGAGCGAGGACGCCGGGAAAGTCCTTTCCAACAATAATTTCCGGCTGGCCCTCAACTATGCGTTGGATCGGGAAGCGACAGTCAATGCCATTACCCAGGTAGACACCCCCTACAGCCGGCTCACCCTTCCTTTTTATGACGGATTGAACGGCGGCAGTTTTGTGGAGGAATATCCAGTAAACTCTGTTCCGCTAAGCGGCGATATTGACAAGGCAAAAGAATATCTGGCCACTGCGCTGGAAGAGCTTGGCCTCTCTTCGGTGGAGGAACTGCCGGAACTGCATTTCGTAACCTGGGATACTACCAGTCAAAAGCTCCTTTGTGAAACAATGATTGACCAATGGAAACAAAATCTGGGAATCACCTCCATACAACTTGACCAGTACCCCATTGGTACTGCAATCGGAAACTACACTTCCAATGAATATGATCTTTTTGCCATCAGCCTTTCTTCCTCGCTCACTCCCTGGGACGCTCTGGAAAACTTTGTAAATGGCGGAGATTATAATGCAGGCATCTGGAGCAATGAAGAATATGACGCCTTGGTAGCCCAGATCCAAACAGAAACCGACAAGGCAAAAAAATACGAGCTGACACAACAGGCAGAACAGATTTTGCTGGATGGAAGCTGCATCATTCCGTTTTACGGATTAAGCACCGCTTATGCGACACAGTCCTATGTTGAGGGCTTCGGACTTGGCGGCTTGGGCGCCGGCTTCCTGTTCGATCAGCTTACTGTTCAAAAATAACCGTGCGGATGCACAACCGGAAGGAAGTCCGCGTAAACGCGGACTTCCTTCCGCATTCTTTACGGAAAGGTGTGAAAACATGGGAAAATACATCCTCCGCAGGTTGATTATCTCTCTAATTACCATCTGGCTCATTGCCACCTGTAGCTTTTTCCTGCTGCGTCTTCTGCCCGGAAATCCATTTGCTACCGACCAGCTTCTGCCGACTGAAATGGTGGAACAGCTAATGGACTACTACGGGCTGAATGATCCTTTGTGGAAGCAATATCTAACCTTTATGCAAAATCTTCTCCATGGAAACTTTGGCACTTCCTTGAAATACGCCGGTCAGTCGGTGAATGGGATTATTGCCGAAAAATTCCCGATTTCCGCACAGCTCGGCCTGCAAGCCTACATTCTTTCTCTTCCGCTCGGGATTCTGTTCGGGATCCTCGCCGCCCGCCACCGCGGGAAAGCACTGGACTACAGTCTGGTTGGTTTTTCCGTATTGGGCGTTTCGGTACCGGTATTTATCATTGCGTCTCTTTTGCAATATATCTTCGCCATCAAGCTGGAAATTTTCCCGGTTGCGCAGTGGAAAAGCTTTTGGCACACCATCCTTCCAACACTGACATTAAGCCTTGGAAGCATTGCGGGACGTACCCGGACAATGCGAACACTGATGCTGGAGGTCATTTCAGAAGATTATGTAAAAACCGCCAAAGCGAAGGGCCTTTCCTCCCCCCAGATCGTCTGGCGGCATCAGATCCGCAACGCCATTATCCCAATGATTCCAAATCTTGGCATGGAAATTGTGGGAATTCTGATGGGTTCCTTTGTTGTGGAACAGATTTTTGCAATTCCCGGTATTGGAGCTTACTTTGTCAAATCGGTCACCAGTCTGGATTATACCATGACACTGGGATTGACGGTATTTTTTGGTGTATTCGTCGTGGGGGCCAACTTTATTATCGACCTGATATACGGACTGGTTGACCCGCGCATCCGTGTTGTAAAGTGAGGTGGACTTTGTGAAAGATACTGCTGCTGTTTCATCTGTTACCCTGACGGCTGAGGATTTTCGCCCAATTCCCCGCGAAAAACGCAAAGCAGACGCCATTGTCCGTCCGAGCGTAGGCTACTGGGCCGATGTGTTTCGACGCATCCGGCAGGATAAGGTTGCTATCATCAGCCTGGCTATCATTGCCATTATTACTTTGCTCGCTATTTTTGCTCCAATGTTTTGCCCTTATGATTACGAAACCAATAATCTGCAGGCAATAAACCAGCCCCCCAGTGCGGAACACTGGTTTGGAACAGACCAGCTGGGAAGAGATTTGTGGGCACGAGTTTGGACCGGCGCGCGTGTTTCGCTGCTGATTGGTTTGGGCGGTGCAATTGCTCCGCAAATTGTGGGCATCTTTTTTGGGGGAATTTCCGGTTATTTCGGTGGTTGGGTCGATATGCTGATTATGCGGATTATTGATGTCGGTGTCTGCATTCCGGAACTTGTCTACATTACTTTAATGATGCTGCTGATGGGATCCGGACCTCTTGCCATTATTGTGACAATCGCATTGGTTGGCTGGATGGGTTCTGCTCGATTTATCCGCGGCCGTGTCCTCCAATTTAAAAACCGGGAATTTGTGCTGGCTGCCAAATCGCAGGGGGCTTCCCCGATGCGTCAAATTTTTCGGTACATCCTTCCCAATATTCTTGGGCAACAAGTCGTGAGCATCACTGCTGCAATTCCAGGTGCCATTTTTACCGAAGCTTACCTCAGCTTTATCGGACTGGGCATTAAATCCCCTACGACCTCCTGGGGCCAGCTTGCCCAAACCGGCTCTTCTCTTTACCGTCTGTATCCATATCAGCTTTGGATTCCCGGTGCGCTCATTAGCATCACCATCCTGGCATTTTACCTGTTTGGGAACTGCCTGCGCGATGCGTTGGATCCGCACCTGCGCGACTGACCGCAAATAAGAGAAAGGCAGGTTATCAACATGAACGAACATCTGCTGGAAGTCCGCAATCTCGCGGTTTCCTTTGACACTTATGCCGGTGAGGTTCAGGCTGTGCGCGGCATTGATTTTACCCTTGATGCGGGCGAGACACTTGCCATCGTGGGGGAGTCCGGATGCGGCAAAAGTGTAACAGTCCAAACTATTATGAAGCTTCTTCCATCACCGCCATCCCGTATCAAATCCGGAAGCATCCTTTATCGCGGGGAAGAACTTGTCACAAAATCGGATAAAGAAATGGAGAATTACCGCGGGAAAGAGTTTTCCATGGTCTTTCAGGACTCCATGACCAGTTTAAATCCAACCATGCGTGTAGGGAACCAACTTTGTGAGGGAATCATTAAGCACCAAAAGGTTAGCCATGCCAAAGCAAAAGAAATTGCAATTCAGATGCTACGGCAGGTGGGTCTTCCCAATCCAGAAAAATGTTTCCGCCGTTATCCGCATACCCTGTCCGGCGGCATGCGTCAGCGTGTCATGATTGCAATTGCGATCGCATGCAATCCGCAAATACTTTTTGCCGACGAGCCTACCACAGCGCTCGATGTTACCATGCAGGCTCAGATTCTTGATCTGATGAACAACCTAAAAAAGGATCTGGGCACTGCTATTATCCTCATCACCCATGATCTGGGCGTTGTTGCTCAAATGGCAGACCGGATTTCAGTAATGTACGCCGGGAAAATTGTGGAATCCGGTACTGCGGATCAGATTTTTTACAATCCCCGCCACCCCTATACCTGGGGGCTTTTGGGATCAATGCCCAGTGTAGCGGACAGCGCACGTCGGGCAAAATCGGAGTTGTTCAGTATTCCCGGCACGCCGCCCGACCTGTTTGCCCCACCTGCAGGATGTGCATTTGCGGCGCGCTGCCGGTATTGCATGGGAGCCTGTCAAAAGCTGGACGCGCCAGAATTTCAAGCGGACGATGGGCATCTGGTGCGCTGCTGGCTGCTGGACGAACGCGCCCCGCATGTCACCCCTCCAATCGGACGGCATGCCGCTTTGAACTCTGCTGATGAGGAGGGAAAATAATGCTCCAGACACAATACAACCCAACTGAACCTCTGCTCCGGGTGGAGAACCTTAAAAAATATTTTTCAGCCGGCAAACACCAAATTCTGAAAGCCGTGGATGATGTAAGCTTTTCTATTAATCGCGGCGAAACGCTGGGACTGGTGGGAGAATCCGGATGCGGCAAAACCACCGTCGGCCGCACAATTCTGCGCCTCTATGAACCGGATGGCGGCCATGTGTTTTACGAAGGGACCGATCTTTCCCAAACCTCCCGTGCAGAATGGAAAGCTTATACCCGAAAGATGCAGATGGTTTTTCAGGACCCATACGCTTCCCTCAACCCGTTTTTCACTGTTGGAGAAATTATTGAGGAAGGTCTGCTGATTCATAAACTCTTTCCCAACCGCTCCGAACGCCATCAGCGTGTATATGAACTTCTTGAACAGGTTGGGCTCAGCAAGGAACATGCCAACCGCTTTCCGCACGAATTTTCCGGCGGACAGCGTCAACGTGTCGGTATCGCACGGGCATTAGCACTCAACCCCAGCTTTCTTGTCTGTGACGAAGCAATCTCGGCGCTGGATGTTTCCATTCAAGCCTAGGTTGTCAACATGCTGATGAAATTCCAGCGGGAAATGAATTTGACCTACCTGTTTATAACCCACGACCTTTCGATGGTGCGCCACATTGCAGACCATACTGCCGTTATGTATCTGGGCACCATGGTGGAATACGGCCCGACTGCAGAATTGTATGACCATCCGGCCCATCCCTATACCATCGGTCTACTTTCCGCCGTTCCGATTGCTGACCCTGAATATTGCCGGACACATCAGCCGAGCCATCTGCAAGGAGAAGTGCCAAGCCCTATCAATCCAAAGCCCGGCTGCCGGTTCTGCGACCGTTGTCCCCGCGCAACAGCGCAGTGCCGGAAAGAGCGTCCTGTTCTCCGGGAAATTGCACCGGGACATTTGGCCGCCTGCTACAATCTGTAATCAGAATCCAATGATAGGAGAACCGCTATGCCTGTTTCTTTTGATTTTCAAACACTCGTCGACCGCAGCAATCAGGGGAGCCTGCGCAACGCCATTACCGATCCCCGACTGTTGGCCGCGGGACTCCCATCTTTATCTGCCGCAGAAATGGATTTCCAAACAGCCCCCTGTGTCATAGAGGCGCTGGAAAAACGGATCCGAACTGGAATATACGGCTTTGCACTCTGTGATGATCCATACCGCGCCGCTGTTGCCCGATGGATGCGGCTGATGCGAGGATGGGAAATTTCCCCCGAATGGGTTACCCCGGCGCTCGGCACTATTTTTTCTCTTTCGATTGCCATCCGTGCCTTTACCAAACCGGGAAACCGTGTGCTGATTCAACGCCCAGTCTACGACCGTTACGATCAGGCAATCCTCCGCAACGGCCGGATTCCGTTGAGTAACTCCTTACAGCTTCAGCAAGATGGCAGTTATCAGATGGATTTTTCCGATTTGGAGCAAAAAATGGCTCTGCCCGACGTTTGCCTTATGGTTCTCTGCAACCCACAAAACCCCACCGGAACTGTGTGGAAAAAGGACGAACTGGAAAAAATTGCTGAACTTGCCAACCGCTATGGTGTTGTTGTGTTCAGTGATGAAATTTTTGCAGAATTTTGCTTTCTCTCCGAACCGGTTGCGCCTTACGCCTCTATTTCCGGCGCGGCGCCCCATGCCATTAGCTGCACCGGCCTTGGAAAAGCATTTAATTTCACAGGATTAAACCATGCCAACAATTTGATTCCCAATGCCAAACTGCGGGAAGCGTTTGTGGAACAGCGCAATCGCGATCATTATGGCAGCATTGATCCGATGGCATATACTGCTGTCCTGGCCGCTTATCAGAGTGATGGAGAATGGAACCGAGCGGTAAACCGTCTGCTTTGGAAAAATGGGGAATTGATCCGGGCATTTTTTGCCTCCCATCTTCCGCAGGTACGGACTTCCCCGCAGCAGGGAACCTTTACCCTTTGGATTGACTGGAGAGGCCTTGGTCTCTCTGATACAGCGCTCTTTTCCTTTTTGGAAAATCAGGCGCTGATTCAAACCAATCACGGTTCAGAATATGGGCCTGAGGGAGAAGGGTTTTGCCGGATGAATATCGCAACCCCTTCCAGGGAAATTGAAAAGGCACTGGCAAGATTGTTAACTGCCGGAAAAAACTCCGGCTTCTGCGCATAAAAAAGGCGGCTATTTCAGCCGCCTTTTTGCTGTTATTGTAAATGTTCCAGGCAATAACGGGCGCAGGCAAGATCCTCTACTGCGAGTCCCAACGCATCAAACAAGGTAATCTCCTGTTCTCCACAACGTCCAGGTGCTCGCCCCAAAAGAACTTCTCCAATACTTCCCACGATGTGATGATCATTAATCAGCCCTTCTGCTTTCGGTATCAGGAATTCCCCGCACTCTGCCAACATCGACGCCCGGCTGTCTGCATACAGACGGGATTTGGCAACCAAATCGGAGGATACTTCGCGTGTAGTCGGGGTAAAAGCTCCTACTGCATTGATATGGGTTCCCGGCTGGATATACTGGCTGTCAAGAATCGGTTCGGGGCTGGTAGTCACCGTACAAATGATATCGGCCGTTTCTACCGCCTCCCGCACAGTAGCACAGGCTTTGGCGTCTATTCCATATACATCTGCTGCGTCCATTGCAAGCGCCTGTGCAGCTTTCGGAAAGCGATCATAGATCCGGACCTCCTGAATGCCCCGCACCTGTTTTACCGCTGCCAGATGGCTTCTCGCTTGTTCTCCTGCTCCCAGCAAGGCCAATACATGCGCATCTTTTCTTGCAAGAAGATCAGTTGCGACACCACTGACCGCACCGGTACGAATTGCGGTAACAGCAGTGGCATCTACCATCCCCCGCAGTGCCCCGTGAACTGAATCGAACAAAAGGACTGAACCCATATGGGAGGGGTAATCTGTTCCCTGGTTGGCGGGAAAAGCAGTTACCACCTTGGCGCCAAAATAACTGTCATCCCCCAGCCAGCCGGGCATAAACCCAAACAGGCTATTATGCGGCAGCGTATGCACTGTCCGCAGCTGCCCAAAACAGATTCCCTGCTCCATATCCCGCAGCGTTTGCGCCATTAGGGGAATACAGGCTTCCATTGTCAGTATCCGCCGGACTTGTGACTCACCAACATTTTTTACTTCAATTTCTGACATGCTGTGCGCTCCTATCTAAACTGTTTATTGATAATATCAGTATAGCGCTTTTCCAAACACATGTCAATGACAGCTCAGCCTGCTTTTTGCATCTCTTCCAGGTTGGCGCAGTTATCCAGCATATTTTCCGCGAATATTCCGTATCCTTTGGTTGGATCATTGACAAACACATGGGTAACAGCCCCCACCAGTTTTCCATTCTGTAAAATCGGACTGCCGCTCATTCCCTGCACAATACCGCCTGTAATAGAAAGAAGTTCCGGATCGGTAACACGTATCACCATGTTGCGTGTAGGCGCATTGTTGTCCAAATTGACATGTTCGATCTCAATATCATACCATGCTGCCTCATTGCCTGCAACTGTTGTCAAAATCTGGGCGCTGCCCTCCTTGACATCCTGCCGGAAGCAGAGCGGAACCGCTTCCATTTGGGATGGGCTTTTATTCAAAAAGCCATAAATACCAGTTTCATTATTTACAGCCAAGGTGCCAATTGCTACACTGGATAAAAAGCTCCCCTGGAGTTCACCGGGAAGCCCGGCTTCCCCCTTCTGCACCCCGTTGATTTGAACCGGAACTACCTCACCGCTTGAAAGCGGCATTGGTTCACCGGTATCTACATCACATACCGCATGTCCTAATCCTCCAAAAATACCGGTGGCTGGATCATAAAATGTTACCGTACCAATTCCAGCAGAAGAATCCCGCACCCATATTCCGCAGCGGTATTCATCATCTCCCACACTTTTGGCTGGCTTCACCTGAAGATGGAGTTCCTTATCCTCTCTTCGAATCTGAAAATCCAACGCAATTCCTTCGCTTTTACGCACAATGGCTGTCAGCTCCGCGTTGGAATGAACCTGGGAACCATTTACCTGAAGGATCACATCCCCTTTCTGCAGTCCCGCTTCATCAGCAGGATATACCGTCCCAGTCTTGGTTTCTACTGGATTCAACCCGACAATAATCACCCCTTCTGTCAGCATTTTCAACCCAAACGGAGTGCCGCATGGTACCACATACCGTTCCTCCACTTCATTGAGCCAGGTGCTTTTAACTGGTATCAAACCAAATATTCGAAGTTCCGCTTCCCGAGAGCTGGAACGACTTGTCCCTGCTTGTTCCTCTGTTTGTTGCGGAAGCTCAGCTGATATTTGGCGGTACTGCATCATGGAAAATGAATTCGCATCCAAAACATAGAAACGTTCGGGCAACTCAAAATACAAATAGCTGACATATCCCATAACCGACATTGTAATGACAGCTGTAAATAATGAAATTGTGCGGATTAATCTGCGCATCCGATTTCCCTCCATCATTCTTTTTTGTTACTATGCGCATTTTTCCGCTTTTTATAGCTGCAAATTTTTTCATGCAAAAAGCCTGCTCAATTGAGCAGGCTTTTTCTTATTCCATAAAACTGACATATTCGTTCATCCCATATTCATTCCGGAACTGGGGCACATCGCCCTGCATCAAAGGCAGGATATAATTCCGAATTTCCGCAACAGCTTTCGGATCTTCCAGATTTCTCCATTTTTCCGGCACAAGCTTTTCCAGATTGGCCACTTCTTCGATTGCGACAGTAAATAGCTCGGTCTGATACGGCTGATCGGAAATGCGCCGAAGTGCAACCATCCTGCCTGTTTCTCCGCGCAAGGCAGCCTCCACACCGGCTTTTCCGATTGCATACCCTTCTTCGATATCCGATTTTGCCGCCAGATGAGCGGAACAGCGCTGCATCAGATTGAGTTCAATAGAACGCACCTTACAGCCTATTTCCCGTTTGACCAGCCCTTCTAGATATTTTCCAACACCACTCAAATATGCGTGTCCAAAAACATCCACAGCGCCGCTCTTCGCGTTGCTGCCCACATAATGGCCGCTAAGGTCCCGAATTCCCTCACTGACTGCCGCTACCACATTGGGGGTATGTTTCAGCTGTTCTCGAACTTTCCGAACGAACACATCCTCATCAAAAGGCACCTCGGGAATCGCAACAAAATCGGGCTTTTTTCCACCAACAAAGCGCGGCATTGCAGCTGCAAGGGTCAGCCAACCTGCATTACGTCCCATCACTTCTACAATGGTAACAGCTGGTACATTGTAAATGGCTGTATCACGAATAATTTCGTCCATTGTAATTGCCAGATATTTTGCAGCACTGCCATAGCCGGGAGTATGATCTGTCAGAGGCAAATCGTTATCGATAGTTTTAGGAATTCCCACAAAAACAGGCGCATTTTCTTCTCCTGCAAACAAGCGGGAGAGTTTATAAACGGTATCCATACTGTCATTCCCGCCAATATAAAGAAAATAGCCAATGTCATACTGCTTAAAAACATGGCGGAGCAACTGATAGCTCTTTGCGTCTTTTTGCTCTATAGGAGGGAGCTTACAACGGCAAGATCCCAACGCCATTGCTGGTGTAGCTTTCAATTTCTCAAAATCAGAAAAATCCGTTATATCCACAAGCTTACCCGCTTGAATTCCCTCTACTCCATGAATTCCACCATATATTTTTCCAATTCTTCCAGCTTCCTTTGCAGCTGCAATAACTCCTGCAAGTGTTGCGTTAATTGCTACGCTGGGACCGCCAGACTGCGCCACTACCAAATTTTTTGCCATTGAGTACTCCTTTCGTTTGCCAGTAAAAAAGCCGGGCTATCCCGGCTTATATTATTTGTTATTTTTAGAAAGATAAACTGTTTCTTCCACATCAAAAGATAACGATTCTCCCGTAAGCAAATCTGTAGGACCATCTTTTTTGTTTTTCCAAACATTTTTCCAAATTAAATGGAACAGAATCGTCAGGCCGATTAAGCAAAGTGCAACGCCGGCAGTCCATCCGATAAATATCATTTTACCATCTTCGCTTTGTAAAAACAAAACTGCTTGTCCAAGCTGTGCACTTCGCTGTGTTGCTTTTCCAAGGAAGCGGCTGTTTTCTGCAGAAATTTCTATGACATTACCTTCATTGTCAGATACTGTATAAAGCAAATTATCAACACTTTCTACTTTTCGAATCAAAAGATGTTCTTCTCCATCTTCCATATAATAAAAAGCAGCGTAATCGCCCGGTTTTATATTTGAAAAATCTGTATGTTTCACAATAACTAAATCATTCTGCATGATATCAGGTTCCATAGCTGTACTTTTATTCAAATGCCAACTATTCCCAAACAAATTAAATGTTCCTGTGCGATCCGCGTTCTTGACGCCGATTCCAAGCAGCACCATCCCAATGATCGAACACAGAATTAAGAGGCATAGCAAGGCACTAACTGAAATGCGAACCACTTTTTTCCAACCCATCCTATCGCTCCTTTCCGGCACTCTAATAAAAATATTATATAACAGACCATGACGAAAATCAAGGTATTTTGTAGACGAAAAAAATGCTATTTTTTTCAAAAAACCTGTTGACAAAATGAAATTCCTGATGTATAATATAATACGTTGACTGACAAAATAAATGGCCTGCTAGCTCAGTTGGTTAGAGCGCCAGCCTGTCACGCTGGAGGTCGTGGGTTCGAGCCCCATGCAGGTCGCCAACATGCTTCTGTAGCTCAGTCGGTAGAGCAGAGGACTGAAAATCCTCGTGTCGTTGGTTCGATTCCGACCGGAAGCACCATTTGCGGATTTAGCTCATCTGGTAGAGCGCCACCTTGCCATGGTGGAGGTAGCGAGTTCGAGCCTCGTAATCCGCTCCAAATCTGGTGCCATAGCCAAGTGGTAAGGCAGAGGACTGCAACTCCTTCACCCCCAGTCCGAATCTGGGTGGCACCTCCAAAATCCCAATCACAATTGTGATTGGGATTTTTTGTTGCTCAAGATTATATTCCTACCAAAATTTCATCCTTATTTGTTTAACATATTTTTGTATAACAAAAATCCCCCTCACCATGCGGTGAGGGGGATTTGTTCGTTTGTGGTAGTCTAAGCGTTAAGCTTATTTAACCCAAGCGCCAGAAGCGTCTACTTTGTAGCCGTCGATGGTGGTGTTAGCAGCCATCGCACCGGAAGCATAGAAGTAGTAGCACTTGTCGCCAACCCAAGCCCAGGTGTTGGAAACCATAGCGCCGGAGGGCTGGAAGTAGTACCAAACGTTGTTGATCTTAGCCCAGCCAGTAGCCATAGAGCCGTTGCTGTTCAGGTAGTACCAGGTGTTACCATCTTTCTGCCAGCCGGTCAGCATCTTGCCAGAGCCAGTGCCGGTCTTGAAGAGGTACCAAACGTTGTCGATCTTCTGCCAGCCGGTCTTCATAGCGCCGGTGGTCTTGTCGAGGTAGTACCATGTGCCGTTATCGTTCAGCCAGCCTTTAACGGTGGTTGCGCCTTTGCCATAGAACCAGGTGTTGTTTTCGAAGTACCAGCCCTGTTTCTGGTTGTAGCCAGCGATAGCGGACTCGAGGTCAGCAATAGCTTTCTCAACTTCAGAAATAAGCTTGGAGGAGTAGTTAGCGTAAACTTTATCACCTGCTTCAACAGCATCATCAAGAGCTGTTACCTGAGCAAGAACCTTACCATCCATATTTTTCAGGAGGGTTTTCGCTTCGGTCAGAAGAGCTTTCAGCTCGGTCTTGTCAGCAGCAGAAGGAGCGAGTTTAGCGCTCTTCAGGTTCTTCATAGCGGTTTCAAGGGTGTTGTAAGCACGATCCAGCTTCACAGAAGTGGGGTTGGATTCAGCCAGAACATCCTGAGCGTCAGCAAGAGCTTTCTCGAAGTTCTTCCAAGCAGTTCTTGCGGTGTTGTAGTCAGACTCAACAACAGCTTCTGCTTTCTCAACGAGTTCTTCGAGCTTCAGAACTTCCCAGTTAGCACCAGCGCCGCCTTCGTTCAGAGCAGAAACAGCAGCCTCGAGGTCGGAAGCAGCAGCATCAACATCAGCCTGGGTGTATTTGCCGGAGTTAGCACGACGGTATACATCGTAGTACATGTCAGAAGCCTTGCCGAAGTAGCAGCCGGTGTAAGAATCGCCGTAGCTGTCTTTGTAGGTGCCTCTGTTGAATGCACGGTTCCATTCGAAAGAAGGATTGCCGTTCACTTTGTTGTTTGCCAGCTGGTAAACATGGTTCTTGTCGGTGCCGCTGTAGGTTGCGTTAGAAGCAGGAACATACTTGCCGTCAACATACAGGGAATCCAGAACAGCTTTCAGCTCGGTAACATCAGGTTTTACGAGTTTGCGGTTGTCCCAAGCTCTCTGCAGAGTTTCCAGAGCCTTGTCGTAATCGCCAGCGTTGGCATAAGCCTCTGCAACACCCAGCTGTTTGGAGAATTCTTTCCAGCCAGCTTCGGTGAAGTCAGACTCGGTCAGAGTCAGAGCTTTATCCAGCAGCTCGTTGTACTTCTCTTCGTTGGACTTAGGAGCAGCGAAGTTCAGTGCAGCAGCGATATCTTCGTAAGCATTCAGAAGGTAAATCTTCTCAGAGATGCTCTTCACAGTATCGGTGTAAGCAGCTTTCAGAGCAGCCAGGCCGTAAGCTTCCCAGATGGTAGAATCTCCAGAATCTTTTACGCCATCGCTGTCTGCATCATAATACAGACCGCTGTAATCAGCTTCCTGCAGTGCAGCAACAGTAGCAACGTTCAGCTTATAAGCATCGTTGATCTCTTTGTTGGAAGCAGTGTCATCGAACTCTTTGAAGAACTCGGTGAGGATCAGATTCATGTTGTCGCCAGCAGTATCAAAGCCGCTGGTCAGGCCGTAGCCTTTGGAGATAGCGTCCAGCAGGCTCTCTTTGATGTCATCGCCTTTTTTGTAGTCAGCGGTATTAGCATTAAATTTACCGTCTGCATAAGAACCGTCGGTCAGTTTTGCACTGTAATCGAACAGGTACAGCATGCTGCTTTCAACAGCGAGGTCAGCGTCATAGGAGCCGACATAGATTTTGTCGAGCAGGTTCTTGAACTCTTCTTCGTTGTTTTCAACGTCGTCAAAGTTCAGGGTATCCTGATCAACAACAGGGGTATACGCTACGAACTTCTCAGGAGCATCTTTGGGGTTCTCAGCAGCGGAAGCGCTGAAGCCACCGAAGACAGAAGCCGCAGTAGAAGCTGCGAGAGCCAGAGCAAGAATTCTCTGTTTCTTCATGTTTTTTCATCCTCCAAAATAATATTTGTCAAACGCCCGTGAATTTCTTTTACGAAAGCCACGTTTCTGTGACAGTTGTTCGCCCTTTTCTGCCCGTTTGCCGCGCCGTTGGGGTAGCACTGCCCACAAGGCCTACTCATTTTGAACTACGGTCTGATTATAGCAAAAATAAAACGGTTTGTAAAGGCTTTTTTTTGATTTTTTTCATAAAAATCAGCGATTTGTGGATTCCTCCGATTTTTATGGCAAATCTGCATAAACCTTGATTTTTGCTGCAACAGATGCGCCCGTTTTGAACACGGAGCATTTTTCCGTCCTGTCTGATTCTTATTATACCAGATTTCCCGTAAATTGCAAGAGGTTTTTTCATCCAGCAGCACCACTCCTTTCCAGCAGCGCCACCTTTTCCAGACAAAAGAAAAAACCACAGGCAATCATTTTGCCTGTGGCCAGAGAACCCCTCTGTCGAATACCTATTTCTGGGCGTTTGAATAGGATAATGGAGCGGATTACGAGGCTCGAACTCGCTACCTCCACCATGGCAAGGTGGCGCTCTACCAGATGAGCTAAATCCGCAAAGTGGTGCTTCCGGTCGGAATCGAACCAACGACACGGGGATTTTCAGTCCCCTGCTCTACCGACTGAGCTACAGAAGCATAGTAGGGGAACAAAAAGGAAAATGGCGACCTGCATGGGGCTCGAACCCACGACCTCCAGCGTGACAGGCTGGCGCTCTAACCAACTGAGCTAGCAGGCCATAATGGTGGGGACAACAGGGCTCGAACCTGTGACCTCCTGCTTGTAAGGCAGATGCTCTCCCAGCTGAGCTATACCCCCTCATCATCGTTGCCGCTTTGTTCTCTCAACAACAGTATTTATTATACACAGACAAGCCCAAATTGTCAACCCTTTTTTGCGAATTTTTTTGGAAACGGAAAAATTCACACTTTTTGCCTTTACTACCCACCGTTTCTATGGTAAAGTATTAGAAGAATATCTTTTAAGGAGGAAATCCCATGGAACAGGAATTTTTCTTATATAAAGGCAGACCTCTCGTCCGTCACGAAAACACCATCTACTATGGCAATATGTACGACCCCTATGTCGTAATGCTTCAGATTAAATCCACCAAACCTTTTCAAGATATGCAGATTGCGGACGAAGTTTCGGTTCAAATGATGGCAACCGACCTCTCCCTCCCTCCCCAAAAGCTGATTGCGAAGCGGGCCGACAAGCACGGCCTGTATCCCGCCCTGGATATCGCGGCTATCTGGCTTGACCGGGAATGCGGGGAAGTCCCGGAAACCAAATAACAAAGAGCTGCCCGGAGTAATTCGGACAGCTTTTTTCTTTATAAAATCTGTTCCAGCCAGACTTTTTCATCCTCGTGCCGGGTTGGCCGCCCCATTAAGTCCGCCACTGCGTCACGTGGATTCTTCCCCTCGGTCAGAACAAGGTGCAGCTGCTCTACAATTGGCATCGGGACCTGTTTTTCCTGTGCAAGCTCCCAAGCTGTCTGCGCCGCAATACAGCCTTCCACTGTCATTCCGATCCGCGCCACCGCCTCATCCGGGCTCACGCCCTGCCCAATCAGGATGCCGGCCCGGTGGTTGCGGGAGTGCATACTGGTGCAGGTAACAATCAGGTCGCCCACTCCCGCCAGCCCGGCAAAAGTGGTGCGTTTGGCTCCCATGGCGATCCCAAGCCGGGCAATCTCGGCAAGACCGCGGGTCATCAGCGCCGCCTTGGCGTTGTCGCCAAGATTCATGCCGTCGCAAATACCGGCGCAGACCGCAATAATGTTTTTTAGAGCGCCCGAAAGTTCAACGCCGGTTACATCGTCGCTTACATAGACACGCAGCGTGGGGTTGGTCAGTGCATCCTGGACATTCTCGGCGCTTTCTCGGTTCAGGCAAGCCGCTACAATTGTCGTGGGAACGCCGCGCGCAACTTCCTCCGCATGGGAAGGCCCTGAAAGCGCCACGATATCATGACCGGGGATTTCCTCTCCGATCACTTCACTCAGCCGCTTTTTGGTTCCTTTCTCCAGCCCCTTGCCCACATTGCAGACGATCACACCCTCTTTGACAAAAGGCGCCGCTGTCCGTGCCGTCTCTCGCACCGCAAAGGAAGGCACTGCAAATAGTACCAGCTCTGCCTCCGCAATCTCGGAGATATCACTGGTCAGCCGAATGGAGGCGTCCACCGGGACACCGGGCAGAAGCTTTTTATTTTCACCATACCGCCGAATCTCAGCGATCTCCTCGGGAAATTTCCCCCACAAAGTGACGGCGTGCCCGTATTTCCTGCACATTACCGCCAGTGAAATGCCAAAGCCGCCAGTTCCTAAAATCGCAATATTGGCCATATCTGCTCCTTTCTGAAAAACAGCGCCGCCGGTTTTTAAAACCAGCGGCAAAATCTTGTTATTTTTTCTTGCCGAAAGCTTTTTCGGTGCCGTTTAAGAGTCGCTTGATGTTGCCCCGGTGCATAAAAATCACAATTCCCGAAATCAACACGGCCGACAGTGTATCCAAAAACGGATGCGGTACTTTGCCAACCAACGCAAATATCAAAGTAGCAATCGGAAAAGCCACTGCTGCCGAAATCGAAGCCAGCGACACAATCTTTTTGATGGATACAACTACCAGAAAAACCGCAAGGATCACCAGGAACACTTTCCAGTTCAGTACAAGAATCACCCCAGCCGAAACAAGGATGCCTTTTCCTCCCTTAAAGCCATAAAAAACAGGAAAGCAGTGCCCCAGCATTACCAGCAGCGCAATCAGGTAATCGGCATAGAAGGGAACCTCTCCGCTCAAAAACAGCAGAATCAAATGTCCAATCAGCACCGCCAGCATTCCTTTACAGAAATCCCCGACGGTCACAATCGCAGCTGGGCCTTTTCCAAGGGTGCGCAGAACATTGGTCATCCCTGCGTTGCCGCTCCCATAATCCCGGATATCTTTTTTGGCGAACAGCCGCGTTACAATGATCGCAAAATTAACGCTTCCAATCAAATAGGCAAAAAACGCCGTCAGCAGCAATGCGATGATGAGCAGGAAAGTTTCCATATTATCCGTCCTTTCAAATATCAGTCGGTGTCATTCCGGTCACGTTCCCGGATTAAGAACCGCACCGGTGTACCGGTCAGCCCAAAGGTATCACGAATCTGGTTTTCCAGATAGCGCTGATACGAATAATGGAACAGTTCCTTTCGGTTAACAAAAGCTACAAATGTAGGCGGCTTGGTTGAAGCCTGGGTAATATAGTAGATTTTGAGCCGGCGGCCCTTGTCAGACGGCGGCTGCACCCGGGCGGTTGCGTTGGCAAGCAGGTCATTGAGCGCACCGGTCGAAACGCGCATCGCATTCTGTGCAGCGACTCCGTTAATCATCTCATACAGCTTGTTCACCCGCTGACCAGTCAGCGCCGAAATGAAAATAAACGGAACATAGCTCATAAAACTGAAATCCACCTTCAGCTTATTGGTAAACTCCTGCATGGTTTTGTCGGTTTTATCGGGAATCGCATCCCATTTATTGACAACAACAATACAGCCCTTGCCCTGTTCGTGAGCATAGCCGGCGACTTTGGAATCCTGTTCGGTAAATCCCTCGGTCGCATCAATGAGAATCAGGCAGACGTCCGCCTGGTCCACAGCCATGTAGGAGCGCAGCACACTGTACCGCTCGACATTTTCGGTGACACGGGCTTTGCGGCGGATGCCGGCTGTATCGATCAGCACATACTTGCCATACTCATTTTCGAGATAGGTATCCACGGCATCGCGGGTTGTCCCGGCAATATCCGAAACGATCATCCGCTCTTCGCCGCTCATCCGGTTGACCAGCGAGGATTTGCCCACATTGGGTTTGCCGATAATAGCGACTTTGATGAGATCTTCTCCGTATTCTTCCTCGGTTTCTTCCGGAAGATATTCAAACACCTTTTCCAAAAGGTCACCGGTCCCATGTCCGTGCACCGATGAAACCGCAATCGGATCACCCAGTCCCAAATTATAAAATTCATAAAATTCGGGCGGTACATCCCCGATGCTGTCCACCTTGTTGACGCAGAGCACCACCGGTTTTCCGCTTTTCTGAAGCATATTGGCGACATCCTGGTCGGAAGCGGTCACACCGCACTGGATGTCGGTGACCAAAATAATCACATCGGCGCGTTCGATCGCCATTTCGGCCTGCCGCCGCATCTGGGAAAGCAAGATATCATCGGTATTCGGCTCGATACCGCCGGTATCGACCAGCATAAACTGGCGGTTGAGCCACTCGCACTCCGCATAGATGCGGTCGCGGGTGACGCCGGGGGTATCCTCTACAATCGAGATTCGTTTGCCCACCAGCTTGTTGAACAGGGTGGATTTGCCGACATTCGGCCGTCCCACCACTGCGACAATCGGTTTTGCCATAGTTTTTTCCTTTCTTTATCCATAAAATCGGTCATGGCCTGGGCTGTGCAAAACCCATTCTGCACAGTGACCATTCCAGTGTAGACTCTTTCACCCGGTCTGCAATATCCCACAGATGATCGACAATCCGAATTTCAACATTCCGTGCCATCAGCTGGGAAAAAAGGTCGTTTATCTCGTATTTTGCAATAGGAATCTGCTTGTTTTTGGCAACATAGTAGCCCGCCGCAGCATCCTGTAACGCAAAATCTTCTGTGGAGAATTCATAAAGATACAGGGTGGCAGACAGCATCGCCGGAACCCACCTGCTCTCAATTACAATCGCATCGCGCATGGTATTCGACGAAAAAAATGCGCTCTGATCCGCCTTTGTCGTTCCTTTTCCCACATGATAAGCCACACGGGGACAGTTGCGGGGCGTTAAGAAATTGGGCAGATGAAATTCATCGATGGCCCAAACCAATCCGGTATTTGGATCCAAATCTTTCCGTTGGGGAAGTCTGGGCAAAAATTCCCGAATATCCGGTTCTTCACTAACATGAAAAAGTCTCATCTACTTTCCCAGCCTCTCTTATTCCTGCTCTCCCAGTATGCACCGCAGCAGTTCATAGCCGTCGCTGTTCACCATCGTAATGGGCACGCCGAGCGCTTCCCGAACCTCATCCAGAGTCACATCATCGAGAAAAACATCTTCGTGGAAACGGAGCAGGACATCCGGCAGCAGCAGCTCCTCGCCCAGCTCTTTCCCTTTTAACTGGGCAATCAGATCCTGCCCGGTAATCAGCCCGGCAACGGTAATATTGTGCCCGAAAAAGTCGTTGACAATCGGGTAGACCTGTACACTTAAATTATGCCATGTTTTGGAAGCTTCGTCAACCAGTTTCCGGATAAAAGGCGCGGCCGCCACACCGGTTGCAATCGAGATATTGCGTTTGCGGTCATCCGCTTCAAAAAAGGAGAAGGCTTCCCGGAACTGCTCTCTCTGGAGTGTGAGCATTCCGACGCCGTTTTCGAGCTGGCCGTAATCGCCGTAAAACTCTCCGTCCGGCAGCGGACGTTCCGCCTTGAGGTAAAACTCATCCGAAGCGTAGAACACCCGCTGTCCGTGTTTTTCCATCATCGCATCGCCGTGGCGGTTGACCAGGTCGATGACAGCTGCCGCTTCTTCCTTTGTATAGGGGCGGAGAGGGAAGAGGCCGTCCCGAAATTTGGTCAGCCCCACCGGCACGCAGGAAACCGTCCGCAGCGCCGGCAGATACTCCGCCAAGTCGTTAAGGGAGCGCTCCAGCTCCGGACCGTCGTTGATGCCGGGGCAGAGAACCAGCTGGGCGTTCATCGCAATGCCGCTGTCCGCCAACCGCCGCATGATCGAAAGGGAATCCCCCGCAAAACGGTTGTTCATCATTTTGCAGCGCAGCTCCGGATTGGTGGTGTGCACCGAAATATTGACCGGAGAAATCTTCATTCGGATGGTTCGCTCAATGTCGTGCTCGCTTAGATTGGTCAGGGTGATATAATTTCCGTAAAGAAAGCTCAGGCGGGCATCGTCGTCTTTAAAATACAGTGTATCCCGCATACCGGGCGGCATCTGGTCAATAAAGCAGAAGATACACTTGTTGCGGCAGGAACGCTCTTTATCCATCAGATAGGTGTCAAACAGCAGTCCCAGCTCCTCGTATTCCTCTTTTTTCACCGCAACCGTCCGCTCTTCTCCCGATACAGACCGGATTTCCAGCAGAAGCTTCTGCTCCATCATATAAAACCGGTAATCAAGCACATCGACAATTTCCTGCCCATTGATGGACAAAAGCTGTTCGCCCGCCTGAATTTTTGCCTTTGCCGCCGGGGAACCAGATTCCACCCCGCTGATTGTCACAGCCACAAGCCGCACCGCCTTTCTGAATTTATTGAAAAAAAGCGCCCGATAAAGCGTGATCGCCTTACCGGGCAGCTTGACAGATCAAATCGGAAGGCTTACGCCTCTTTTTTGATAACCTCTACGCCTTTGTAATATCCGCAGTGCGGGCACACTTTGTGGGGAGCTTTCAGCTCACCGCACTGGGTGCATTTGGAAAACGCAGGCATGGGGAGTTTCCAGACGTTAGAACGCCGTTTGTCTCTTCTTGCCTTCGATACTCTACTCTTCGGTACTGCCATGATTTGCACCTCCTTCAAATCATTCAGGACTCTTCGGAATCATCCTCCGAAAAATCCAGTAACTGGCCCAAAACAGCCAGCCTTGGGTCAATTTCTTTTTTCTCGCATTTGCAGCTGCCAAAATTCAGGTTCTGTCCGCATTGTTCACAAAGCCCCTTGCAGTCTTCCGAACACAGCACCTTGGTTGGAAGCTCGAGCAACACATCGGTGCGCACCAGCTCATCCAGATCCAGCACTCCGCCCGGACAGAGGATATAGTCCTCATCCTGATCGGAATCCAGTTTCTGCACCAGGATATGTTCAAAACAAAGGTCTTCCTCTCGGACAAAGGGCTCCAGACAACGGTCGCAAACCAAGTTCAGTGAAAATTTCACATGGAAAACCAGCCTCACCACACCGGCACGGTTTTCGATTTCCCCCGAACATTTTACGGGCGACTGGAACGGATACCCTCCGTACAGTTCTTCTTCGGTATAATCGAAGTCCTGCGAAAAACTCCGCTTTTCCCCGACGATATCAAATAACTGCCTGATATTCATTTTCATCTCGACACCTCATAATGCCACAAATTTTATTATAGTACACAACCTTTTTGTTGTCAACAACTTTTTCAAAGTTTTTTATAAACCGGAAAAAAGGCAAGAAACCGGCATTTTTTCAGCTCTATTTTAGCAGAAATTCGCAGAATTGGCAACCCCTTTCAGCTTGGCAGCAATAATTGGGTGTCTTTTCTCAAAAAGTGGAAAAACACATTTGTTTTCCACCTGATTTTACGGGATTTTCACCGGTTTTCCACACTTTCCACTGAGTTATCCACATCGCTTTATGATTTTTGGGGGAGAATCATCAGAAAATTCGACTTGTTCGAATAAATATTCGCATAAAACTCTACAAAACGTTGATTTTTTCAAAGGATGTTTGCTTTCCCTTGAAGCAGGCCGTATTTTGTGGTAAACTGAAAGAAAACATCTGCGGGAGGGAACAGACTTGTATGCAAAAATTATGAGCGCCGGTGTGTTCGGCCTGCATGCCTATCCGGTGGAAGTAGAAGTGGACACCGCACGGGGAATGCCATCTTTTGAAATTGTGGGGCTGCCCGACACCGCGGTGAGGGAAAGCCGCGACCGGGTGCGCGCCGCCTTTAAAAACTGCGGATATGAATTTCCGGTGCAGAAAATCACTGTCAACCTGGCACCGGCTGACCTGAAAAAGTCCGGTCCGCTCTACGATTTACCCATTTTTCTGGCGCTGCTGTCCGCCTGCGGACAGACTGCCGCCGACTTTTCCGGCAGCATCTTTTTGGGAGAGCTTTCGATGAACGGAGCGGTCCGCCGGGTACAGGGCGTCCTTCCCATGACCATTCTGGCCAAAGAGCAGGGGTTCTCCCGCATTTTTGTTCCGGAAGAAAATGTCCGGGAAGCGAGCATTGTACAGGGGATTGAGGTATACGGCGTCACGGATGTCCGGGAAGCTGTTGACTTTTTGGAAAAGGTCCGCCCGCTCAAACCGGCCGAACCGTTGGTATTTAAGCCTTCATCGAGTCCGTTTCAGCCGGATATGGCCGACGTCAAAGGACAGGAATCCGCCAAGCGCGCGCTGGAAATCGCTGCGGCGGGCAGCCACAATGCCCTCCTCATCGGGCCGCCCGGTTCCGGAAAAAGCATGCTGGCCCAGCGGATCCCCTCCATCCTCCCGGACCTCACCTTTGAAGAGGCGATTGAAACAACCAAAATTCATTCGATTGCCGGAGAGCTTTCCAACGAGCAGCCCATCCTGACCGAGCGCCCGTTCCGCGCTCCGCACCACACCGTTTCGGCCGCCGGACTGTCGGGCGGCGGTTCGGTGCCGCGTCCGGGAGAAATTTCGATGGCGCACAACGGTGTCCTCTTTCTGGATGAGTTCCCGGAGTTCAGCCGTTCGGCGATGGAGATCCTCCGCCAACCGATTGAAACCGGAACCGTCACCATCTCCCGCGCCAGCGGAACATTAAGCTATCCCTGCCGCATGATCGTCATTGCCGCCATGAATCCGTGCCCCTGTGGGTATTACGGGCATCCCACCCATCCCTGCACCTGCACCCGGACGCAGGTACAGCGCTACCTTTCCCGGGTAAGCGGGCCGCTCCTCGACCGGCTCGACCTCCACATCGATGTAGCGCCCGTCAACTTCTCCGACCTGTCGGGAAACGCACGCGCCGAATCTTCTGCTGAAATCAAGAAACGGGTGGACGCAGCCCGGAAAATTCAGCAAAAGCGGTTTGCCGGCACCAACATCCGCTGCAATGCCCAGATGCCGCCCGAAATGATCGACGAAACCTGCAAGCTCCCGTCCGAAGGCGTCCGGCTGCTGCAAACGGCCTTTGAAAAGATGGGAATGAGCGCACGCGGCTACCACCGTATCCTCAAAGTTGCCCGCACCATCGCCGATTTGGAAAACGAACCGGAGATTCAGATTCATCATCTGGCCGAAGCGCTCCAGTACCGAAGCCTTGACCGCAAATACTTTTCGCGGGAAAGCATATAAAGGAGGAAACATTCCTTGAAAGTCTGTCAAGCCATGGTCAAATGCCTCGAAGCGGCCGGCGTCACCGAGCTGTTCGGCTATCCCGGCGCCGCCATCTGCCCGTTTTACGACGCGCTGGCCGACTCGGGTATCCGGCACATTCTGGTGCGGACCGAACAAAACGCCGCACACGCCGCCAGCGGATACAGCCGGGTATCGGGAAAATGCGGCGTCTGTGTCGCAACCTCAGGCCCCGGCGCCACCAACCTCATCAGCGGCATTGCTGCCGCTTATATGGATTCCATCCCAATGGTCATCCTGACCGGTCAGGTAGATTCCCGTCTACTGGGCCGCGATGTTTTTCAGGAAGCGGACATCACCGGCGCGGTGGAACCTTTTATCAAACATAGCTTTCTGGTCAAGGACGAAGCGGAAATCTGCCGTGTTTTTAAGGAAGCGTTCTATTTAGCATCCAGCGGACGGCCCGGCCCGGTACTGATCGACGTCCCAATGGATGTTCAGCAGCGGGAAACACGGTTTTCCTGGCCGGAAAACGTCCAGATCCGCTCCTATAAGCCCAGCACCAAAGGCCACACCGGTCAGATCCGCCGTGCAGCAGAAGCCATCCGCAATGCCGATCGCCCCATTCTCTGTGCCGGCGGAGGTGTTTTCAGCTCCGGTGCACAGGAAATTCTCGGAGAATTTCTCTCCAAAGTGCGGATGCCGGTTGTCCATACCATGATGGGAATCGGAGCGGTACCGCACACTGTCCCCCTGCAGCTGGGCATGATCGGCGTCCACGGCTGCCGCGGCGCTAATCTTGCCATCAATCGTGCCGACCTGCTGCTCCTTGCCGGCACCCGGATTGCCGACCGTTCGGTTCCGAATCCCGCACTGCTTTCCCAAAAGAAAAAAGTGATCCACATCGACATCGATCCCGCCGAAATCGGAAAAAATATCCCTGCCGATATTCCGGTAGTCGGGGATCTCCGGTTGGTGCTGGAACAGCTCGGAGAAGAGCTTTCCCCGCAGTGTTTCCCAGACTGGGAGCGCGAAATACATTTTTACCAGAATCAGGCATTGCCCAGCGTTTCGGTACCGGGCAGTATTGACCCAGCCACTTTTCTGCGGCAGTTTTTTGCCGGTTTGAAGCCCGGTTCCATCGTCACCGCCGATGTGGGGCAGAACCAGATCTGGGCAACCCGGCAGTTCCGGGTTCCTCTCGGCCGTTTTCTCACATCAGGCGGAATGGGCACCATGGGCTACGCCATCCCTGCTGCAGTGGGAGCCAAAACCGCCTGCCCGGAACAGCCCGTTTATGCCATCTGCGGCGACGGTTCGTTCCAGATGTCGTTGATGGAACTTGCCACCATCTGCCAGCACCACATCCCGGTCAAAATCCTCCTCTTTGCCAACAACCGGCTGGGAATGGTACGGGAACTGCAGGACAATCATTACGGCAGAGAAATTGCGGTTTCGCTGGACGGCAGCCCTGATTTTGTCCGTCTGGCAGAAGCTTACGGCATCCCGGCCATGCAGATTTCCAAAACGGAGGAATTTGCGGCTGCTTTTTCCTTTTTAAAAGAAGAAGGCTCCGCGCTGCTGGAAATCCGGGTGGATCCCGCTGAACCCACACTGCCGCAGGAACTGTTTGAGTAAAGGAGCGTTTGCATGAAACAGACGATTTCTGTACTGGTGGAAAACCGCGCGGGCGTTCTCTCCCGAATTGCCGGACTGTTTGCACGGCGCGGTTTTAACATCGAAAGCCTGGCTGTTGGCCCCACAGCCGAAGCAGGCGTTTCCTGTGTCACCATTGTGGTAGACGACCGGGAAAATGTGATGGAACAGATTAACAAACAGCTCAACAAGCTAATTGATGTTATCAAACTCAAAGAATATGCCCCGGAAGAGATCATCAGCCGGGAGCTTTTGCTCATCAAAGTCAATGCCAACGCCCAGAATCGCGGCGAAATTTCCGAGCTGGCCCGGCTGGCAGGGGGTAAAATCTGCGATATCACCCGCAACTCGATCACCATCGAATACTGCGATACGCCCGATCGGGTAGAAAATTTTATTGAGCTCTGCCGCACCTATGGGCTCAAGCGAGTTGTCCGGACGGGTGCTGCCGCCATTGAAAAGGGAACGGGGCAGCTTCAGCTCGATGAATAAGGTTTCACAGACTGTTCTGTCCCAGCCGCTCTTTTCGGCCGGATTTGTTTTGGCGGGAACGCTGCTCATCAGCTCCGCTTGCGGAATAACCGGGTTGCTTATTCTCTGTGCAGCGATTATTGTCTGCTGCCTGATTTTGGCGGTTTTTTCCCTTTTCGGAAAACGCTCCACAGCAGCGGCACTGATTACCGGAACAGCAGCGATCGCCCTTGTTCTGGCGGTATCGGGACGGTTTTCGCTGCTGCACACCGCCCCGTTTGCCGGTTATTCAGCAGAAGCAGAAGGCAGGATACAGGCCGTCACCCAATCCGATACCAGCACCGGCTATCTGGTTTCCGTCAGCGGCGGGGAACTGCCGGAAGGCATAACACTCATGCTGTACACCTCGCCCGGCCCGGAATTTTCGCTGGGAGAACAGATTGCCTTTCAGGCGGAGATTTCCGAAAATCCACCCAGCCGCTCCCAGCTTGCCCGGGGCGCCAAACTCATGGGCTATGCGGCGCAGGAATCCATCCATCTGATTGGGGAAGCGGAGACCGTAAACCGGCTCATCAGCCGGGGACAGTCCTACATCCGTTATACCTTTGCACGGTATTTTCCCGCCTCTGCCGCCGATTTCCTCACCGCATTGTTTCTCGGTGAAACCAATGAAATGCCCCGCTCGATGCAGCAGGCGTTCTCGGTTTTGGGGATTTCTCACATTCTGTCCGTTTCCGGTACCCACATTACCATGCTCTGCGGCATTTTCCTGGCAATTTTCCGCCGGATTTTCGGAAAAGGGAAGATCGCGTTTCTGCTCTGTTTTGCGGTGTCCGCCGCCTTTGTTGTCTTTACCGGAAACGGAAGCGCCGCCTGGCGCGCACTGCTGATGACCGGCTGTTCGATGACGGCATTTCTGTGCCGTCGGGACTATTCGCCGCGCAGTGCGCTGGGAGCCGCGATGCTGCTCATCTGCCTGTTCCGGCCCGAAACCGCATACGGCGCCGGATTCTGGCTTTCGGTGATGGCAAGTTTAGCGGTGTTTTCCGCCGGTCCCGCCTGGACCGGACGGATTCTGCACCGGCTTCCATTCCGGAACAAACCGGCCCGAGCAATAACCTCCAGTTTTTGCACCACCGCGGCGGCTACGATCTTCTGCCTGCCGATTTATTTCTGCTTTTTCGGCAGTTTGAGCTGGAACATCCTGCTGCCCAACCTGGTGCTGTTTGCCGTGATGCCGGCCATCCTCTGCTGCGGGATTCTGGCGCTGCTCCCCGGCGTGGGCATTCTTGCGGTGCCGTTTGGACGGCTTCTGGAAAAATTGCTGGAACTGCTCAGCCAATTTTCGGAATACTCCGGATTTCTGCCGCTCGGCCTGCGCTGGGTCCAAGTCTGGGCTGTTCTTTGCCTGATCGCGCTGCTGGTTGTCCGGCTTATGGACGCCAAACCGGCATACCGCCGTTTGACAGCATCGTTCTGTATCCTGCTCCTGGCAGTGGGCACAGCGGGGCAGGTGTTTTTGGACAGCCAAGCTGTCTGCGTCTCCCTGGTTTCCACCGAAAGCGGCGGCAGTGTCGTTCTCTCTCAAAACGGACGGGCAGTTGTGATCGGCTGCGGCGGCGACAACCAGATCGGGGAAAAGACAGCCTCTTTCCTCCGGTCGCAGGGGATTCAACACCTCGACGCGCTGATCCTACCCGAAGCAAGCAAACGAATGATGAGCGGCGCTGCGTCGCTTTTGCAGGAAATGGACGCCGATTCTGTCCTCTGTGACCAGGAAAACAACTGGTTCCAAACGATCTCCGACCGGTCGGACGCCCTGTTTTATCCGCTTCGCGAGCTGCACGGCAGTTTGTGGGAAGATGGGGAACTGATTCTTTCCGAAGCGCGCGATACAATGGATATTGCGGTTCAACTGGACGGATTTTCGATTCTGTTCCAGACACGAGCGCTTCCGCCGCCCGAAAGCGGCTGGGATCTGGTAATTTTTTACAACGAGTTCAAAGAAAAGAATGGTAATTCTTCTGCGGGGTATGCTATAATAGAAATGGCCCAGCCTATTCCGGACGAATGGTTTGCCGGAAGTCCGCTGCTGGGAGAATACTACTCTGCGCAGCAGCAGTTTTTTCTCCGCTGAGCGCAGGCCAAAGGATGTCTGCTATGCCATTCCTCACCGACATCGAGCTTGCCAAAAGCCTCCGTCAGAACGAACTTTTTCCCGTTTATTTCCTGTACGGAAAAGAAACGTTTCTTTCGGCCGCTGCTCTGGACAAGCTGATTGCTAAAATTGTTCCAAAAGGGACCGAATCGTTTAATCTGCAAAAATTCGACGGTGCAGCCCCGGATATGATTTCCCTCCAGGTTGCGGCAGACGGGATGCCGCTGCTTGGAGCACGCAAGTGTGTCCTTTTTTCCAATCCGAATCCGGAAAAAATGAAAAAAGACGACTTCGACGCGCTGCTTTCCATGGTCAAAGATCCCAATCCGTCCGCCGTTTTCATCATCTATGTTTCCGCTTTTGAACTGAATCCCAAAAAGATGAACCGCGTAAAAAGGCTCTGTGAAGCCGTTGCCAAAACCGGTGCCGTGACCGATTTTGCGCCGCGCACCCAGTCTGACCTGGTCAAATTCCTGAAAAACCGGTTCCAGAAAGCCGGACTGACAATCGAAACGCCTGCCGCTTCCGCCCTGATTCAGCGCTGCGGCTCCGGGCTGGATGTCCTCTCTGCCGAAGCAGACAAGCTCATCGCCTATAAGGGCAGCGGAGAAGTCATTCGCGCCGATATTGAACTGGTCACCCGCAAAAGCCTCGAAGCCTCAGTATTTGACCTGAGCAAACAGATGCTCCGCCGCGATTTTTCGGGCGCCTTTCAGACGCTGGAAGATCTTTTTGTCCTCCGGGAAGAGCCGCTCGCTATACTGGGTGCATTAAACAGCGCGTTTCTCGACCTCTATCGCGCCAAAGCGGCACAGCTTGCCTCCAAAACAGAAGAGGATGTGGCGGCGCTTTTTCCCTCTTACCGCGGAAAGGAGTTCCGCATCCGCAACGCCTTCCGGGATGCCGGAAAAATTTCAGTCACCACGCTGCGGCAGTGCCTGGTGGTTCTTTCGGCCGCCGATGTCCAGCTCAAATCCCAGCGGTGCAGTGACCAGGCCGTCGCAGAACAGACAATGGCCGCGCTGCTCGACCTGATTGCGGGAGGGAACCGCCCATGATTCGCTGCACCATGCCCGTAATTGTCGAGGGCAAATACGATAAAATCACCCTTTCGGGCCTGATCGACGGCACCATCATTGAAACCGGCGGATTTGGCGTTTTCCGGAATCCGGAACTTGTGGAAATGCTGCGGGTTTTGGCCCGTAAAACGGGAATTATCATTCTTACCGATTCGGATGCTGCCGGCTTCAAAATTCGCAACTACATCCGCTCCGCTGTCCGCGATGGAAAAATCATCAATGTCTATATCCCCGATATTTACGGCAAAGAACGCCGCAAAACAGCTCCGTCCAAAGAGGGAAAACTGGGCGTGGAGGGGCTGCGGCCTGAAATTCTCGAAGAAGCTTTCCGCAAAGCGGGGATCGGCGTCACCCAAACGGAACGGCCCGACCCTATTCAGAAAAGCGACTTTTTCTTTTGGGGGCTGAGCGGCACCCCGAACGCCGCCGAACGCCGGCTTGTTGTCCAGAAAAAGCTGGGGTTCCCGGAACGGATGAGCGCCAACACGCTGTTGGGTGCAGTGAATGTACTCTATACCCGCGGCGAATTTTTGGAACAGCTTGCCGCCATTTTCCCGGAAGATCACATCGAGGAGGAAGACTGATGGAATGGAACGTTGCTGAACAGCTGCTCGCCTCGCTGGGCGAAACACTCGACCGCGGCGACGCCGCAGGCGCTTATCTCTGCTGTGCCGCACTCTGCCGCGAGCTGCTGGCCGCCTGTTACCGGCTCGATGGAATAGAGCCGCCCCCCGATGGTGAACTTTTTTCCGGGCTTTCCAAAACCCGGCTGGGGAAGGAGTTCCTCCCCAATCTGGATGCTTATCTGCGCGTCTGCATCCGGCTGGACGGTGTCCGTCCCGGCCGCAGCGCCGCCCAATTCCCACAATACACCGACGCGGAACGGCTGATTTGCCGGATGCGCGACTTTTAAGGAGAACGTTGCATGGTTTTTTCCAGTATCACCTTTTTGTATGTATTCCTTGCCGTGGTGCTGTTTTTGTACTACATTTTCCCGTACCGCCGCAAAAACATCATCCTGATGGCTTCTGGCTTCCTGTTTTATGCCTGGGGCGAACCGCTTTACGTCTTTCTGATGCTTTTTTCCACCCTGCTCGACTACACCGCCGGCCGGGTCATGGACCATTGGAAGGAAAACCCCCGCATCCGCAAGGCCGCACTGCTCACTTCGGTCATCATCAACCTTTCGCTGCTGGCCGTCTTCAAATACAGCTCCTTTCTGGTGGACAACATCAACGCGCTGTTTGGCCTGAACCTTTTCAACCCGGATCTGCCGCTCCCGATCGGTATTTCGTTCTATACCTTCCAGAGCATGTCCTACACCATCGACCTCTACCGCGGCGACACCAAAATGCAGCGAAACTATATCAACTACGCCGCCTACGTCTGCATGTTCCCGCAGCTGGTAGCCGGCCCCATCGTGCGGTATGACGATGTGGCGGCTGAACTGGAACACCGCACCATTTCGCTCGAAAAGATCGGGCAGGGCGCATTCCTGTTCAGCATCGGCCTTGCCAAAAAAGTCCTGATAGCCAACAACATCGGCCCGCTCTGGACCGGCATCAAGGAAGCTGTCACCGCCGGGCAGTCCGTTCCCGCCGTCACGGCGTGGCTGGGGATTCTGGCCTTTACCTTTCAGATTTACTTTGACTTTTCCGGCTACTCCGATATGGCAAAAGGAATGGGCTCCATGCTGGGCTTTACCTTCCCCGACAACTTCCACCATCCTTATACCGCCAAATCCATTACCGATTTCTGGCGCCGGTGGCATATGACCCTCAGCTCCTGGTTCAAGAGCTATGTGTATATCCCACTTGGCGGCAACCGGCACGGCACACTGAAAACCATCCGCAATCTGCTCATCACCTGGATGCTCACCGGCTTCTGGCACGGCGCAAGCTGGAATTTCCTGATGTGGGGCCTTTATTTCGGGCTGCTGCTCATTCTGGAAAAGTTTGTGCTGGGCAAATATCTGGAAAAACTCCCCGCAGCGCTGCGGCATACCTACGCGTTCCTGCTGGTCGTGTTCGGATGGGTATTCTTTGAGATGGAAACACCGGCGCTCATCGGCCGCTTTTTCCGGGCAATGGCCGGTTCGGGCGGATTTGCCAACACCTATTCGGTCTATCTGCTGTCCACCTTTGCCATCCTGCTTATCATCTGCATCCTGGCAAGCGGCGGCTGGATCACCCGCCTGTTCCAGAAAGCCGAAGCGCGTTTCCCCACCGCTCTGAGCATCTGCAAACCGGTCTGGATTGTGGCCGTGATTATCGCCAGCACCGCATTCCTGGTTAACTCCACCTATAACCCGTTCCTGTACCTGCGATTCTAAGGAGGCTTTCCCGTGAAAGAAAAATTCAAACTCACACCGGCCCGCATCTCCGGGGCACTCTTTCTGCTGCTGGTATTTTTGGGGCCGATCCTGATTTTCGGGGTGCCAAAGCCTTCTTTTTCCGAGGACGAAAATAAAAAGCTCGCCAGCTTCCCGAAATTCAGCGCCGAAACCATCCTCGACAAAAGCTTTATGAACGATTTTGAAACCTATTCGGCCGACCATTTCCCGTGGCGTTCCGGCTGGATCGGGATGCAGACTCGGATGCTGCTCGCCATGGGCCAGAAAGAAATCAACGGGGTTTATATTCTCCCGGACCGGCTGGTTCAGAAGATCGACGAACCGGACCCCAAAATCCTCCAGAATTCGATTGAAGCGATGAACACCTTTGCCCAGCGGTTCGGCGGCAGCACCTATCTCATGCTGGTTCCCACCGCGGCGGAAATCTACCGCAGCGAACTGCCCACCGGCGCACCCACGCTGATGGAAAAGGACGTCATCGACCAGGTGTACAGCTCCGTTTCCCAGATCAGCACCGTGGACGTTTACTCCGCCCTCACCGCCAACCGGGACAGCAACATCTACTACCGTTCCGACCACCACTGGACCTCCCGCGGCGCCCACATCGGGTACAGCGCGCTCTCCAACCAGCTCGGCTTCACCGCCGTGCCGCTCGACCTCTTCAATGTGGAGCACGCCAGCCACAGTTTCCGCGGTTCGCTGTACAGCAAGGTGATTTATGACGGAGTGGAGGCCGACACGATTGACATTTGTTCTTATCCGGAAGGCCCCTCGGTCACCGGCGTTTCGATCTTTGACGGTCGGGAATGGACCGAGCATGACGGCCTTTACTTCCGCGAATATCTGGACAAAAAGGACAAATATTCAGTGTTCCTGGGGCAGAACGAGCCGATTGTCACCATCAAAACGGACGCTCCCACCGAAAACCGCCTGATTATCTTCAAAGATTCCTACTCCCACTCGCTGGCGCCGTTCCTGGCGCTGCATTACAGCGAGATCACTCTGGTCGACCTTCGGTATCTGAAAAGCTCCTTTGAGAATGAAATCGACCTCAGCCGGTATGACCAGGCGCTCTTCTGCTACAACATCAACAACTTTATTACCGAAGACTATATCAAGCTGGTAAATCTTTCGCCAAAGTCCTAAAAAACCGAACGCCCTCCATCCGAAGATGGAGGGCGTTTATTGTTCCGGTAAGCGCCGGGGGAAGGGAGCCTTCACCCGGGAAAAAGGGAAATGATGGTTCCAGCTCCCTTGCGCGCCGACCGGAAACAGCAAACAACGGCGCAGGGATCGCTCCATACGCCGCCGCAATCGTTTGATCTTGGTCAGCCCGCCGCATGTTTCCCCTCTTGCCAAACATTTGAAAATGTTGTACAATAAAGAAGCGGTGCAGCCTGGCTGTTGCATATGGTGCGCACTCACCTTATGTAGTCCTGGAGGATCTGTTCCATCCTTCGGGACACCGTATTTGCCATTCCCGTTTGCGGACAAATTAAAGGAGGAAATGCCCGCATTCTTATTATAAAGGATTCCGTTTTATTTTGCAAGTGATTTTCCATATTTACGGAAATTTTATGGATTCTGAAACGCTCCGGACGCCGCTGTCCGGGGCGTTTTTTCATTAAGGGAACCCTATCAAGGGGTTCCCTACGTCGAAACAGTCCACCGGACTGTTTCGCCTACCTTCCTGATCTTTTTTTATCATTAAGATTTCGTTTCCTGCGGGAAACGACCAAAGAGCTTCGCTCTCTGGACTCTCACAAGCTTTTGAAAAAGCTTGACCAAAACTTTTGATGCAAAAAAAATCCCGGACACCAGCGGTATCCGGGGTGTTTTGTTTAATCGTGCGGGAAAAGGGGTAGCTTTTCCAGGAAGATGATATCTTTCCGGTCGGCGGCGTCGCCCTCGGCAAGGACGGCTGCCTGTCCGACAATCTGGCCGCCGGCTTTTTTCACCAGTTCGTCCAGCGCCAACAGCGATTCGCCGGTGCTGATAACGTCGTCCACCACGACAATCCGCCTACCTTTCATCATATCCACTTCATCCTGTCCCAGATACAGCTTTTGGGTGTGCTGGGTGGTGATGGAATTGACGGTGACTTCAATCGGGTTGCGGGTGTAAACCTTGACGCTCTTGCGGGCGACAATGTAGGGAATCCCCGTCTGGCGGGACATTTCATATGCCAGCGGGATGCCTTTGGTTTCGGCAGTGATGATGATATCACATTCCGGAATCTTCTTTGCCAGCTCTTTTGCGCAGGCCACTGTCATTTCTACATCGGAAAACATGACAAAGGCAGCGATATCCAGCTTGTCACTGACTGCGCAGAGGGGCAGCTGCCGGGTAAGTCCGGCAACATGCAGGGTATAGTACTCCATAAAGAAACCTCCTTTATGCAGAGGGATCACATTTCATTTTGAATACTGTTTCGCCACAGCCAACAGAGGAGAATCCTACCGAAACGCCGCGTTTATCGCGGCGTTTTCTGCGGTAAAACAGTGGCTGTGCGGCCGCGTCGACTTGTCCGCCCGGACACCGGGTTTAGCCGGGAGGCCAGGAAAGCAGACGTCCGGCCAGCACATGGAAGTGCAGATGCCCAACCGTCTGGCCGCCGTCCTCGCCGCAGTTGGAAACGACACGGTATCCGTGGTCGAGTCCAAGCTCTTTGGCAAGTTTCGCAATCACTGCATAAATTTTGCCGACAACGGCGCAGTTTTCTTCGGTGATCGCATCCGGCCCGGTGATATGCTGTTTGGGGATGACAAGGAAGTGGGTGGGCGCTTTGGGATCGATGTCGTAAAACGCCAGCACGTCCTCATCCTCATAAATCTTCTTGCTGGGAATTTCCCCGGCAATGATTCTGCAGAACAGGCAATCCATTTTTCAATCCTCCTTTCGCTGCGGAAAATCCGCGAACAGTTGATTATACAATTCCTTTGGCAAACAAATTATCCTTCCCCATCCCGCAGACATAGGGATTCTGGTCATAGATATGACAAAAATCCAAAAACGCGGCCCGCTGTTCGGGATCGTTCATGATTTTCCGCAGGATTTCGTTGGGAATAGTGCGGGCATAAGCACCCGGCCCCGCAAGCCGAATCTCCCGGACGCCGTTTTTCCGCAGGATTTGTTCCAGCTCATCCGGAAGAAAGGCATAGGTAATCGGCCAGGGCGATTCGCCCCTTTCATAGGCTTCGATTTCCTGCTGCCCGCCCAGCAGGCCGGTTTTCAGCATCTCCATGCAGGCAGATTCATGAAAGGAAAAACCATCCACCATATTCTGCACGTTGGAAATGCACCACTGCACCCATGGGTCATCACTGTTATCGTCCAAAATAAACTGGTTTTTCTGGAGCGGATTGGCTAGATAGGGGAGAGACCCCAGCCGGCTGGACACACTCAGCATGATCCGCTTTTTGCAGATACGTACCAGATTTGCAATGACGGCTTCCTGGTTGGGCCAGGTGTAGGAAATCGGGGAGTCAAAGCTCATAACAAGGTCGAAGGAGCGATTAGAAAAGCCGGACAGATCTTCAAGCGCACCTTTTACAAAGGTGATCCTGTCAGCAACGCCCTCTTTCTGGGCAAGTTCCGCCGCCTTGTCGAGCATGGGCTGAGAGATGTCAAAGTGGGTCACCCGGCAGCCTTGTTTTGCAAGCAGGATGGAGAAGCGCCCGGAACCGCCGCCGCCGTCAAACACTGTTTCAATCCCGTCCAGGTTGGAAAGCAGTTCTTTTTCGATGTGGCTTTTCTGCACAATATCATCGATAAAGGTCTGTTCCCGAACGGCTTCCCGTTCGCCTTTGTCGGGGAGATTCCAGTGCCGTTCGGCAATTTTCTGGCTGTAATCCATCGCGTTTTCCTCCTTTTTGCAGAAGAATGACCTTATTTGTCCGTCATGCCTTTGACGAGATCGTCGAGCATGGCCAGTGCTTCGTCGACTTTAAAGGTATCGCCGACACCGCCCATTGCGGAGTCGGGGCGTCCGCCGCCCTTACCGCCGGTAACAGCGCAAACTTCTTTGATGATCTTGCCAGCATGGACGCCGGCTTTGACCGCATCAGGACCTGCCACACAGTAGAAGTTCTGTTTCTCCTCGGTGCCGCCGCAGAGCAGCGCGCAGATGGACGGCTCTTTGTCCCGGAGCTTGTCGCCCATGGTGCGAAGCATTTCGGGAGTCATGCCGCTCATCAAGGCGGACAGCAGCACAACACCGTTGACGCGCTGCGCGTTCTGGAGCAGTTCGCCGGTGCGGTTGGCAGCCAGTTTGCTGTTGAGCATTGCAATGTCGCGTTCTTTATCTTTCAGTTCCGCCATAACAGTTTCGCAGCGTTTGACGAGTTCGCCGGTGCTCTGGAGTTTCAGCGCAGCCGCGGCTTCGACAATCGTTTTGTTCAGGCTGTCCACCATGCCAAGGAAGCTCAAGCCGGTCACAGCCTCGATCCGGCGAACACCCGCCGCAACCGAGCTTTCGGAAACAATCTTAAAGAGGCCGAGTTCTCCGGTGTTCTTGACATGAGTACCGCCGCAGAGTTCCATCGAGAAGCCGGGGATTTCCACCACGCGGACAACATCGCCGTATTTTTCGGAAAACAGCGCCATCGCGCCTTTGGCACGGGCTTCGTCAATGCCGCACTCGTAATTTTGCACCGGGATGCAGGCCATGATCTTTTCGTTGATGATTTCCTCAATGCGGCGGAGCTCAGCAGGAGTGACTGCCTCAAAATGGGTGAAGTCAAAACGGGTCATGTGATCGTCTACCAGCTGACCGGCCTGATGCACATGATCACCCAGCACCTCACGAAGTGCCGCCTGCAGCAGGTGGGCAGCCGTGTGGCTGCGCATGATGGATTTCCGGCGGTCCGCATCAACAGAAGCGGTAACTTTGGCGCCGTTTTCCATGTTGCCCTCTTCCACATAGCCGATGTGAAGGATCTGTCCGCCGGGAGTCTTTTTCATCCGGGTGACACGAACAATGCCGCTGCCAGTCGAGATTGTACCTTCATCGGAAACCTGTCCACCGCTTTCGGTATAGAAGGGAGTTTTATCCAAAACCAGGACGACTTCCTGTCCCTCGGAAGCGGAATCCACCGCTTTTCCGTCAATAATCAAGCCTTTGACTTCGGCGTCGCAGGACATGGTTTCGTAGCCGACAAACTCACTCTTGCAGTCGGGAAGTTCCAGCTCTTCCTCAACCCAAGAGGAGCCGCCCTTGCTCAGGTAGTTGTCACGAGCGCGCTTTTTCTGCTCTTTCATAAAGGCTTCAAAGCCCTCCAGGTCAACCTCGATTCCTTTTTCCTCCACGATTTCCCGTGTCAGGTCAATGGGGAAGCCATAGGTATCATACAAACGGAAAGCATCCTCGCCGGAAATCGAGCGGATTTCGTTGGTGGAAGCCTTATCGATCAGGTCGGCCAGCATATCCATGCCCTTGCCAATGGTGGCGTGGAACGCTTCTTCCTCGTTTTTGACCACTTTTTTAATATAATCCGCCTTTTCGGTCAGTTCCGGGTAAGCGGAAAGGTTTTCATGGGCAACCGTGTCCACAACCTGATACAGGAACGGCTCGGTGATGCCCAGCAATCTGCCGTGGCGGGCAGCCCGACGAAGCAGTCGGCGAAGGACATAGCCGCGTCCGGAGTTAGAGGGCGAAACGCCGTCGCCAATCATAAAGGTAGTAGAGCGGATATGGTCGGTAATCACGCGCAGGGAAACATCAGTGCGATCATTTTCCTTATACGCCACATGGGCGATCTCGGAAATCTTTTTCATAATATTCTGAACGGTGTCCACCTCAAAGAGGTTGTCCACACCCTGCATAATGCAAGCCAGACGTTCCAGGCCCATCCCAGTGTCGATATTGGGCTTAGGCATCCGTTCATAATGGCCGTTGCCGTCCGAATCAAACTGGGAAAATACCAGGTTCCAGAATTCCACATAACGGTCGCAGTCACAGCCGACGCCGCAAGTGGGCTTGCCACAGCCATATTCGGGGCCGCGGTCGAAGTAAATCTCGGAGCAAGGTCCGCAGGG
The DNA here is from genome assembly GCA_944382875.1 of uncultured Clostridia bacterium. GTDB lineage: Bacteria > Bacillota > Clostridia > Oscillospirales > Ruminococcaceae > Merdivicinus. The sequence goes on from CALWNQ010000001.1 coordinate 292,320, forward strand.
GCCGGAACCGTGCTCCCAGAAGTTGTCCTCCTTGCCGAGGCGGACAATACGGTTGGGATCTACTCCCACTTCCTTAGTCCAGATGTCAAACGCTTCATCGTCATCGAGATAAATGGTCACCCACAAACGGTCTACCGGCAGTTCCAAAACCTCGGTAATAAACTCCCAAGCCCATTTGGTAGCCTCATGCTTGAAGTAATCGCCGAAAGAGAAGTTTCCCAGCATCTCAAAGTAGGTGCCGTGGCGGGCGGTTTTGCCCACACGCTCGATATCGGGGGTGCGGATACATTTCTGGCAGGTGGTTACCCGGGTATTTGGGGGAGTTGCCTGCCCCAAAAAGTATTTTTTCAGCGGCGCCATGCCGGAGTTGATGAGCAGCAGGCTTTTATCGCCCTGGGGAATCAGATTGGCACTGGGCAGACGGGTGTGTCCTTTACTCTCAAAGAAGGACAGGAATTTTTCCCGCAGCTCATTTAAGCCGGTCCATTTCACGTTAAAATCATCCTTTCGTATTACAGCCCCAAAAACAGCCGCCCGGAAAAACAAAAAACTCCGCCCCAAAATATGGGACGAAGATTTCTCCGTGGTACCACCCAAATTGCACAGGAAACCCCATGCCGCTTGCTGTCCCGGTAACGGGGGACCGCCGCCGCAGATTATGCGGAGCTCCGGGCTGGCACCCATTCCAGCTTCCCGGACGCCTTGCAGCAAAACGGCATCCTCTCTGCAGAGAAGCATCTGGTCTGGTAAAACCCTTCTGCGCTGTTTTCAAGAATTCATATTTATATTCAGTATAGCAAATCCCGCACCGCTTGTCAACCAGATTCCGCAGATTTTTCATTTCTAAACAGCCGATAGTTTCTGCATTTTTCACAAAAAAAGAGACAGCCTGTTTTCCCCAAAAACAGATCGTGCTATAATAAAGAAAAAACGAAAGCAGGCGGTTTGATGGAACAATATCTGGAACAGTTTGTCCGGCGTGCAGAACTGGACAACCTTAAAATCGAAGGGATCGCGGTCGCCGACGAGAAAAAGCTCCTCTGGGAGCACCGGTTTACGGCCGACATTCCCCGCAACATTTACTCACACACCAAGTCCTATACCGCAACGGCGGTGGGCATTGCCATTTCCGAAGGCAAACTCAGCCTGGACGACAAACTGGCGGACTGTTTCCCGGACAAGGTGCCGGAGGAGGCTGATCCGGCAGTTGGGGAAATCAAGCTGCGGCACCTGCTCACCATGTCGAGCGGATTCGGGAAAGCCTATCTAATGAACGAAAACCGCCGTGCCGGCGACGGAATGCCCGACTATGTGCGGTACATGCTCTCTCAGAAAGTGCTGGACCAGCCGGGCTCCAAATTCGTTTATTCATCGGCTGACAGCATCCTGGCCGGCCGGATGGTGGAACAGAAAACCGGGGTGCGGCTTGCGCAGTATCTGTATGAAAAGATTTTCTCCCCGCTGGGGCAGGGCTTCCCGATGTGGGAGCACGACCCGCAGGGGCACGCCATTGGAGGAGGAGGCATGGTGATGCGGCTGACCGAAATGATGAAGTTGGGACAGCTCTGGCTTGCAGACGGGAAGTGGCAAGGCCGTCAGCTTCTGGATCCCGCCTGGATCCGCGAATCCAGCCGCAAACAGATCGACACCCCCGCAGACAGCATCTGGAGCGTCGGGTACGGCTACCAGTTCTGGATGTCCCCCTATCCGGACGCCTACCGGGCGGACGGCGCCTACGGCCAGATCACAACGGTTCTGCCTAAATCCGGACTGGTGGTAGCGGTCCAGTGCCCTGAAGACGGCGATTTTGGTAAGGTGCGCGACGCGCTCCATGAGGAAATCCTGCTAAAGCTTTAAATCTTAATAATGCTTAAATTTTTGATGAAGTTACGGTTTGTTCCGGAAAAACAGATGTATTTTTGAAAAGAGTGTGCTATAATAGCGGTAACGGCTGCCCCCGGCAGGCGGCAGCCGTTCTTTGTGTTGAAAATTCCCCTCCGCAAGAGGGTTTATCATAGACTATCAACCGAAAGGAATATCAAACCATGGAACATTGTCCTGAAATCAAGGTGGCGCTGCTTGGCTTTGGCATAGTGGGCAGCGGCGTATATAAACTGTTTCAGCGTCAGCAGCATGAGTTTCCTTATAAAACCGGCCTTTGTCCTGTTGTCAGCCGCATTCTGGTGCGGGATCTCTCCCGCCCGCGCCGTGGGGCACCTGCTGAACTGTTTACCAACAAATGGGAGGAAATTGTATCCGATCCTGAAATCCGCATTATCATCGAAGTGACGGGCGGAATCGAACCAGCACGCACTCGGATTCTGGAAGCACTTGCCGCCGGAAAAAGCGTGGTCACCGCCAACAAAGACCTGATGGCCGAACACGGTGCCGAGCTTTTTGCCGCTGCGGAACAAAACGGCTGCGACCTTTTGTTTGAAGCGGCGGTTGCAGGCGGTATCCCGATCATCCGCCCGCTCAAACAGTGCCTGGCTGGCAACTACATCACCGAAATCATGGGGATTGTCAACGGCACCACCAACTACATTCTCACCCGAATGAGCCGGGACGGGATGGATTTTGAGGAAGCGCTCCGCAAAGCGCAGGATCTGGGCTATGCCGAAGCGGATCCCACCTCCGACATTGAGGGATATGACGCTGCCCGCAAAATCGCCATTATGGCGTCGATCGGTTTTAATTCGCGCGTTGTTTTCTCGGATGTTTACACCCAGGGGATTTCCGGTATTTCGGCCAAGGACATCGCCTATGCCGAAGAGCTCGGCTGCTGCATCAAGCTGCTGGCGCTTGCCCGCTGCACCCCCTCCGGCATCGAAGTGCGTGTCCATCCGATGCTATTGCCGCTTGACCATCCGCTGGCGACGGTGCACGATTCTTTTAACGCCGTATTTGTCCACGGCGACGCAGTGGACGATGTGATGTTCCGCGGGCGCGGCGCTGGAGAGCTCCCGACCGCAAGCGCTGTAATGGGCGACGTGATCGAAGCGGTTCGCAACATCCGCTGCGGCTGCACCGGCCGGATCGGCTGCACCTGCTACAAACACATTCCGGTCAAACGGATCGAAGACACCGAAAACCGCTTTTTCCTGCGGATGCAGGTGGAGGACCGTCCGGGTGTTCTTGCCAATGTGGCCAGCGTTTTGGGCAATAACGGCGTCAGCATTGCACAGGTGATCCAGAAAGCGCGCACTGTTGACACCGCCGAAATTGTGGTCATCACCGATCTGGTACAGGAAAGGAATTTCCGGGATTCGCTGGCTGTTTTTTCCGGAATGTCAGTCATTCGGAAGATTTCATCCGTCATCCGGGTGTATTCCGAGTGACGATTTGTATAAATACCGTTTACTTTTACGAAGTGTAATCTTCCAACAGACGTCGAAGTTCCTGTTCATCCGCAGCGTCAATCCCCGACTGCAAGAGCGCCTGATCGTAGAGCGGCAGCAATGCAATATCCATATCAATAATACGGAGCGGCGTTTCCTGCCCCTGTTCAAAAATGGCCAGCTGCCCCTGATATTCCCGAATGCTGTACATCGGCGCAGCTGCCGAAGGTTCCTCCGGCACCCGAATCGAGAAGGCAAACAACAAAATTATTGCGGATACTACCATACCGGCAGCAACCACAGATAGAGTAATAATCGACTTCCGGTTCATAGCAAGCACTCCTTTCTGCTGGTATTTTGTGTCAATTTAGAAAAAATATACGGAAATGCCTGCAAAACCTTAACAAGAATCAAAAAATATGGTATACTATAAAGAATAGCGAAAACTTTTTCCCGAAAAGGGAATCAGATGACCCAAAAGGAGGCGGATTCCTTGCCTGCAAAAAATTCGACAAGAAAGCGCAAACGGGCAGCGCCGTTCTGGACTGCAGTACAGAACGTAATGAGCCATATCGCAAGGCTTTTGATTACCCTGTTTTTAATCGGCGTCATCACCGGATGCGTCGTTGTTACAGCGATTACCATCTATGTCATGAACTTTATGGAAACCGACGCCGGCATCAACCTGGACAACGTTTCCCTTGCACAGACCACAATCTTTTACGCTCCCAACACCGAAGGGCAATATGAAGAAGTCTACCGGATGAGTGCCGACGAAAACCATATTGAGGTATCTCTCGACCAGATCCCGCAATATGTACAGGACGCTTTTGTTTACAGTGAGGACAAACGCTTTTATGAACACGACGGCGTGGACTGGTTCCGTACTGCGTCCGTCACAGTCAAGTATCTGCTTCGGTTGGATGGATACGGGCAGGGAGGTTCCACCATCACCCAACAGGTAATCAAAAACGTTTCGTTGGATGACGATGTTACTCCTGTGCGAAAAATCCGGGAAATTTTCCGGGCAATTCAGTTGGAACGGGATTATACAAAGGATGAGATCCTGGAAGTATATCTGAATATCGTCTTCATGGGTGGAAATAATCGCGGCGTCGAGGCGGCATCGCAGGCATATTTTGGCTGCCACGTGTGGGAACTGACCGTTCCGCAGGCAGCTTCGCTTGCTGCCATGACACCTGCTCCCAATTATTACCGCCCCGATCTTCACCCCGAAGAAAATAAAAAACGCCGGGATACCTATACACTTGCCGTCATGCGGGACGAAGGTGTGGTCAGTGAGCAAGAATATCAAGAATATGTCAACACTCCGGTAGAAACGGTTAGTAAGGATAATTCTCAAATTGATGATTCTGCTCAAAGCGGTCAGTCCGCACAGGGAATTACCTCTTATTATACCGACGCCTGCATTGAAGAGGTTATTGCTGACTTAATGGCCGAGAATAATTGGTCCCGTGACCACGCAACCGATATGCTCAAACGCGGCGGTTACCGGATTTATATGAATGTCGACACCAATCTCCAGCAAATTGTAGAGGAGAAGTTCCTTGACTGGCAGACCTTCTCCCCCAACCAGCTCTCCGAAAACGGCAACGGAGAACTGCCGGAAGCTGCCTTTGTCCTGATGGACTATGAAGGAAATATCAAGGCGCTTGTAGGTGGAAAAGGGGAAAAAACCAGCAGCCGTACCTTTAACCGTGCCACCCAGGCGGGACGTTCCCCCGGTTCTGCAATCAAGCCGATTGCAGTTTATGCGCCAGCACTGGAATATGACCTCATCAACTGGTCAACCGTATTGGTGGATGGCCCAGTAATGGAAAACAACGGCAAACCCTATCCTTCCAACTTCAGCGGCAAGTACGAAGGCGATGTAACGGTGGTATATGCACTGCGCAAATCGCTCAATACCATTCCCATGAAGATTATCCAGACACTCACAACCCAGCGTTCGGTGGAATTTATGCAGAAAAAGCTTGGGATTACCACCCTGGTAACCGATGGCAACGACTACGGTCCTTCTCTGTCACTCGGTTCCACTACTAACGGCTTGTATCTGGATGAGCTTACCGCAGCCTACGCGCCTTTTGGAAACGGCGGTTACTACTATGAACCAGCCACCTATTCGGTGATGGAAGATACCAACGGCAATATCGTATACGATAATCGTTCCAATAAAAATCGTGCTATTTCGGAAGATACTGCCTCAATTATGAACCGTCTGCTGCGACAGGTTGTCATCGGCGAACAGGGAACCGGTTACCGGGCTGACATGGGCGCTATGGAGGTCATCGGCAAAACCGGTACTTCCCAAAACTACTATGACCGTCTGTTTGTGGGTCTGACACCGTATTATATCGGCGGCTTCTGGACCGGATATGATACCCCGGCAGAACTGCCTGAGAGCCAGTTGTACGCTCCCGATAAGGTATGGAAAAATATTATGGATGACGTTCACGCCGGCTTGGAACCCAAGAAGTTTACACTGAGCGAAGATATTGTTGCCATCGAATTCTGCACCGAATCCGGTATGGCCGTAGGTCCCAACTGCACCAAAACCGAAACGGGATACTACAAAGAAAATGCAAAGCCGGATGTCTGTGACTACCCGCACGAAACTCCAGAAGATTCGGGTGACGGCGGCGGCACAACCCCCGGCAATGCACCGGTAATTGAATGACATTTTGGTAAAAGAGCAGCCCTGCGGGGAGCGCCCTGAATTGCAGGACCTCCGCAGGGCTTATTTTATGGAGAAAGACATGATACAAAAAAATGAATTTTATGAAGCAGAGATAGAAGGAATCACACTGGAGGGAAGCGGCATTGCCCGCATGGATGGATTTGCTGTTTTTGTCCCAATGACAGCTCCGGGCGATCGTGTGCGTTTCAAAGCGGTCAAGGTGCTCAAACACTACGGATTCGGAATATTGGACAAGGTACTTACTCCTTCTCCCAATCGGCTGACAGAAGATACGGACGGCTGTCCCTGCTACCGCCAATGCGGAGGTTGTGCATTTCGCCATATTTCTTATGAAGCGGAAGAAAAGATTAAGGAGCGGTCGGTGCGGGACGCTTTTGAACGGCTGGGCGGTTTTTCCATGGAGCCGCTGCCAATTTTAAGTGCTAATCGGACGGATCATTACCGCAACAAAGCGCAGTACCCTCTCGGCACCGGAAAAGACGGAAAAATTACAGCCGGGTTCTATGCTCGGAACAGCCATCGCATTGTTCCCGCAATGGATTGTCCGTTGCAGCCCGTTATATTTTCCGAAATTGTACGATTTGTAGTGGAATTTCTCAATCAAAATAATCTTTCCGCATATGATGAACTGACCGGAAAAGGGATCTACCGCCACATTTATCTGCGGCAGGCGCCCGGCACCGGAGAAATTATGCTCTGTATGGTTGCAGCTTCCAAAACTCCTCCCCAAATTACGAAGCTGGCTGAAACGGCACAGCAGAGATTTCCGGAAATCGTCAGCGTCTGGCTAAACGTCAATCCAGAGAAAACCAATGTCATTTTGGGGAAAGAATACCGCCTGCTTTCCGGAAAAGAGCAGATTACCGACGAATTTCTGGGGAGGAAGCTCTCCATTTCGCCGGCTTCCTTCTATCAGGTCAACCGGGAACAGGCGGAAAGGCTGTATACCCTGGCATTTAATTTTGCGGAATTTGCCGGAACAGAGCACCTGCTTGACCTTTACTGTGGAATCGGCTCGATTGGACTGTCGGCATCCGACCGAATTGCCCGGCTGACCGGGGTGGAAATTGTCCCGCAGGCGGTGGAAAATGCCCGCCAGAACGCCGCAGCAAATGGTGTGGACGCCGAGTTTTTCTGTGCGGATGCTTCCGGTGCCGCTAAAAAGCTGGTAGCAGACGGCACAAAACCCGATGTTATTTTAGTAGATCCACCTCGTAAAGGCTGCGGAATCCAAGTGCTCGAAGCCATCTTTGCCATGGCTCCGCAAAAAGTTGTGATGATCTCCTGCAATCCGGCCACGGCTGCCCGCGATTGCAAAATCTTGTCGGATGGCGGCTATCGGCTGGTTAAATATCAACCGGTTGACCTCTTCCCAAGAACAGGGCATTGTGAGACGGTTGTCTTGCTTTCCAAGGGCGAGGTCGACTCGAAAAAGATTCGGGTTGAGTTCTCTTTGGAAGATATGG
>CALWNQ010000002.1 GCA_944382875.1 uncultured Clostridia bacterium
AAGGGCGTAGTCGTCAACTACGCCCCATCCACCATCGCCGGATGAAAACAATAAAAAAAGACGAGTGTTCTTACAGCTTTTCAAATGCTATAAGAACACTCGCCATGGTGCCGCTAACCGGACTTGAACCGGTACGGTGTTGCCACCGAGGGATTTTAAGTCCCTTGCGTCTGCCGATTTCGCCATAGCGGCACAATCAAATTCTTATTTATTATAATACATACAATGACTTTTGTCAAGTTTTTTCCTGGAATAACAGTTGTTTTTTTCATTTAGTTAGTGTAAAATAGCTTTGTATTAATACTACATAGAATAAGAGGGACAAAAATGGAACAGGCAGAACAGCAAGTTTTATTTTCCAAAAAAGATCTGAAAAAATTGATATTTCCATTGATTATTGAGCAAATCCTATCTGTATTGGTTGGAATGGCAGATGTTGTAATGGTGTCCTCTGCAGGAGAGGCTGCAGTATCTGGTGTATCTCTTGTAGATATGATTAATGTGTTGATTATTAACATCTTTGCAGCATTAGCAACTGGAGGTGCGGTAGTATCCTCCCAATATCTTGGAGCTGGAAAACATAAGGAAGCAAATCATTCTGCAAATCAGTTGATGACCATTACGATTCTGATATCTGTGGTAGTGATGGGAATTGTACTGGCATTACAGAAGCCGCTTTTACGCCTGTTTTTTGGCTCCATTACGGATGATGTGATGAACAGTGCACTGATTTATTTACAGATTACAGCATTATCCTATCCTTTTATCGCGTGCTACAATTCTGCGGCAGCATTATTCCGTTCTATGAATCAAGCAAGAATTACAATGGTTGTATCTGCTGGTATGAATGTGCTGAATATTGCCGGCAATGCGATTTTTGTATATGGATTTCACATGGAGGTTGCCGGTGTCGCGCTTCCATCGTTGATTTCGCGTATCCTGGCTGCGATTGTAATGTTTTGGCTGCTGAGCCGTAAAAAGCAGATGATATCTATTTCTTTTCGTGATATGTTGCAACTTCGTTTGGAAATGATAAAAAAGATCCTATACATTGGTATTCCCAGCGCTTTGGAAAACAGTATGTTCCAGTTGGGAAGAGTCTTGGTTGTTTCTATTATTTCCGGTTTTGGTACGGTACAAATCGCCGCTAATGCAGTGGCGAATAATCTGGACGCATTTGGTTGCATTCCCGGGCAAGCAATGAATCTGGCAATTATAACTGTTGTCGGGCAATGTGTGGGAGCTGGGGATTACCCACAGGCAATTCACTTTACCAAAAAATTGATGAAGTTGACATATCTTATTATGGGACTTGTATGTATGGGTGTAATTTTAACATTACCACTATCACTGAGGTTATATAACCTTTCAGCGGAAACAACACATCTTGCAACAATACTGGTTTACATACATGATGGATGTGCGATTCTGCTTTGGCCAGCGGCATTTACACTGCCGAATGCAATGCGTGCCGCCAATGATGTCAAGTTTTCGATGTTTCAGTCCATTTTTTCCATGTGGTTTTTCCGGATTATCGGAAGCTGGATTTTAGGCGGCATGCTAAAATGGGGTGCAATTGGAGTATGGGTAGCAATGGTGATGGATTGGATCTATCGCGCCGCGGTTTATATTTTGCGTTTCCGCAGTGGAAAATGGAAAAAATATTCTCAAAACTAAACAGAAAGGCATCCGGCTTGATTACCGGATGCCTCTTTTAATGTTTTTTCAAATTATGTTTTTTAAATAAAACAACAAAAAGAAATGCCGCTGTCAATACCATAATACCCATAACCGACAGCGTGATGTCACTGTTGACGTGTATTGAACCTGCATATGGATTCGATTGTCTGGGTTGTACCTGCATTTCATTTTTGAATTGCTCCAACATTTCCAGATCCACGCCTAATGCATCCAGCTGTTCTTTCTGTTCGTCACTGAGTTCCGAAAGGTCGGTATTTCCGACAATTTCGATTGCCTTTTGGATTGCGGAAAAATCCTGAACATCTGAAAACGGATTTTCTTCCCGAAATTCGGGAATTTTTTCAATTTCTGGAGCACTTTCTGCTGTATCTGATGCCGGAGAAGCGGAAAAATCAGGTTCCCGATTTTTATTGCCTCCCATATCACCACCTTGTGAACCCATTGTTTGCAGATTAACTGTAGAAGCGTCGATCAGAAGATCCGGATTCTGTTGCTGTTCTTCTTCTGTAGAAGGCACAGTACCATTCAGCTGCCCCATGACACTTTCTCCTCGGAGCTGAACAAACTCTTCCAGAGTCTGAACCGCCGCCTCCACCTCATCTATATCATAAAATGCAGTCGGATCTGTTTCAGCAAGCTCAGCGAGCTGATTGTACAGAGATTGAATCTGTTGGGAGAAGGTTCCATTCAATGCGTTTTCCGCTAATTTGGTCAGACAGCTATGATAGTAAGAAAGTCCAGCTTCTGTATTCAAAAGTTTCATCAGAATTGGTCGTTCCTCTTCGGAAACTCCGGAAAGGGGAGTATCAATGGGATAATTGACTGCGGACTCGGCGTTTCCGCTTTGGAATCCAGCAAAAGACAAGTTGAAATCCCAGGGCAGCATGGTTAAAACGCCATCTTTTTCATATAGGTAATAATTATGTGTCATATTGGAAAGATAGCTGTCCAGATTTACGGTGAAAACACTGACGGCAAAATAAGCCAACGTTTTTTCCGCTTCTACCACGATAGAGGGATCTGTACCCTCATTTAATTCTTTCAAAGCTGCAATCAATCGATTTTCATCTGCTTCTGAAATATCAAAAACTGCACTATCAAAAAGGGCGCGATAGTTTTCTGGATTGTCATCCGTATAAACCAGATCAGCACCGCCGGAATTCTGTTGTCTGCCAATTCCACCAGGATTGCGCATCCCTGTGCGGCCAGAATCTGTTCCAATTTGCATATCAGGGGGAGATTGCTCCTGCCCATCCGGAATAGCTGGCAGATCACTGTTGCCTACCTCTGCTTCGTTATGCATATCAGGGGGAGATTGCTCCTGTTCATCAGGATTAGCCGGTAAATTGTTGTCGTCAGGTCCTATTTCGTTCTGAATATCATCAAACGGTTTCTGACCGGCAAAATCATCTGGGCGCATTTTATTGCCATCATCATTAACCTGAATATCTCCGCCGCCCATTTCCATTGTTTCCGGTTTATAAAGGTTGCCGTAATCTGTCCCATAGCATCGTGTTACATAGGATTCCTCAATTGCTTCCACTCCCAAATAGAGTCCCCAGTATTCGCCATTGACTGATACCTTGATGTAGGAGCAGAGCGGAGTATCCACACCAAGCTGCTGCATCCAGTTGTATGTGAGGTACTCTTTCATCAAAGTTGCATCATAGACATTGTTATTTAAGCAGAGTTTATCCAAACCAAGCCATGTCTGACCGCTGACATAATGGTCAAACTCCAGTTTAAAGCTGAAGCGGTCACTGTCGGTGGATGCCACCTGCGATAAGCTGGTGTTGCCTTTTGTGCGGATGCCGACATTGCCAACGGATACACCATCCAAAGTGATGTTACAGATGGTATATTCTTCCTCTAATGGATTTTCCAGCAGATTCAGCCATTCGGATTCTTCAATCTGAATGGAAAGGTCCAAAATATTGCCTTGTCCCAACACAGAAGCATAGGGATAGTCCACACCTGTGGCGGATACCTTTTTTGCAGCAGGAGATACCATGACCAGACAGACTGCCGCAATTACCACTGCCATCAGAATTGCTACAACTTTTTCCAAATTTCTGGCAGTAATCATATGAAACTCCTTTCCGCGATTTAGGACTGATATTCCCCGTTATAGCTGACAAGGACTGCGCTTTCTACTCCGGGGAGAGACGCGATTCCGCTTACGAAATTAGTGGAGGAGTCTTTCAGTCGGAGCTCTAGCGTAAACTCCACATGGTTAGCGGAAACTGTTTTCGATTTCAACAGATATTTTCCTACAGAAGTATCCAGTTCGTTCAGAACTGCTTTTTCCGATTCCGTATTGTTGCAATTCACTACCAGCAGGTATGGCTGGCGTTCCGGGCTGCGGCGGTTGGAAAAGAAAATCAGAACGACACCGATCAAAGCGGATCCGAAAAGCGCAAGCGGAATCAGGCCGGCCCCCAGTACAATACCAACTGAAATGGACCAGAATAAATAGGCAATGTCCAACGGCTCTTTAATGGCAGCCCGAAAACGGACAATAGACAGTGCGCCGACCATACCAAGAGACAACACAACATTGGATGTTACTGCCAGAATAATAAAGGTCGTAATCAACGACATTGCCACCAGAGAAACGCCAAAACCGGAGGAATATAAAACACCTCGGAATGTTTTTTTATACACGACAAATATGAAAAGACCGATCAGCAGGGCGAGCGCTAATGCGATCAGCATATCCAATACGGAAAAGGAAGTCGTTTTTTCCAGAAAACTCGATTTAAAAATGTCTTGAAATGTCATGGGATATCCTCCGTTCAATAATATCGTGCCGCAGCATATTTGGAAAAAGCAGAAGAACGGCGGCTGTCCAACTGCACTGCATCCCGGATAAAATCCGGAAGAAAGGAATCATATTTTATCTCCAGAATGATGTCATTACCTGCCGGTATGGTGGGGAGCTGAGGATTGAGAAAATCTGTTGCGTCCAAACCGGTGCGGATCTGCTGATCCAGTGTAATTCGTACATTTCCGGCTGGATACACAAATGCTTCCCTTGTATAATCCACAACCGTCTTCGGAACCATTCTACTGTAAAGCATTGCAAAAAAAAGATCCCGTAGAAGTCTTTTTTCGGAAGATTCCGTCCATTTCCAATCTCCATGCACAATTCTCTGGGCTTCTTCCGCACTGACTCGAACAGAATCTTTCCGGCATAGTCCATTCTGTTTACTCTTCTTTTCCAGTTTAATAAAACCAGGATCGTGATTGTAATACCGGATCCGATATTTATCTCGATTGCTGACACCATCCAATTTTTCCCGGAGAACTTTATCCTCCGGATTGTCGAAATATAAACTTCGTATATAATAGCGTCCGTTGGAATCCCCATTTTGATCCGCAGGCAGAAGCACACGCAGTCTGGAACGAAGAATTGCGCAATCAGCCGGACTTATGACATGCTTCCATTCATGCCGAAATCGTTGATCTTCCATAATTGCCTCCTGTTTTTGATGTTGTTTAGTATAAAGACTTTTTGTGAAGAGTATATGAACTTTCGCTGAAAAGCAAACGAAAAAGCCCGTCAGTCTGACGGGCTTTGCTATGTAGTTGGGTTAAGCTTCGATCCGAATTTCCAATCGGAATTGTTTTGAGGAACCAGGTGAGAGAATCTGCACACCTCGTTTTTGAATCATTTCGTCACCTTCATCGCTGCAGGCAGAAAGTCCCTGCCAAGGCTCAATGCAGATGAATGGCGCGTGATCTGTCCAGATAGCAAGATATTCAAAATCCGGGAAAGAAAGGGACAGCTTCCGACCGGTTTTGGTATCCAGCAAAACAGCGCTGCGGGAACGGAGTTTGTCAAAAAGAATGGTTCCAACCCGGTCGAATACCGGATATTGCAGGCAAAGGGTGCGGCAATCCGGTTCCAGAAAAGCCTCCCGGTTTTCCACATTGATCTGCCGCTTTTCACTATTGTACAGCGGACAGCTGTTTTCTTCTTCCTTTTCTAGAATAATCCGGTAATCCTCAAACCCGCTCCCAGATTCCGGATCAAACGGAACGCAGAAAGCCGGATGTGTCCCAAAACAGAACGGCATATCCCGCTCCGGTTCTTCGTTGCGTACAGTCATCGTCATGGTAAGAATGCCGTCCCGGATGATATAAGCTGCTTCCAACACAAAATGATACGGATATACCGAAAGTGTATCCGCATCTGCTTTCAGCGAAAATGTTACAGCATCTTCTGACTGGCAAATAGGTGTCCAGCATTTGTTTTTGGCAAAACCGTGCTGTGTCAGATGAAAAGGCTTTCCTTCCATCCAAACGGTATCGTCCCGGACATTGCTTGCGATCGGGAACAGAAAAGGAGAACTGCCTGACCAGTGGGTATCATCTCCCTGCCAAATGTATTCACATCCGTTGACACAAAATGATTTCAATTCCGCGCCCAAGTCGCAAATTTCTGCGGAATTGCCGGCATGGTCCGATATACGCAGTTTCATAATATCCGCTCCTTTATCCTGATGGCATAATCATACGATATTTTTTTGGTTTTGTCAATCCGTTCTATCCGTTCGTTCGTTCGCATAGGATTGGGTACAAAGGACGGTGAAACATCATGGACGAGTATAGAGAAGTGCTTTCCTGTCTGGAGCCATGGATGCAGTCGGAATTACAGCCAGTTTTAAACAGAGAAAAAGCGGTACAAGAAATCCGGCTGCGTCTTGGGCAGCCTTTATTTATCAGGAGTGTGGCGCATGGTGTTTTTGCGGGCGGTAGGCGAATCCGTTCGGACGAGATCTCTCGCTGCTTACAACGGGCATGCGGATATTCGATGCAGAGTGCGGCGGAAAGCCTAGCACGCGGTTATGTGACACTGCGCGGCGGACACCGAGTCGGAGTTGTTGGGAGTGTTCTGGCGGAGGGCGGAAAAGTCCTTTCTTTGCGGGAAGCCGGAAGCCTCAACTTCCGCATTGCGCGCGAAGTCCCCGGTGCCGCGGGAAACCTTCCAGAGCAGCTATACAGCGACAGGATTCCGTCGGTTTTGATTGCAGGGCCGCCCTGTTCCGGAAAAACAACGATTCTGCGCGATCTGGTTCGGCGTCTTTCGGAAAAAGGCGTTCAGATTGCGGCGGTAGATGAACGGGGAGAGTTGGGCGGCGGCTGCGACTTGCGGGAAGCAGGGCTGGACATTGGTCCCTGCACCGACCTTTTGAGCGGGTATCCGAAAGGCACTGGAATGGAGATTGCTCTCCGCACCTTGTCACCGCAGTTGATTGTCTGCGATGAAATCGGTTCGCAGCCCGAAACCGACGCAGCGCTGGAAAGTTTGAATGCTGGCGTGCCTCTGCTTGCGGCGGCACATGGAGAATCCTTGCGGCAGCTTGTCGGACGTCCTGCGCTAAAACCGCTGTTTCGGGAACAGGTTTTTGAATATGCTGTGCTGCTGCAAAGAGAACCACCAGGAACCGTGGCGAAAATTATCCGGATAGGAGAGAATGAAATATGAAATGGGTAGGTATTCTAATCGGCGGAATTGCCATGATTTTAGCTGGAATCCTGATGGGACAGCGGTTGCGGAAGCGGGCAGAACTGCTCAACCGGATTCGTCTGCTTTTGGTGCGGATGGAGCGGGAACTGACCGTTCGGCACTTGCCTACGGCACAGCTTTTCCGTGAGTTAGCAGAAGATCCGGATTTTTTTTCGCTTACATTCTTGAAAGAAGCCTCCCAGCGTTTTGATGGCAGGGAATCTCCTGCGGAAGTCTGGAAACAGGCGGTTTCCGGACAAAAAGATCTTTCCGAGTGTCCGGGGGCAGTCGAACTGCTTTGCGCAGCCGGCGGCATCATCGGTACATCGGACTGGGAGAGTCAGACGGCGTCCCTAGTCCTGCTTCAGGAAAAAACGGAGGAAATGATCCGGATCGCAGAAGCAAAAGCGCAGGCGGAGGGAAAGCTTTACCGTGGGCTTGGGCTGCTTGCGGCGGCGCTTCTGGCAGTTTTGGCAGCATAACAGGAAGGACGGGCAGAAAATGGATGTCGATCTGATTTTTAAAATAGCCGCCATTGGAATAATTGTAGCAGTCCTAAACCAGGTTCTGATCCGTTCCGGCCGGGAAGAACAGGCAATGATGACAACACTAGCTGGCTTGATTGTCGTATTGATGATGGTCATTACCCAGATCAGTACCTTGTTTGACACCATTAAGCAACTGTTTGGCCTTTGGTGAACGGAGGTGTCGGATTGGACCTGATCGCAATCGCAGGCGCCGGACTGGTCGCAGCAGCGGCAGCAGTTCTGCTTCGACAATATAAACCGGAGTACGCCATGCTGATCTCTCTTGCGGCGGCTGGATTACTGCTCAGTTGGATTTTAGCCGGAATTATACCAGCCCTTCACTCTATTCAGAGAATGATGGAGGACGCAGGGTATTCTCCGGAAGCATTGCAGATTCTTCTCAAATGTTTGGGTGTCTGTTATCTGAGCGAAATTGCTGGGCAGATTTGCCGGGAAGCTGGACAAACCGCCATTGCATCCAAAATCGAACTGGCCGGGAAAATGTTGGTACTACTGCTTTGCCTTCCCCTGTTTGAGCAGCTTTTACAATATGCGCTGACATTGGTTCATCTGTAAAGGAAGGAAATTATGAAAAAAAAGGTTGTAACCATGCTGACCTGCCTGCTTTTCCTGTTTTCTCTGTTTCCATTGACTGTACAGGCAGCGGAACTGGATCAACAAACCGAAGAACAGCTGGCGGAAAGCGGCTTGGCAGAACTGGCGCCGCTTATACCGGATGAGGGGAAAGATATTCTCTCTGATCCGTCCCTCAGCCGCGGCGATCTTACCGGATGGAGCTTGCAGGCAGTTTTATCCTGGATCGGCAATACATTTCTGGATAAGATCAAAGCACCGCTTTGCCTGCTTGGCACATTGTGCGGCATCCTGCTTTTATCCGCCATGCTGCGGGCATTTTCAGGTGGATTGGAACAAAATACAACTTCTGCAGCCTTTACAACAGCCGGAACGCTTTGTGTCTCAGCAGCGCTGACTTCCTCCGTGATTCCACTTATCCGCAGCGTTTCCCAAACAATCGATTCTCTTTCCAACTTTATGCTGAGCTTTATCCCGGTGTTTACCGGAGTGATCGCCGTGTCAGGGCGTCCTGCTTCGGCTGCTGCCTATCAGTCGATCACATTTGCGGCAGCACAGATTTTTGCCCGGCTGGCGGATAGCCTGATTGTTCCGCTCATTGGGATTTTCCTGGCGATTTGTACGATTGGAGCAGTTACCGACGGAATCGATATCCGGGGCATCGCCCAGGCGGCACGTAGCCTGGCAGGGTGGGTTTTGGGACTCTGTCTGACCGTATTCGTGGCGTTGCTGACACTTCAAAGCCTGACGACAGGCGCTGCGGACACCGTCAGCAACCGCGCAGTTAAATTTGTCATCAGCTCAGCTGTACCGGTTGTGGGCGGTGCGCTCAGCGATGCATACAGTTCGCTGTTCGGGTGTCTTGGAATGGTGAAAAGCGCGGTGGGAATCTTTGGAGTAATTGTGATGGCTGCAAGTTTTGTTCCGATACTAGCTCAAATCGGCGCTTCCATGCTGGCTCTTTCCATAGCAGCGGCTGTTGGGGATACGCTGGGAGAAGGCCGCGCAGCCGGTGTGATTCGTTCGGTGTCCGCTGCACTTTCTGTTTTGGGGGGCTTGATTCTCTGCTACGGAATGATGATCTTGTCCTCCTCAGCTATTCTGTTGTGGATGGGAACACCACAATAAAGGGGGAATCATTTTGGACACATTGCGGAATACCGCTGTTTCACTCTGTATTACCTTTACGGTAACCGGCATGCTCTCTATGTTGATGCCGGGAGAAAGCTGGAACCGTTTTGCCAAATTTGTGGTGAGGCTCTTTTTACTCCTTTGCTTGGTTTTGCCATTTTTGGGCGGAGAGTTGGATTTTTCACAATGGACCAGTGTCACAGCATTTAGTCCGCAATCTGCCGACCAGCTTTCCGATTTGGCGCAAACACAGCTTTTGGAAACCTTTTGCGATAATTTGGAGAAGGAAAGCAAAAATATTTTGGATGAAAACAATATTCAAACAGAAAAGATTACCGCAGAAGCACATATTGTGGACGAACAGCGCATAGATATTAGTAACATCCGGATCACACTGCCTCCGGAATCGGCGGATATGGCGCAAAAAGCAGAAGATTTGATCCAGGAAACACTGGGTGTGGAGCCGGAAATCAGTATATCGCAGCAGACAGGAGGGGAAAAAAATGGATAAAATGTTTTTCTCTGTTTCTAAGCTGCGGGAAAACTGGAAAAATCCACAAAAACGAGCCAAATATCTCGTCGCAGCAGGCATAATAGGGATTCTGCTGATTTTCCTTTCCCAATTCAGCGGAAAACCGAAAGAAAATGAACAGCCACAGGAAGAATTTTCTGCCTCTGCATATGCGTCCCAGTTGGAAGAACAGCTCACAGATCTGATCTCTGAGGTAAACGGCGCCGGAAAAACAAGAGTAATGGTCACGTTGCAAAACAGCGGAGAAACCTTATTTGTCCGGGAGGAACGCACAAGTCTGGACAACACCCAGTCGACTTCCGGGGATATTTCCGAACACGAAACCCGTGAAGAAAGCTATGTCCTGGTGGACGGACCGGACGGCAGAACCGCTTTGGTCAGAACCCAGATGGAACCGGTAATCCGGGGTGTGGTGGTGGTGTGTGAAGGGGGTGACAATTCCCTTACGGCTGCGCGCATCACTGAAATCGTCACGACGGCGCTCGCCATCAGTTCCGCTAAAGTTTGTATTACAAAATTGGCATAGGAGGAACGAACCATGAAGCTTCATATGATTTTAGGAAAAAAACAAATTGTTCTGGCATCGCTGGTCCTGGTGCTTGGCGCCGCTATCTACCTGAACTATACACTTTCCCAAACCGGCCAGCCGTATGACATCACGACTGCGGCGGGAGTATCCGAAGGAACTTCGCCCGAAACATATGGGGAAGCCCAGTTGACAGGAGCTTCTACCGATTCTACCGCAGCGGAATATTTTGCGGAAGCTAGGCTGGAACGTCAGAAAAACCGGGATGAAGCAGTGGAAACACTGGCTTCCACTTTGGAAAATGCGGATTTAAGCGATGAAGAAAAGGAACTTGCCACCGCAAAAGCACTGGAAGTTTCTCGTCAAATGGAAAGTGAAGCAAATATTGAAACTTTGGTAAAAGCAAAAGGTTTTGCAGATTGCCTTGCGATCGTTAGTGACGATAGTGTAAAAGTTGTCGTCCAAACAGAAGGATTAAGTGCTGAGGAAGCGGCACAGATCAAAAATATAATTTTGGAAGAAACGGATGTTCTAGTAGAAAATGTTACAGTTGGGGAGGTACAATAACCTGGTTTGGAAAAATCCGTCCGCAGTTTGCACTGCGGGCGGTATTTTTTTCCGTAATATTCTCTTTTTTTCAAAAAACGGTTGTTTCTTTGCAAAAATATGGTATAATGAAAATGAAGTATTTTGTCCCTGCATAGGGAATCTTATGATACTCTGTATACCAGAAGGAGGGTTTTGATAGATGGAACAAAAAAATACAACGAGTGGCAGCGTTAAAATTTCGGTGGATGTTTTGCGGACGATTGTCCGGAATGTCCTCAGCGAAACGGAGGGTGTACATTCCCTTGTAAGCCGTACAGCTACGAATTCTGGTTGGAAAACTCCGATGGCCGCACCGATTGAAATTACACTCAATGCAGAAGTCGCTGTGGTAAATGTTGCTGTAAACCTCTGTTATGGTTACCGGTTGAAAGATGTTGCCCAACAGATCCAAGCCCGTGTAAAAGACACTATACAGGATATGACAGGGATTGCAGTCAGCAGAGTCAATGTGCTGATTGCGGATATTCGAAAAAAAGAAACTGCCTAATTCCCGGAGGAGAACATGAAAAAAATCAGCCGACATCAGATGAGAGAAAATGCTTTCATTTTGATTTTTGAAAAATTGTTCAATGATGAATCTGCTGAAGAAATTATCAGCATTGCTCGCGAATGTGAGGATATGGAAGTTACTGACCAGGTGGAAGCCATGTTCCGCGGCGTTTTGCAACATGAGCAGGAGATCGATGCCATCATTGAACCGAATTTAAAAAAGTGGACCAAAGACCGTATTTCTCGCGTTAGTCTTGCGATTCTTCGCCTTGGTGTATATGAATATATTTTTACCAACGATGTGGAAGCAGACATCATTGTCAGTGAATGTGTCAAACTCGCTACAACTTTTGCGCATGAGGATGATGTTTCTTTCATTAACGGCGTATTGGGCAACATCGTTCGGAGCCGGTCCAAAGCATGAGATTTTTTGGAATAGATACCAGCAACTATACCACATCCGCTGCCGTTTATGACGCTGAAACCGGTGAAATCCAGATGGAAAAGCGTCTGCTTCCCACTGCGCCCGGCGCATTGGGTCTGCGGCAGAGCGATGCGGTTTTTGCGCATATCAAGCAGCTTGGCACCATCACGGAGGATCTCTTTCAAATAGAAGAAACCGGTAGTTTTGCGGCAGCAGGTGTTTCTGCTTTTCCCAGAAGGGAAGAGGGCTCTTACATGCCCTGCTTTCTTGTGGGAGAAACTGTGATGCGGGTATATTCTGCTGCAAGCGGTATTCCACTTTACCGGTTTTCCCATCAGGAGGGGCATGTAGCGGCGGCGCTTTACAGTGCCGGGAAACTGGAATGGATGAATCAGCCATTTCTGGCTTTTCATCTTTCGGGAGGAACGACGGATGCACTGTTAGTAACGCCGGACGATCCGATTTTTACGATTCGTCATGTAGGCGGATCGCTTGATCTGAAAGCCGGACAGGCAGTCGACCGTGTCGGTCTGATGCTGGGGCTTTCGTTCCCATGTGGGCCGCAGCTTTCTGCGCTTGCAGAAAGCTGGACAGATCCTGTTAAAGTAAAGCCAGTGTTACGGGGAACGGATTGTT
Organism: uncultured Clostridia bacterium; assembly: GCA_944382875.1. Lineage (GTDB taxonomy): Bacteria > Bacillota > Clostridia > Oscillospirales > Ruminococcaceae > Merdivicinus. Next base: position 12,682 of record CALWNQ010000002.1, read on the forward strand.
CCCTTTCTGGTATAGAAAACAAATGTGCTGCTTTTCTCCGGGAGGGAAAACCGGCAGCGTTTATTGCACGATATTGCCTGGAATCCATCCGGGCAGCATTAGCCGGGATGACAGACGCACTCTGCCGGGAATACGGAAAGCTTCCACTCCTTTATGCAGGCGGTGTGATGGCGAGTAGTGTGATTCGCAGGGAGATGGAAGCAGATTGGAACGGTGTTTTTGCCGACCCGCAGTTTTCATCCGACAATGCCGCCGGTATTGCGGTACTCACTTCGGTCGTCTTTGAGAAAGGCGGTCAGTTATGAATCAGATCTGTACAGTTTCCGAGATTAACCACCTGCTTCACCAAAAATTAGAGGATGATGTGATGCTGACAAGCATCTTTATCCGCGGTGAAATCTCCAATTTCACCCACCATATGAAAACAGGGCATTTTTATTTTACATTGAAGGATGAAAAGGCTTCGATTCGGGCTATCATGTTTCAGTGGAATGCCCGTCATCTTCGTTTTTTGCCGCAAAACGGCATGAATGTGATCCTGTTCGGCAGCGTGCAGCTTTTTGAGCGGGACGGTATCTGCCAGATAAATTGCACAGACATGCAGCCGGATGGAATCGGTGCGCTGTACCTTGCATTTGAGCAGCTCCGACAAAAACTGGAACGGGAAGGGCTTTTTGACGCGGCGCACAAACGGCCACTGCCACCGCTACCACGAAAAATCGGGGTAGTAACATCCAAAAATGGAGCGGCCTTGCAGGATATCCGTCAGATTATCAGCAGACGATATCCGGTAGCGGAGTTGATTGTTATTCCGGCGTTGGTGCAGGGAGAAGGCGCGCCGGAATCCATTTGTGCGGGAATTGCGGCAGCACAAATGATTGGACTGGATATTCTGATTGTCGGACGCGGAGGAGGTTCACTCGAAGATCTGTGGGCTTTTAACGACGAACGAGTAGCGCGTGCTATTTATGCTTCTGAAGTGCCGGTCATTTCTGCTGTTGGGCATGAAGTGGATGTTACCATCGCGGATTATGTTGCTGACCTGCGGGCACCTACGCCATCCGCGGCGGCGGAGCTTGCAGTGCCGGACAAACAGACACTTATATCGATGTTGGAAAACACCCAAAAAAGGATGCACAAAGCTTTGGAGAACAAACTGCATATTGCAGCAGAACAGCAAAACCGTGTGCGGCTGATTCTGGAAAAAAATTCTCCTCAAAACCGCATTGCAGCTTGGAAAGATACCCATCATCAGCTCGAGAAAAGATTGGAACAGCAGGGAAAATACCTGACTGAACGTCCTCGTGCAATTTTGCGCCAGAAGGAAGCGGCACTTGAAGCGCTCAGCCCGCTCAAAGTTTTGCTGCGCGGCTATGCAGCTGTATTTTCTGATGGGAAAGTGATCAGTTCAGCCGAAAAACTTGTGTCGGGGGAACGAATTACCATCCAACTTTCAGACGGACAGGCAGAAGCTATTGTAGAGTCTGTCACAATGGAAAGGAATACAAAATGAGCACTTTAACTTTTGAAAAGGCAGTGGAAAAGCTTTCAGCGGTTGTCACTCAGCTGGAAAGCGGGAATCTTCCATTAGAAAAATCCTTGAAACTTTATGAAGAGGGGATTGCCCTTTCTTCCTTCTGTGAGGAAGAACTGAAAAAGGCCGAGCTGCGAATTCGGGAGCTCAAGCCGCAGCAAACCGAGGAGGTAGAACAGGATGCGGAATAACTGGATTCCGGAAATTGAAGCAGCGCTTCATCAATATCTGGCTCCGCCTCAGACTGCTTATCGTCGTGCTGCGGAAGCTATGGCTTACAGTGCGGAAGCAGGCGGGAAACGTCTGCGGCCGACTTTTGTACTGGAATTTTGCAAACTGGCCAGCGGAGATCCACAAAAAGCCATGGCGTTTGCCTGTGCCGTGGAGATGATTCACACCTATTCTCTGATTCACGATGATCTCCCCTGTATGGATAATGATGATTTTCGGCGTGGACGTCCCTCCTGCCACAAACAGTTCGATGAGGCAACCGCTCTACTAGCCGGCGATGCACTGCTGACACGTGCATTTGAAACACTGACAGATGCACCGCTTTCCCCAGAGCAGATCGCCAAAGCGGTTTGTGTTCTGGCAAAATGTTCTGGTATTAATGGAATGGTCGGCGGACAAGTGATGGACTTGCAGAATGAAACAGAAGCTCCTTCTGCCGAAATTCTTAACAGGACATATGAATTAAAAACTGGAGCATTAATTCAGGCAGCCTGTATGCTGGGAGTGATTGCAGGAAACAGCAATGATAAACTGCTGGAAGATGCCCGGGAATATGGGCTTTATTTAGGGCTTGCTTTTCAGATTATTGATGATATTCTGGATGTGTCCGGGGATGAAACACTGCTCGGGAAACCGGTTGGCAGTGACGCGGCTAATGGAAAACATACCTTTGTTACAGTATATGGTATGGAAAAATCAAGGGAGATGGCTGCGCAATATACCCAAAAGGCTTTGACTATCATCCAGGCATATCCAGATAGTGAATCACTAACTGAATTGACCAGAGAACTGCTGGTCAGAAAATATTAGCGGCAATTTGCCGGAAAGGTTTGGGATAACGAATGGAGTTTTTAACGAAGCTGGCAAACAACCGTGTTTTGGAAACAGCGCTGCTTTGCTGGCTTGTTGCCCAGCTTTTGAAAGTTTTGTTTTATGCAATCAAGAACCGTCGTTTCAGTTTTGAACGGATGGTGGGGGCAGGCGGCATGCCCAGTTCTCACAGTTCGACTGTCTGTGGATTGGTCGTTGCAGTAGGACGCACCTGCGGACCAGATTCCGCTATCTTTGCCATTGCGTTTATGATTGCCTGTATTGTGATGTACGATGCAACGGGTGTCCGAAGGGCAGCCGGAGAACAGGCAAAGGTACTAAACCAGCTGATGCAGGAGAAGGATTGGGAAGGTGCGCAGCGCACATTAAAAGAGTTCTTAGGCCATACACCGGTAGAGGTGTTTGCAGGAGCTGTTTTAGGAATTGTGATTGCATTTTTAATGCCGCTTTCGTGAGGTGTTGAAAATATGGAACAGTATCCGATTTTAAGCCGGATCAATACTCCTGCAGACATTCGGGGAATGGATTATTCTCAACTCGAAGCGCTTTGTACCGAAATTCGTCATTTTCTGGTAGAGAATGTTTCGAAAACCGGTGGGCATCTTGCCTCTAATCTGGGAACGGTTGAACTCACCCTGGCATTGCATCGGGTATTTCACACGCCAGAAGACACTCTGATTTGGGATGTGGGACATCAATGTTATACCCATAAAATAATCACTGGCCGCAGGGAGCAGTTTGACACTCTCCGGCAACCTGGCGGGATTTCCGGATTTCCAAAACCGTCTGAAAGTATTTATGATGCTTTTACAGTAGGACACAGTTCTACCTCTATTTCTGCCGCATATGCGGTTTCCTGTGTCAATCACATGAAAAATAACGGGCTTTTTTCGGTGGCTGTGATTGGGGACGGTGCTTTTACAGGTGGTATGGCATATGAGGCTTTGAACAACGCGGGCCGGAGTAAAAATAACCTTGTGATCGTTTTAAACCATAATTCCATGTCTATCAGCAAAAACGTTGGTGCCTTTGCACGGTATCTAAGCGTCATTCGTTCAAAACCATCCTATCTGCGACTGAAAGAACAGACAGAAAAGTTGCTGGATCATCTTCCTTTTTTCGGAGTCCGGATCAAAGAATGGCTCCGAACATCCAAATCCCTTTTAAAATTTTTGCTCTATCATTCCACTTTTTTTGAAGAACTTGGTTTTGCGTATTTCGGACCGGTGGACGGGCACGACCTTCCAAAATTGGAACAAACGCTGCGCCGGGCCAGAGAACTTCATAAACCGGCTTTTGTACATGTGGAGACGATCAAAGGAAAAGGATATGAATATGCGGAGAAAAATCCAATGGCATATCATGGCGTGAGTCGGTTTGATGTAGAAACTGGCAACCCAGATGTAGCGGCTGCGGACAGCTTTTCTGTTACATTTGGAAATCTTCTCACCCGAATCGCGGATACGGACGAACGGATTTGTGTGGTAACAGCTGCTATGCGGGAAGGAACTGGGCTTTCTCTCTTTGCGCAGGAGCATAAAAACCGCTTTTTTGATGTAGGGATTGCAGAACAACATGCTGTTACCTTTTGTGCCGGGCTTGCGTCCAAAGGAATGTTGCCTGTTTTTGCTGTTTATTCTACTTTTTTACAACGTGCCTACGATCAGCTCCTCCATGACGCTGCAATTGATCAGCTGCATATTGTCCTTGCAGTGGATCGCGCCGGGTTGGTGGGAGATGACGGGGAAACTCATCAGGGAATCTATGATATTGCGTTTCTTTCCAGTATACCGGGTGTCACGGTGTATGCTCCTACCACTTACAAGGAACTGGAAGTGTTGCTTCGCCGTGCTATATATCAAACGCCTGGAGTTACGGTTGTTCGTTATCCGAAAGGTTCTGAACCCCAGAAAAAAATTCAAGGCTCTAACCCATCGAATGACTACTCCAATTGGAATAAAGATGGTAAAATTGCTGCCATCTCCTATGGACGGATTTTTCATCACTTATTTCAAGCAGCTGGCAATCTGGAGCAGAAACCGTCTGTGTATCAGCTTCATAAAGTTTTGCCGCTTTCGGAAAAACTGATTTCGGAATTGATGCAGTATTCTAAAATTCTGTTTTTTGAAGAAGCGGAGAAAACCGGCTCCATCAGTGAGCAGCTTTGCTTTGCATTGATGGAAAGAGGTTACCGTGGTGAATTCAAGGCAAAGACATTGCCGTCAGGATTTATCAAGCAAGGAAAAGTAGAGGACTTGCTAAAGCAGTGGCAGCTTGACGCGGAATCCATTCAGACAATATTGCGAGAGGAATTGGAAACATGAAAAAAAGACTGGATATTCTCATGGTGGAGCAAGGATTGGCGCCAAGCAGAGAGAAAGCCAAGGCTTTGATAATGGCAGGGATTGTATTTGCCGGTGATGAAAAGGTGGATAAAGCCGGAACCATGATGCCAGAGGAAACGGTGCTTCGGGTTGTTGGAGAGACGATGCCCTTTGTAAGCCGTGGAGGATTCAAACTTCAGAAAGCGATTGATGCACATAATCTTCATTTGGATGGTATGATTTGTGCCGATATCGGCGCTTCTACCGGCGGATTTACCGACTGTATGCTTCAACATGGTGCCAAGAAGGTTTATGCCATTGATGTCGGATACGGACAGCTTGCCTGGAAGCTCCGCACCGATGCACGAGTAGTGAACCTGGAACGCACCAATATCCGGTATGTAACCGAAGAGCAAATACCGGATCCATTGGATTTTGGTTCTATTGATGTCTCATTTATTTCGCTTACCCTTGTACTTCCAGTTTTGTACCGACTGCTGCGGGATGGGGGCGAAGGCATTTGTCTGGTTAAACCACAGTTTGAAGCCGGAAAAGGGAAAGTGGGCAAGAAAGGTGTTGTCCGAGAGCCAGAAATTCATTTGGAGGTTCTGGATAAAATCTTCGATTTCTGTAAAGAAATCGGTTTTTGTATCAAAGGAATCCATTATTCTCCCATCAAAGGACCGGAAGGCAATATTGAATATCTGTTTTATTTTGTTAAATCCAAAGAAGAAACTGTTTTCTCTCACGATGATTTGCAAAATTTGGTTACGGAGTCACATCAGGCGTTGGATCGAAAGGATGGGAACCGTGAAACTGCTGATTAAACCCAATCTGGATAAAGATGGGGCTGCTGATTGTGCAAGAAATATCTGCCATCTTGTGCAGGAATATGGAATGACGCCCATCATGGAGGAAGATTTGTCTCCTTTTTTTTCAGATGTAGAGGGAGTTGTATTCGGTCCGCCGGGAGAGGTCTATCGGATTTGTAATATTTGTGTGGCGATTGGTGGTGATGGAACAATCCTGCACGCCGCCAAATGTATGATGCCATTTGTCAGACCGGTTTTAGGAATCAATCTTGGACGGCTTGGCTTTTTAGCCACATTAGAACCAGATCAGCTTTCTCTGCTTTCTCGTTTGAAGACTGGGGAATATCAGCAGGAAAACCGCATGTTGTTGGAGGTGCTGTATACTGCCGCCAACGGCAGAAAACGCCGGTTTCTTGCGTTGAATGATGCGGTTGTCGCTAAAACAGAGATGGCGAAGATTGTCGACATCCGTGTCCAATGCGGAGACAGATTGGTTGGAAATTACCGGGCAGATGGTGTGATCTTGGCAGCTCCTACCGGAACAACCGCATACGCATTGTCTGCCGGTGGACCGATTGTCGATCCGAATATCGACGCCATTACCATGACACCGATTTGTCCACATTCTCTATTCAGCCGTTCCATCCTTTTCAGCGGAGAAAGTGTGATTCAAATTAGCCCAGCAGCAAAAGGGCAACAACTTTTTGTGACAATCGATGGGGATGAGGGTGTTCCGTTTCAGGATGGGGATCTTTTAACTGTTCAAAAGAGCAGTGTCCGAATTCCACTGATCAATTTAACCGGAAACCAATTCTATGAAGTTCTCAACAATAAACTGCTGCGCAGAGCATACGAATAGTGGGGGACAATACATGAAAGCACTTCGACTCGCGAAAATTATTGAGCTTGTAGAAAAAAATGAGGTTTATACACAAGAAGATCTTTTGGGACTGCTTGCAAAAGAGGGCTTTGTTACAACACAAGCAACTATTTCAAGGGATATTAAAGAACTAAGCCTTGTTAAAACCGTAACAGAAGATGGAAAATATAAGTACACCACAACAAGAAAAAAGCAAACAGACAGTATGGAAAAAAAATTTCGTGCTGTTTTTATGGAATCGGTAATCTCGGTTGATTATGCGCTCAATACTGTGGTAATCAAGTGCCACACCGGTATGGCAAACGCCGCTTGCGCTTCCTTGGACACGATGGCGGAAATGGAAGGAATTGTAGGGACATTGGCTGGAGATGATACCATTTTTGTCCTGATGCGCACAGAAGAAATGGCGGAACACCTTACAGCCAGAATTGAGAATATGATTTCTCTTTCAGAATAGGAGAATATATGCTGTCGGCACTCTATATTGAAAATCTCGCTGTTATAGAAAAAACTTACATGGAATTTTCAGCTGGTTTTTCTGTATTTACCGGAGAAACAGGAGCTGGTAAATCCATTGTGATTGATGCAATTAACGCCTGCCTCGGACAGCGGACTTCACGGGAAATTGTTCGCTCCGGTACAGAGAAAGCCGTAATTTCTGCGGTATTTCAAAAGGTTCCGGAAAATGTTGTTGCAATATTAGTGAAAAATGGTTATGACGCTTCTTTGGATGAACTTGTAGTTGAACGGAGCATTTTTGCAGACGGGCACAGTAGTGCGCGCATCAATGCAAAGCCCGCTCCAATCGGCCTTTTGCGTGATATTGGCATTTATCTCATCAATATACACGGGCAGCATGATAATCAAGTGTTGTTATCACCCGAAAAGCACCTTTCGATCCTGGATTCGTTTGGGGAGCTGGAACCGGAGCTTGCGCAGTATCAGAAAAAATTCGCAGAGCTTCGGAATTTGATCCGACAGCTTCGACAGCTCACACAAAATGAAAGCCAGAAAGAAAAACGCGCGGATCTTTTGCGATATCAAATCGAGGAAATCGAGGAAGCAAAGCTTTCTTCCGGGTTAGAGGAACGGTTGGAACAAAAATCCAGGCGTTTTCGTAGTGTTGAAAAGATTGCTCACGCACTGGAATCCGCATGTGAAGCACTTCTGGGTGATGAAGAAGATCTCCAGGGTGCGGTGGATTTGGTTGCTTCCGCAAAAAGTGACGTAGCATCTATTTCAGAATTTTCGGAATTTGCGGCGCCGGCTGAAACTTTGGAAAGTATCTCCTTAGAATTGTCTGAATTGGCAGCTAATCTGCACAGCCAGCTTACCGCTTTGGAATATGATCAACAGGAAGCGGATTTTGTTGAGTCACGATTAAGTCAAATTCATCGCTTAAAGATGAAATATGGCAGCACTGTAACAGAAATTTTGGATTACCTTGCGGACGCTAAAAAGGAGCTGTCGGAAATTGAACATGCGGATGAAAAAATTCGAAAATTGAATCATCAGGCAGTGGAACTGAAAAAACAAACTGCTGCAATTGCTGCTCAATTAACAGAACATCGCCGACAGGCTGCGGAACGCTTTATCAGTCGTGTAGCGGAAGAAGCGAGATTCCTAGAAATGCCCAATTTACGGCTGGAGGCACGCTTTACTCCGGTTAAGCTCTGTTCCACAGGCGATATAGCAGTGGAATTTTTAATTTCCGCCAATTTGGGAGAACCACCAAAACCAATATCAAAGATTGTGTCCGGCGGCGAATTGTCCCGAATGATGCTTGCCATCAAAAGCGCACTGGCGGAAAAAGATGAAATTGGAACATTAATATTTGACGAAATCGATACTGGTGTCAGCGGACGTGCCGCACAGAAAATCGGACTAAAATTAAGAGAAGTTGCCGCATCACGGCAGGTACTTTGCGTTACACATTCCGCCCAGGTTGCTGCACTTGGTCACAACCATTTTCTGATCCAAAAGAAATCGGAACAGGGCCGCACCTATACGAATGTTATCCCACTCGATTTCGATGGCAGAATTTTGGAAATTGCACGGATTATGGGGACAGACAATGTAACAAACCTTGCTTCGGAGGCAGCAAAAAAAATGTTGCTAGATGCTGGTAAATAATTGTAATATGTTTTTTTGACAGAAGGAGTTGTTTTATTTTGGTTAACCCATTTCTATACGTCGTAGTTGTGATTTTAATAATGTTTTCCGCGTTCTTTTCGGGGACAGAAACTTCGTTTGCAAGTGTCAGTAAAATCCGATTAAAGTATCGTGCCCAGAACGGCGATAAACGGGCTAAAACAGCATTGAATATTCTGGATCGATTTGATGACGCATTATCGGCAATTCTAATCGGCAACAATATTGTCAATATTGGTTCAGCTTCTTTGGCGACCATAATTTGTACCACCTATTTTGGCGAAAGCCTTGGCCCAACAATTTCAACCGTTGCAACGACACTTCTGGTTTTAACCTTTGGTGAGATTCTCCCGAAAACTATCGCAAAGGAAAATGCGGAGTCGATTGCACTTACAGTAGCATCAGCTTTGTCAGGAATTATGACTTTGTTTAAACCATTGGTGTGGTTTTTTGTTCAGCTGAAATCCATCGTGATGAAGCTCTTTAAGTCGACTGACCATTCTCCTTCCATCACCGAAGAAGAATTGAAATATATGATCGAAGAAATAGAAGACGAAGGCGTTCTAGAAGAACATGAAAGCGAATTGATTCAGTCTGCGATGGAATTTACGGATATTACAGTTAGTGAAATAATTACCCATCGTGTTGATGTAGTGGCTGTGGATATCACAGAATCTATCGAAGCTGTAAAACAGATCTTTTTAACAGAACGATTTACCAGATTGCCGGTTTATGATAAAAATATCGATAATATCCTTGGGATTATCCACGACAAGGATTTTTTCCGAGAATATTTAAAGAGCCCGGATTTTCCGCTTTCTTCGATTGTCAAAGAGGTATTGTTTGTCCCGCCAAAAAAACGGATTTCTGAACTGTTGAAAGATTTTCAGAAAAGCAAATCTCAAATGGCAGTTGTAACCGATCAGTTTGGCGGAACATTGGGTATCATTACTGTAGAAGATATTTTGGAAGAACTGGTTGGCGAAATTTGGGACGAAGATGAGGAAATCGTTGCAGAATATACCCAAATTGGCGAACATCGGTATCTTGTGAGCGGGGATATGAAAGTCGATGACTTTTTTCAAGAAGTTTTGCCGGAGGACAATCCCTATAAAGAGGAATCTTCTTCAATCAGCGGTTGGGTTATGGAAAAAATGGAAAAAGTACCGGAACCGGGAGAAGGATTCTCCGATGATATTATTAGTTTGGTTGTACGGGAAGCAGAAGATCAGCGCGTCCTAAAAGTTGAAATTACAATCCATCCTCCGGAAAAAACAACAGAAGAAAAAGAAGAGAAATAAAGAAAAAGCCCTGCTGAAAAGCGGGGCTTTTTGATTTCAATCTGCAGCATATGTTTCCAGAAGATGACGTGCGATTTTTATACCGTCTACAGCGGCGCTCATAATTCCGCCTGCATAACCCGCTCCTTCACCACAGGGATATAAGCCTTCTGCGGATAAGGATGTGTACATGCTGTTTCTGGAAATACGTACGGGACTGGACGTTCGTGTTTCCGGTCCTGTTAATATGGCATCCGGCGCTGCATAACCGTGAATTTTACGATGAAATAGACGCAGTCCGTCTCGCATCATCGATGTTATTTGATTGGGGAAGAGTGTATCAAAATCCACTGCTTCCACGCCAATCGCATAACTTGGCTTAACCCGGTGGATATGGAGTCCTTTTTGAGATTCCAAAAAACAGTCAACAGAAGATGCACATCCACGGCTGGAGCCGGATGTGAGACAATATGCCTGTTGTTCAAGCTTTTGTTGGAATTCCATTCCGGCAAAAATACCCGATCCAAAATCAGAAGGACCAACTGAAACAACCAATGCAGCATTTGCATTCAACCCATCCCGTAAATAATTGCTCATCCCATTTGTTACAACTTGCCCTTTTGCGGAAGCAGCCGGAACAACCGTTCCGCCTGGACACATACAAAAAGTATATACACCACGATCACCCTGGCGGTGAGAAAGCTGATACTCACCCGGAGGTAAAGCAGGATGTCCGGCCATTTTACCATATAATCCCTCGTCAATCCAGCTTTGCAAATGCTCAATGCGTGCGCCTACCGAAAATGGTTTTGCTTCCATCACAATACCATGTTCAGCAAGCATGCGGAATGTGTCCCTTGCACTGTGCCCAATTGCAAGAATCAGATGAGAGCAGGGAAGAGGTTGTCCATTTACTGTAATGCCGGTAAGTTTTCCGTTTCGAACAGTTATTCCGTCCAGTTTGGAATGAAAACGAACATCACCGCCATTTTGAATAATCTGATTGCGGATTGATTGTACAATTTTACGCAATTTATCGGTTCCAATATGAGGTTTGGCCTTTTTTAATGTTTCCGTGGGAGCACCATGTGCCGCGAACCGTTTCAGTACATAACTGCAAAGAGGATCATTGATTCTGGTGGTAAGCTTTCCATCTGAAAAGGTACCCGCTCCACCTTCTCCAAACTGAACATTGCAATCCTCGTCTAAATTTCCGCTACGCCAATAATTCTCTACTGCGGCAACGCGTTCTTCCACAGGTCCTCCGCGTTCCAGTACAATTACTGGAACACCATTGCTGGAAAGCAAATCTGCTGCAAACATACCGGCTGGTCCAAATCCGGCAATAACGATTGGTCCCTCCAGTTTTTGTGTGCCCCGATCGATAGTAAAAATTGGTTCAGGTTCATATTTAATCTGATCTGGAAACCGAGAGGCATAAGTCTTTTCGTCTTTTTGCAAATGCAGAATAACCGTATGAACAAACTTAATTGCATTTTGTTTTCGTGCGTCCAAAGAGGTTTTAGAAACATATCCATCTAAAATAATATGCTGCGGAATCTTAAATTGATGGATCGCTTTTTCGATGGCATGTTCTTCCCGTTCATATAATTGGGTAGTAATTCGATTGATTATCAGCAGATAAACTCCTCCTCAAAAAACTCCCGCCGCAGTAAGACGGCGGGAGTTCTGCTTATTTTTCTGTCAGTTCTATTGTTGTAGTATATTCACCAACTGCCCATGCAAACAAATTGTTTTGACAATACACTTTTGCTGCAACTGTATATTGACCTTTAATGGCTGTAACCTGCGAAAGATCGACCGATACAACTAAATCTGCATCTGTAAGAGATTCAATTACTTCTGTATCACCGACGATTTTTACATTGCTCAAGGTCTGTGGAATTACTGTCGCATCAAATCCGGATGGGATATTTTCCAAAACAAAGTTGCTGCGGGGTATTGAAAATGTTTTACTGGATAACCCACTGCTCGGGATCGTGAGAGTTACCGACGTGACATTTTCTTCATTCCGGAAACCAGCCGGCAAGACAATATCCAGTGTATATTCTTTTCCGATGTCCACAGTTCGGAAATCAATGGGATCCAAAACGATATCATCCTGATTATCAATAATGTCGGGAGAAGCTGAAACCAAAATCGCGTTCTGTGACAAGGTATAATTTAATTCTTCCAGCGGGAATCCTTTTGGCACATTGATAAACTCGGGACGCAGCGACATCCGTTTGGTTTTATAAATTGGAACAGTAACTTCAACTGTTGACGGTTCCATTGTAATATTTTCTGAGGTAATGGCTGCTCCGTTTTGATCCAATAATACAGGAGTTCTGATCACCTGGAGGCTTTCCGTTAAATTTTCATCCTCATTTTCAAGTGTTAGAGTACAGCGGTCGATTTTTTCAATCTCATTCTGTGGTCCGGTTACAATGATATTTTCCACATCCGCATATGGCTGCTGCATGATATAACCGTCCGCTCCGCTTAATTTCGGCGCCGATATCTGAAGAGTAAAATCTTTGCTGATAATTTTATCAAAAACAAGCGTTGCGGTTGCCTCCGAAAAACCGGTGATCTGATAATCCGGATCGTTCGTCTTTTTGGTTACTTCAATCGGAAGCGTATAACTCTGCGCCTGATTGACTGCATTTAATGATATAGAAGCATTAAAATCATCCGCCGTCAAACGCTGTACTTTGGAGTTTTTACCGGTTACATAAACCGTAACCATAATCTCGCTTTCCCCAATCATTTGAAGCCCCAAATTCTGTGGAGTAGAGCCCTCATAATTGATTTGAACCGGAACATTGTAAATGGTGCGGTTTGTATCGGTCATATTGGAAATCATCACTGCAAACCAGGCAATAACGGCAGCGAGCACGGCAAATACGCGGACAAAAATATCGTTGTCAAACAGGCTTTGAAAACTGATGTTTGGTTTTTTCATTTTTTCTTTCCTTTCCAAAAGCCAGTCTTTTTCTCTTTGGCCTCTTCAGTAGTTTCAGGCATCAGGTAAAACTGCAGCGTCTGGCGCAGCTTTTCAATGGAAAGGTTTCGGATAAGCCGTCCGTTTACCGCAAAAGATATCCCGCCGGTTTCCTCACTGACTACAATCGTTACCGAATCGGAAACCTCACTGATTCCCAACGAAGCACGATGCCTGGAACCCAAATTTTTGTCAATATCCTCTTCTTTATCTGGTTTTGGGAGGAAGCAGGCTGCTGCAAGGATTTTTCCGTCCCGCATAATCATAGCACCATCGTGGAGCGGGGAATTCTTGAAGAAAATATTGCCGATCAGTTCAACACTTGGAATAGCGTCCACCATGACACCAGTTGCGATCTGTTCGCCCAACTTTGTTTGCCGTTCAATTACAATTAGTGCCCCTGTTGCAGTTTTGGAAAGGCGCTGAACCGCTTCACATAAAATTTCAATTGGCTGTGCCCATACACTGTTGCTGCGGATCGCACTATCACCATGACTCCAAGGAGTTAAAGTGGTTACTTTGGTACGTCCAACCTTTTCCAGTGTCCGCCGAAGCTCCGGCTGGAAAACAACGATAATTGCGATAATACCCAGTTCAAAGATCTTGTTGAGCAGCCAGGTAATGGTATGCAGTTCCAATAACTGTGCAAACGCATACATAACCAGCATTAGAATAATTCCTTTGACCAGCTGACCTGCGCGTGTTTCCCGAATAATTTTAACGCCTTTATATAATAAATAAGATACCAACAGAATATCCAACAGGTCGAGCGGAAAACGAAAATCCTGTGCGGCACTTAGAATGGAGTCAAGTGTTGTGAGTATTGTCTGCATATTTTTGTCCAAAATCATCCGCAGGATGATTTCCTTTCTGATGGTTTCGGATTCGAATCAGCCGAACCCTCATCTATTATTTTACCACATCCAGCAGATATTGCAACCGTTCCTTTATGAATATTTCTGAATTTTTTTGATTTCTTTTAAAAACATCGTAATCTGACCCTCCGTGTTAAATACAGAAGGGGAGAAGCGTACCGCACCTTGCTTTTCTGTTCCACAGGCGTGATGAGCAAGAGCCGCACAATGGAATCCCCCTCGGAGTGCAAATCCTGCCTGATTCAGCTTTTCCGCGATTTCTCCGGAAGGAATGTCCCCAACATTAAAACTAATCAGTGGAACATTTTTACCACAATGGAAATTGCTGCTGAGAAGTTTGATATTCGGCATATGAGAAAGTTCTTGCCATACACGCATGCAGTGCTGCATTTCTCTACAATATATTTTTTGCATGCTATTCTTTCGAATAAAATCCAGTCCTGCACCAACCGAAAGAATTCCCACTGTGTTGACTGTGCCGCTTTCCAGCCGGTCAGGATAAAAATCTGGTTGTTCCAATTCCAAAGAGGCGCTTCCGGTGCCGCCTTCCAGTATTGTAGCAAGTTTGATTCCATCTCGAATGACTAAAAGTCCAGTTCCGGTTGTTCCATATAGTCCTTTGTGCCCGGCTGTACATAAAATATCAATCCCGATATCGTCCATCCGCAGTGGGATAACCCCTGCAGCTTGCGCTGCATCTACTACAAACAGCAGTCCATTTTCATGACAAAGCTGAGCAATTTCCCGCAGAGGCAAGATTGTTCCCGTCAGATTTGACGCGGCGGTACAAATAATAGCTTTTGTGTCAGTACAGATCTCTTTCCGAAAGTTTTCAACCGTTTCATATGGATTATTTTCGGATACTTTCGCAATTGAATATCGTACAATGCCGGCTTGATTCAATGCATAGATGGGTCGGATCACGGAATTATGTTCCAAACTGGAAGTAATGACATGCCCGCCTCTTGATAGAATCCCTTTGATCGCAAGATTTAGTGCCATAGTACAGTTTAACGTAAAAATCACATTTTCTGGTTGTGCGCCGAAAAATTGCGCTGCTGCCTCTCGTACAGCGTACACTTTTTCACCAGCCCTGATCGAAATAGAGTGACCACCCCTTCCGGGATTTCCACCGTAAATTTTAACCGCCTGCTGTACCATGTTTTGAACGCACAGCGGTTTTGGAAAAGTAGTTGCTGCATTATCAAAATAAATCATTCGCAAAACCTCCGGAAAAATGACAGAGCCCGCAAAGCAGAATGCTTTTTGGGCTCCTGTTATCCATGCTGTACCAACTTTAAAACCTGGATACCGTTCTGCCGCAGAAGTTCCGCCGCTTGTGCACCATTTTCCGCAACAGAAAGACTGTAACTGCATCCGGTAGGCGCGTATTCTTCCGGTGTTCGGATAATATAGCTGCGGATACGCATCCGTTCCAGAAGCCGCTGTGCTTTGTATGCGTAGGTGACAGAACGCAGGACTATGATATCCTGATTCATGGGATCCCTCCTTTTCTGCTGGATTCAGATGAACCTTATTTCATTATATGAAAAGGAAGTATTTTGGTTTCTGTTCTTGCAATCAATGATAAAATCCTTTATAATAAAGGTGTCATCAATTATGGAAAGGGGAATGGATATGGAATATCGAGTATTTGGGGAAAGTATATGGATTCGATTGGATGTTGGAGATGAAGTGCTGGATAGTATTCAGTCAGTTTGTGAAAAAGAAAAAGTTGGTTTGGCAACGGTATCTGGTATCGGAGCTGTTCGACGCGCGGTATTGGGGCTTTATCAGGTTAGTTGTAAACAATATACGGAAAACACCATCGAAGGGGATTTTGAGATGGTTAGTCTCCTTGGCGATATCACCCAAATGGATGGGAAACCATATTTGCATCTGCATGCCTCTTTCGGTAATGCCAAATCTGAAATGTTTGGTGGTCATCTAAAAAAAGCGATCATCAGTGTAACAGGGGAGATCTGCATTAAAAAAATCGCAGGAAACATTGGCAGAAAACAGGATTCTGAAACCGGGTTGAACGTTTTTAATTTTAACATGTGAAAAAAGCACCCTTTTATGGGTGCTTTTCTTTTACTGCTTATTTTTTCTGTGATATTGCGCGAGCGGGTTGCTGGCCATTGCATCTTCTTTCTGCGTATTGGCAACGTGGGTGTAAATTTCAGTGGTGTTCAAATGCTCATGTCCCAGGATTTCCTGTAAAACTTTCACATTGACATCGCCGTATTGATACATCATAGTTGCCGCAGTATGGCGAAGTTTGTGCGTGGAAAAACCCATATTGGATAATCCCGCTTTCTGCAACAGCTCGGTTATAATTTGCTGAATTCTGCGTTGGCCCAGCCGTTCGCCGCGGTTGTTCAAAAACATCGCATCAGTGTCAACAATCTTTTTGTAATGCTTCCGATCATCCAAATATTCGTTTAAGGCGTCCATGCAGGCATCGTTTAGATACAACATACGTTCCTTGTTGCCTTTGCCGAGAACACGCAAGGTGTTGTCTCGGAAACTGCTTAAATTCAACCCGGACATTTCGGATAGTCGCATCCCACAGTTCAAAAACAAAATGACCATGCAGTAATCCCGTTTATAATATGGATCCTGCGTGTCAAAAGCGCCAAGCAGCTCGTAGCATTGTTCCAGTGTCAAATAGGTCGGCAAGCTCTTTTTTACAGCAGGCAGTTCCAGATTTTCTACCGGATTGCTTTCGAGCAGATGAACATTGTTGGTTAAGTATTTATACAATCCTCGAATTGCGGAAACTTTGCGCGCGCGGGTATTGGCATTGTTGGATTTTTGAGAAAAGACGTAATTTAGAAATTCATAAACATCCGAAAGCGTCGCAGAACCAACAAGCTGAACAGTAGAATCCGTAATGTCAATTTCTTCCAACGGAGTATCTTTTGGTACGAGTTTTTTCTGTAAATGTAAATAGCGCAAAAACGTCCGCAAATCAATATAATATCCTTCAACAGTTAATTTGGATCGTCCTTTGATGGTGAGCAGATAAAACAGAAAGTCCCGCAAAAAGCCCGGACAATCGCTGTAATCGCTGGTTGTATAAGACATGCCTGTACACCTCCTAAAAATCTTCTGTATTATTTCGCTAAATTTATATTTTGCGAAATATTGTGTGTCTCAAAATATTCCGTTTCCCCGGTCTATGTAACGCTCAAACGAACGCAGATAATCCAGACGGTCTTGCGGTGCATTGGTAAGCAGACAATGGTAGCTTTTATTCAGCATTTCTTTTTGGCTGATTTCCTCAGAATCAACAGAAAAAAACTTTTGATACATTTTACGCATATCCTTTCTGCAAGCCATCCCTCGTAAATAATGTTTCAGATTTGCAGAAAACAGTTTTAGAATGTGATCAAACTCATTGTTCAGCTTTTTTAAGTCCTGTTGAGATACAGTTTGATAAAAAGGATTGGCTGTACAGGCTATATCAGCCAACATAAATGGATTCTCCGAACGAATTGCAACCGTAACCAAATATTTTTCCGGAGCCAGACTTGGAGCATAATCATAAAAAAGAACCGGAAACCGTTTGGATAACAATTCTGGAATCTCTAAAAGGAACTGACTGTTGTCCGTACCGGAAACATCTAATTCGATATCTGCGTCAGAAAATGCATCAAAGCTTCCATTTGCAAGACTTCCATATAATCGGCAGCTTTTTACATGCGGCAATGTTTTTAAATATTGGCAAAGGGTTTCCGCAAAATCTGTAATCTGCATGATGAATTCCCCTCTAAATATTTAGCGAAATTCAAACGGATTTTCTTCTTTTGTGATATCGGAATATGTAGCATGCGCTTCAAATACCGTGTCATCTAAAAACAAGCGCAGATAGGTTCGGAAATATGGGCACAGTTTTTCGTCCGGTTGACTCTGTAATTCGTCTATATCCATCCAGAATACAGCACCTTCTTCTGTCCGGTCGAGGAGATCTCCGGAAAAATCTGTTGTTCGGTACAGGTAAACCAGATACTGTTCCCCATCATCCAGACAATCCCAGTGAATCAAGCCGCAAATTTGGAGATTTTCGACTGTCAATCCGGTTTCTTCTTTCACTTCCCGTACAGTAGAATCGTAATAACTCTCCCCTATTTCCACATGTCCTCCCGGAAATGCAAAACCAGTCCAGTATTTTTCTCGTTTTTGAACTAGCACACGGTTTTTACTTTTGTCCAGAACCATACACATATTTGTCTGTTCCAATGGCAATTTTTTGCCCAATTGTTTCACCTTTCCTTTATGGAGCAAAAGCAGGGGTCCGAAGATCCCTGCTTCTGTTATAATTAACCTTCCAGAACTTTGAGCAGCATTTCCTTCATTAGAGCAGGATTGCCTTTTCCTTTGGAGGCTTTCATGCACTGTCCAACAAGGAAGCCAAGCGCGTTGGTTTTTCCGTTCCGGTAATCATCGATGGATTTCTGATTGTTTGCTACAACTGTATCCACAATTTCCTGCAGCGTGCCAGTGTCGGAAACCTGTTCCAATCCCAGCTCTTTAACCAGTTCGGATGGAGCTTTGCCGGTTTTCAGCATTTCCTCAAACACCTGCTTCGCCGCAGAACTGGAAATCTTATTCTGTTCCTGCATCGAAATAATTTCCGCCAACTGTTTCGGATCAATTCCCAAATCGTTAATCGGCTTGTTAGTTTCATTCATCAGGCGGGAAACATCGCCAAGCACCCAGTTGGAAGCACTCTTGGGCTTAATATTGGCGGCATGGAGAACTTCCTCAAAGAAATCTGCCTTTTCCTTGAGCTCTGCCAACAGCGAAGCATCCTCCTCCGGCAGCCCCAGTTCCTTGATGTAACGAGCCTTTTTCTTATTGGGGAGTTCCGGAATCGAAGCTTTGATGGAGTCCAGATAATCCTGTTCCAGCACGATGGTCAGCAGGTCGGGTTCCGGGAAATAACGGTAATCCTGTGCGTCTTCCTTGCTGCGGAGCAGGAAGTTCTGCCCTTTCAGATCATCCCAACGCCGAGTTTCCTGCGAGATGGTGCCGCCATTTTCCAGCACTTCGATCTGACGGTTTGCTTCATATTCAATCGCGCGGACCGCACCGCTGAAGGTGTTGACGTTTTTCATCTCCACACGGGTGCCGAACGGTTCGCCTTTTTTGTGCACCGAAACGTTAATATCGCAGCGGATGGAGCCCTCCTGCATCTTGCAGTCGGAGATATTGATATATTCGAGGATGGATTTAATGGTATCCAGATACGCTTTCGCATCCGCCGAGCTCCGCAGATCCGGCTCCGAAACGATTTCGATCAGCGGAACTCCGCAGCGGTTGAAATCAACCAAAGTACCGGTGAAACTGTCGTCGTGGATCAGCTTGCCGGCATCTTCTTCAATGTGAATCCGGGTGATGCCAATCCGTTTTTCCGCACCGTCCACCCAGATATCCAAATAACCATGCTCGCAAAGCGGGATGTCGAATTGCGAAATCTGATAGGCTTTCGGCAGGTCGGGATAAAAATAGTTTTTACGATCCTGCTTGCTCACCGGATTGATGGTGCAGTTGAGCGCATAGCCCATCTTTGCAGCATATTCCACTACTTTCTCATTCAGTGTCGGCAGCGTGCCAGGCATACCCATGCAAACCGGGCAGCACTGGGTGTTGACTTCTTTTCCGAAAGCGTTGCGGCATCCACAGTAAATTTTGGATGCGGTATTCAATTCGGCGTGGACTTCCAGGCCCACAACCATCTCATAATCCTGTCTCATGCTGTTCTCCCCCTTTATGCAAGTGTCCGGCTCAGGTCAAAGCCGCCAACCGATGTTTCCCAGGCGGAAGCCACCCGGAACAAAGTCGATTCACTGAACTTCGGACCAATCAGCTGAGCACCAATGGGCATTTTTTTACTGTCAAAGCCGCAGGGTACACTCATACCAGGCAGACCGGCAATGTTAACGGTGACGGTGAGGATGTCATTCATATACATTTTGATCTGATCGTCTACATTTTCGCCCAACTTGAATGCAGTATCGGGAACGGTCGGGGTCAGCAGCAGATCGCATTTGGTGAATGCTTCCGCAAACTCCTGCTGGATGCGAAGCTGTGTAAATTTTGCTTTTTTATAATAAGCATCGTAATAACCAGAGCTGAGCACATAGGTTCCCAGCATAATACGGCGTTTGACCTCGGCGCCAAAGCCTTCACTGCGGGTTTTTTCATACATTTCGGTCAGATTGGCAAAATCTTTCGCACGGTAGCCGTATTTGACTCCGTCAAAACGCGCAAGGTTGGAAGAAGCCTCTGCCGATGCAATGATGTAGTAGGCAGACAGCGCATAGTCGGTGCTGGGCAGCGAAACCTCAACCAATTCTGCACCCATTTTTTCCAGTTCTTTTGCCATTTTGGAAACAGCTTCCCGCACTTCGGCGGCGACACCTTCCCCAAAATACTCTTTGGGTAAACCGATGCGCAGACCTTTTACATCGGAAGTCAGTTCTTTTGCAAAATCCGGATATTCCCGCAAAGCGGAAGTTGCATCGTGGTTGTCCCGGCCGCAGATGGCACTGTACAGCATGGCGACGTCCTTGACACTTCTGCCCATTGGGCCAATCTGATCCAGAGAAGAAGCAAACGCTACCAAACCGTAACGGGAAACGGAGCTGTATGTGGGTTTCAAGCCGACAATCCCGCAATAGGAGGAAGGCTGGCGGATAGATCCGCCGGTATCGGAACCGAGTGCGGCAACTGCTTCACCAGCTGCAACAGCTGCGGCGCTGCCGCCGGAAGAACCGCCCGGAACCCGCTCAGTGTCAAAGGGATTGCGGGTTTTCTGGAAGTAAGATGTTTCGGTGGAAGAACCCATTGCAAACTCATCCATGTTCAGCTTACCAAGCATCACAGCACCGGCTGCGTTCAGCTTTTCCATCACAAAAGCATCATAAGGCGGCACAAAATTTTCGAGCATACGGGAAGCGCAGGTGGTACGGACACCACGGGTACAGATGTTGTCCTTGATGCCGAGCGGAATACCCGCCAGTGGATGCATGCTCTCCCCTGCTGCGCGTTTCGCGTCAATGGCAGCGGCAGCTTTGAGCGCTTCCTCTCCGCAAACCGTTACATACGCCGCAATTTCCGGTTCTTTCTGTTCGATCCGTTTCAATACGGAGCGGGTAAGCTCTTCGCTGGAACATTCTTTATTGGCAAGCATTGCGGAAAGCTTTTCCGCTGTCAGCTGATACAATTCCATGGTTGACAATCCCCTTTCCTTATTCTACCACTTTGGGTACAACGATGCAGCCCGCCTGCACTTCCGGTGCATTTTGCAGCAGCTCGGTGCGGTTCGGCTGGTTGACAACTTCGTCTTTTCGCATCTGCATGGGATTGTCTGGATCGATCAGTGCGCCGGAAGCGTCCAGATCAGGCAGTTTTTCCACCATCGCCACGATATTGGCCATTTCCTTTTCAAATTTTGCTTCTTCCTCCGGGCTGAAGGTCAGCCGGGAAAGTTTTGCCAGATGTTTGATGTCAAGATTCATCTGTATCCCTCCATTTTATGAAAGCAGCGACTGGAATTCCGCTTCGGTCAGAATGGTAATTCCAAGCTGCTGTGCTTTTGTCAGTTTGCTGCCGGCATCTTCTCCCGCCAGCACATAATCCGTCTTTTTGGAAACGGAGGAAGTTACCTTGCCGCCGTTTTGCTCTATCAGTGCTTTGGCTTCCTGCCTTGTATAGTGAGAAAGCGTACCGGTCAGGACAAAGGTTTTTCCCGCAAAAGTTTCACCGGTTTCCGCCACCTCTTCGGTAAAATTCAGCCCCGCTGTGCGAAACTGTTCGATCAGCGCGTGTGTTTCTTCTTTCTGGAAGAAATCAAACACACTCTCGGCCATAATTTCGCCGAATCCATCGATTTGGGCAATCTCTTCTTTAGAAGCAGCCATCACCGCGTCCATCGAACGGAACTGGCGCGCCAGAAGCTGTGCTGCCCGCTCTCCGATATTGCGGATTCCCAAGCCGAACAACAGCCGGGAAAGCGGATTCTGTTTGGATTTTTCGATTGCTTCCAGCAGATTGCGGGCGGAAGTTTCGGCAAAGCGTTCCAGTCCGGTGAGTTGATCCATCGTCAGGCTATAAAGGTCAGCAGACGATGCAATCAGTTTGTTATCGAGAAGCTGGTCGATCGCCGCCGGTCCCAATCCTTCGATGTCCATCGCTGCCCGCGATGCAAAATGAATCAGGTTGCGCCGGATGGTTGCCGGACAATTCGGGTTGATGCAGCGGATGACTGCGTCTTCTTTCACCGTCGCGCTGTGGCAAACGGGGCATTCCATCGGAATCCGGTAGGGTTCGCTTCCCTTTTCGTGAGAAACGGAGCCCAGAACCTCCGGGATAATTTCACCGGCTTTGCGAACCAGAATCGTATCGCCGATCCGAAGATCCTTTTCGGTGATGAAATCCTGATTGTGCAAAACCGCGCGGCTGACTGTCGTGCCGGCCAGAGTAATCGGATCAAAAATTGCGGTCGGTGTGCAGGCTCCGGTGCGACCCACCTGGATGGAGATCTCTCGGAGGATGGTTTCCTTTTCCTCAGGCGGATACTTGAAAGCAACTGCCCATCGGGGGAATTTTGCAGTAGAACCGAGCTGCTCGCGCTGTGCAAAATTATCTACCTTAATGACCGCCCCATCGATATCAAAAGAATACTGCCCCCGCATCTCCCCGATGCGGCGAACTTCCTCCACAGCCTCCTCAATCTTGTCAAACCGTTTATAGGACGGAATGACGGTAAAGCCAAGCTCTTTCAAAACATCCAATGATTCCTTGTGCCCGAAAAGCTCCTGCCCTTCGATCTGCTGAAGATTGAACACAAAAATTGAAAGTTTTCTTGCCGCTGTCACACGGGGATCTTTTTGCCGAAGACCACCGGCTGCCGCGTTGCGCGGATTCTTAAATGGAGTTTCCTCATTTTCAATCTGCTGCGCAACCAACGACTCAAACACTGCCCGCGGCATATACACTTCGCCGCGTACTTCCACAAAAGGAAGATTCCTGCTCAATGCCATCGGGATCGCTTGGATGGTTTTCAAGTTGAGGGTGATATCTTCACCCACCAGTCCATTTCCACGGGTAGAGCCGCGGAAAAACTTTCCATCACGGTATTCCAGCGAAACCGAAAGTCCGTCGATCTTCGGCTCTACCACAAATTGTGCATCGGGCACCGCTTCCTTGCAGCGTCTTCCAAAATCAAACAGTTCCTCTTCGCTGAATACATCCTGTAAGCTGCCCATCGGAACCGTGTGCTCCACCTTTTCAAAGGTATTAAAAAGCGACTCATCCCCGATTCTCTGGGTGGGAGATTCCGGCAGAATTTCATCCGGAAATTCCGCTTCGATCTTTTTCAGCTCCTGCATCAGCATATCATATTCATAATCGCTGATTTCGGGCTGATCCAGTGTATAGTACAGACGGCTGTGGTAATTCAGCTGTTGAACCAGTTTCTGATACCGCTGTTTTTGCGCATCCGTCATTTCATCAGTCCCTTTCTGCCGTCAAATATAAGACGTACAGATATAGTATAGCACAAAATCCGTGTTTTCGATAGAGTAATTTTTTCATTTTCGGTAATTTTATAAAAAAGTCTTAATTTCCATCGGTTATGTGATCTTTCCCTTTACATTTTGGCATTTTATTAGTATAATGAGATTGTTAAAATAAGATGAATTTAATTTTGAAGTGGAAAAGTTTGCAAATACGTTCTCTTGATGTATGCAAAGCACAGAAGGGAGGAGCGATACGAAAAAAGGTATCGCATAAATTCGTATGAGGATTGCTTTATTTACCGAAACATATCTGCCGTATATCAGCGGTGTTGTCACCCATGTAAAACTATTAAAAGAAGGGCTGGAAAAACTCGGTCACACTGTATTGATTGTTGCAGCCGATCCGGATACACGGCATCACTATATTCGAGATGGAGTTCTGCACTGTCCGGCGAAAACCCTGAAACGTATTTATGATTATGGCTTAGCTGCTCCCTATTCTCACCGCCGGTTAAAAATGATCCGGGATTTTAACCCCGATATCATTCATATTCACACCGAATTTGGCGTTGGACTTTCGGCAATCCATATTGCGAAAGCATTGCGTATTCCGCTGGTTTATACTTTGCACACCATGTATGATGAGTATATTTATTATATTGCTCCTCGTCAACTGGTTCCCATGATGACTAAAATCTCCCATAGATATTTCCGGCTGTTCGCAAAACGCGCCACTGAAATTACTGGGCCATCCAAAAAATGCACCGAATATATTCAGAATGACTGTAAACTGGACCGTAATGTGAATGTGATTCCAAATCCGGTAGAATTGGACAAGTTCCAGCCGGAAAATATCACAGAAGAACAAAAAATTGCTTTCCGTAAAAAATACGGTATCGCAGACGATGAAATGTTGATTTGCTTCTGTGGACGTATCGGTCGGGAAAAAAGTGTGGATGTTCTGCTTGATTACTGGGCGGAAACCGTAAAACCGGAAGACCGGATGCGCCTTGTTATCATTGGTGACGGTCCCTGTAAACAGGAACTGGAAGAACAGGCGGCTCGCCTTGGCATTTCCAACATGGTGACATTTACCGGATCCGTGCCAAACAACGAACTTCCGCCATATTACGCAAGCTGCGACCTGTATGTCACTGCTTCCCTTTCGGATACAAACTCCATCTCCATGCTGGAAGCAATGGCAACCGGCTTGCCTGTTGTTCACCGGTATGACAAGCTCAACGAAGGACAGGTTCGCACGGGTGTGAATGGCTATATTTTCTACGATGCCAAAGAGATGTATCAGGTATTTAAAGAATATCAGAAAAAACCGGCAGAAGAAAAACGAATTTTAGAACATTCCGTCCGGGAATCTGTAAAACAAGCCGGATCCGAAAACTTGGCAAACTATCTGCTGACCGTATATAACAAAGCATATCTGGATAAAAAAGCTTGACAACCGGTTTCTTTTATGCTATAATTTCAACCGTTTGTGTGTAAATTAATACCCCCGGTTTCGGGGGTATTTTACTGTGAACAGGAGGATTTGTATGGATTTAAGGAAACACTATGATGTGGCAATTATCGGCGGCGGTATCGGTGGGATAATGGCAGCATACCGCCTGATGGAGAAACGTCCTGCCTTGCGTGTTTGTATCCTGGAAAAAGGAAATCCCATCGAAAAACGAATCTGCCCAATTGTTGCAAAAAAGGCGGACAAATGTATCAAATGCAAATCCTGTGCCATTATGGAAGGAATGGCCGGCGCAGGCGCTTTTTCAGACGGAAAATATGTGATTTCAACGGAATATGGTGGGTGGTTAACCGATTTTCTGCCGTCAGAAACTGTAATCCAGTATATTGAACAGGCCGATGCGATTCTGGTAAAAAACGGTGCTACTACCGAACGGTTTATGCCCAGTAACGAATTGAAACGGATTTGTCTTCAACATGACCTCCATATGAGTCAGGCACAGCTCAAACACTTGGGGACAGATGCAAATTTTGACACGATGCGCAAACTAATCGATTCTTTGAAAGACAAGGTCGATATTTCATCCAACACAGAAGTAGTGGATGTTGCAAAGGACACACATACTGTCACATATCTGCAAAATGGCAAGGAGGGCACTCTTACTGCCGATACTGTAATCTTTGCCGTCGGCCGTGCAGGCAGCCGCTTCTTTACCAAATGGTGTACTGAAAACCATATTCCGCTTCAGAATAATCAAGTGGATGTTGGCGTCCGTGTAGAGCTTCCTTCTATGATCTGGGAAGAATTCTCCAAAAAGATCTATGAACCAAAAATCTGGTACCGATCCAAACAATACGGCGATGTCACCCGGATGTTCTGCTTCAATGAACGCGGCAGCGTTGTCACCGAAAATACCAGTGGTGTTCTGACCGTCAACGGACACTCCTACCGCGACGAAAGCCGGAAAACTCAGAACTCCAATTTTGCCCTTCTTTCTACCATTCGGTTCACCGAACCGTTCCGGGAGCCCATCGAATATGCACGCCATGTGGCAAGTCTTGCCAACCTTATTAGCGGCGGCAGCGTGCTTGTCCAGCGTCTGGGCGATCTGGAAAACGGACGCCGCACCGATGCCGCACGGCTTCGCCAGTCGACAACCCGTCCCACGCTGAACGCGGTCGCAGGTGACCTGAGCCTTTGTATGCCCAAGCGCCAGCTTGATAACATCATCGAAACACTGCACGCACTCGATCATATCGCACCCGGAACCGCCAACTATGACACCCTGCTTTACGGAATCGAATGCAAATATTATTCCGCACGACCGAACTGCACCAATTTTGAAATCAACGGCTGCAAGGGAATTTACGCCATCGGCGACGGAGCGGGCTTCACCCGTTCTCTCTCTCAGGCTGCCGCGAACGGCCTGTATGTGGCGGATTTGCTGGTATAACACAAAAGACTGTCGGAGCATCCGGCAGTCTTTTTATTTCGCCCCGATTTCGTGGAGCATGCGGGGATAATAGTTCAGAAAATCCCTTGTGATGCGGTACTGTTCGGTATCTTCATATGCAGTTTCACGGATACCGTCCGACGAAAAGGTATAGATTTTGCTTTTCGGATACGCCATCAAAATCGGCGAATGAGTGGCGATAATCAGCTGGGATCTTTTCTGCACCAAATCGTGCATCTTTTCTAGCATAGCAATCTGCCTGGTAGGAGAAAGGGCGGATTCCGGCTCATCGAATAAATAAAGGCCCTCTCCGCCAAGCCGGTTCTGCAAAAGAGCGAAAAAGCTTTCACCGTGGGAGCGGGTATGCAGATTACCGCCGTAACTTTCCCGAATCGGCGTTCCCAATCCTACAAAAGAAAGCCGCTCCACTTCGGTTGCAACATTGTAAAAGCTCTCCGCCCGGAAGAAAAAACCGTCTTTGGGGCGGTGAACTCCCTTTTCCAAAGTCAGATAATCAGCAAGTGAGGAATGGGAATCATAGGTGGAAAACTGGAAATTCCGGGTACCGCCCTCCGGATTGAAGCCAAAGTTTACCGCAATTGCTTCCAGCAATGTAGATTTTCCCGTTCCGTTTTCCCCCACAAAAAAGGTAACACACGGATGCAGCTCCAGAGAATTCAACCTCCGGATCGATGGAATACAGAACGGATATTCGGAAAAGGAGGGGACTCTTTCCCGTTTGAGCCGGATTTTATAAAGATACGGTTCCATCAGAAATGCAGCTCCAACATTTTCCCGCTCGGTGTATAGGGACGGTAGGTGACTCCAGCCAAATCAAACATCCGTTTGGACGCAATGACTGCGTCGGTATCGGCATATTTGTCATACCAGTACACTACTTCCCGGATACCGCTCTGGATAATCGCCTTGGCGCACTCATTGCAGGGGAACAGCGTGACATAAATCGTCGTTCCCTTGAGTGAACCGCCGTCGTTATTGAGGATCGCATTCAGTTCCGCGTGGCAGACATACAGGTATTTGGTGTCGAGCGGTTCTCCTTCCCGTTCCCAAGCCATCAAATCGTCGTCGCATCCTGTCGGCATGCCGTTATAACCAACCGATAGGATTTTGTGATCGTGATTGGCGATACAGGCGCCCACCTGGGTAGACGGATCTTTGCTGCGCTGTGCCGAAAGCATCGCCACTCCCATAAAATATTCATCCCAGTTCAAGTAATCTTTCCGTTTCAAGGCAGATTCTCCTTTCCATCCCGCTTTTCGCGGTATTCTTTGGGTGTTGTACCGAATTCCTCCCGGAACACCCGATAAAAAAAGCTGCTGTTGTCATAACCCACCGCAGAAATGATGTCCGTTATCGTCAAAGCGGTTTCTTTCATCAGCCGTGCTGCCTGATGCAGCCGCTTCTTTTGCAAGAGTTCCTGGAAGGTAGAACCGGTTTCCGTTTTGATAACTTTGCTTAGCGTATAAACCGGCAGCTTTAAATGCTCGGAAAGCTCGGTGAGTGTTGCGTGTGCGTAATTTGTTTGGATATAGGAAAGCGCTTCCATCACAATCCGATTACGACTGAGCGCTCCCGAATCGGGCGCCAATGTTTCAATGTGGTTGAGCAGATGCAGTAGTAAAAGCCCCATTGTAATCTGATTGGTGTGACGCTGATCCGGCTGCCTGTTCAAAAGCGACCAGATCATATTTTCCGCAAGGTTTAAGGCCGGAAGCAGCTTTTCCGCCCGAAAATGCAGATACTGCCCCTCCCCGCCATTCCGTCGAAGCGAACTGGTGAGAAACTGGTAAATCACGTTGCCGGTCCCCAACATTTCCTGTGCGGTATCGAAAAATTCCGGCAGAACAATAAAGTTTACAGCAAGATCCTGTTCGCCGGCCGGCAGAATTTCATGGGTGGCATATTGATTCAGAAAGAGGAAATCTCCCGCCTGCATCTCAACCCGGTTGGTCCGATTGATGATGTGAGTGAGATGTCCCTCGCACACCAGGATAATCTCCACATAATTGTGCCGGTGCTCTGGAAAACGCACAAAACGAGTATGCGGCCGCACATCAATCAGTTTTCCCTTTTGCAGCATTTTTTCGCTGTCAATGGTAAATTCCTTTGTTTCGGTGTACAGGGTGCGATCCACCTGCTGTGCACCATCTAAGAGTTTCTCTTCTTCTGGTGTAATCCGGCGCAGCTGTTCCAGCAGCATCTGATTCATGTGCTCCCCTCCCTTTCTTTTAAGAGTAGCAGATTTCCGGTACTCTTGTCAAGGAAAGCCTTCTTTTTTTCAAAAACTCTTTACAGGAACACTTGTTCGTGATATAATCGTTATAGAAAATATGTTCGGAGGCGGTTACATGGACTTGATGGAGAAACTTACGATCTTAAGCGACGCGGCAAAATATGACGCCGCCTGCACGTCGAGCGGCGTGGATCGAAAAGGCAAGGCTGGCGGGATCGGCAACTCATCCGCCTGCGGCATCTGCCACAGCTTTTCCGTGGATGGCCGCTGCATCAGTCTGCTCAAAGTTCTTCTGTCCAACGACTGTGTTTACAACTGCCACTACTGCGTCAATCGGGTGACCAATGATACACCGCGCGCTTCCTTTACTCCAAGGGAACTGGCTTCGCTGACCATTGAATTTTATCGCCGCAATTATATCGAAGGGCTGTTTTTGAGCTCCGGCATCTTAAAAAATCCGGATTATACTTGCGAACAAATGATCGAAACGCTTCGCATTTTGCGGGAAGAATACCGGTTTTACGGTTATATCCACGCAAAGGCGATTCCCGGTGCAGACTCCGCCCTGATTGCCCGGTTGGGAATGCTGGCCGACCGGATGAGCGTCAACATCGAACTGCCAAGTGAGGCGAGCCTTCGTCTTCTGGCTCCGGCCAAAAAGAAAGCGGCAATCCTCTCCCCCATGCGGCAAATTCGGGACGGCATTACCGAAAACCGTTCTGATTTGGTCCAATACCGTCATGCACCAAAGTTTGCGCCCGCGGGACAAAGTACCCAAATGATTGTTGGTGCCACACCGGAAACGGATTACCAGATTCTTCGCCTGTCGGAATCTCTCTACCAGAAGTATTCGCTGAAACGGGTGTTTTTTTCGGCGTATATGCCGGTAGCGGAAGATAATCTTCTGCCATCACTGGACACAAAACCGCCGCTGCTCCGGGAACACCGCCTCTACCAGGCCGACTGGCTGCTGCGATTTTACGGTTTTACCGCTAGCGAGATTTTGGACGAACAGCACCCGAATTTTAATCCGTTTTTAGATCCCAAGTGCAACTGGGCAATCCAGCACATGGATCAGTTCCCGGTAGAGGTCAACACAGCCAGTTATGAAATGCTGCTCCGGGTGCCGGGAATTGGCGTCCGCTCCGCAAAACGGATTGTTTCCGCCCGGAGAACCGGCAGCCTTGATTTGGACGCGCTCAAAAAGATCGGAGTTGTGCTCAAACGTGCCCAGTATTTTATCACTTGCCGCGGCAAGCTGCCTGATGCGGCACGACTGCGTTCCGACAATATGATCCGGGCAGTACTTTCGGACAAGGCAGCGCAGATGATCGGCACAACACAGGGAGAACAGCTTTCCCTTTTTCACAATCCAAACCTTTTAACGCGAGAGGATGTGATGAAATGTCTGACGGGAGAGCTTTAATTTCCTATCAATATGATGGAAGCTTTGACGGGATGCTCAGCTGTGTGTTTGAGAGCTTTGTCCGTCACGAAAATCCAACCGATATTTTCCCGGAAGACGCCCCGCAGTTTACCCTCTGCCCGATCCGCTTTGTTCCAACAAATGAAAGGCATGCCAAACGGGTTGCGGTTTCCATCCCGGTGAAAATTTCCCGACAGGCTGCCGATTGGGTAAAAAAGGGGTTTTTAAGCTGTGCGGAACATCGGGAGCTGCTGCTGCTTCGCTTTCTGCGGCTCGGATACCAAAAAGGAGCTGCTGTTACCCGAATGCTCCAACAGGAAACAGTTTCGGAGCTTTTTCATGCGGTACAGTTTATCGAAAATGAAAGCCATCTGCTCAAAGGATTTCTCCGTTTCAGCGAACGCGGCGGAATCCTTACCGCAGTCATTGATCCGAAAAATATGGTCCTGCCGCTGATTGCTCCGCATTTTGCCGACCGGATGCCGAGAGAAACCTTTTTGATTTACGACCGCACCCACGAAATGGCGGTTTTTTATCAAAATCGGCAGATGCAGATTTTTCCGGCTGGGGAAATCCTGTTTGAACCGGAGAACGACACCGAACTTTTGTATCAGCAGCTTTGGAAGCAATTTTACCGAACGATTGCAATCGAAGGACGGTATAATCCAAAATGCCGCCAAACACATTGCCCAAAGCGCTACTGGCAAAATATGACCGAACTATGCGGGGAAGTTTTGGGAAATTCTGCCCGAAATCCCTTGAAAAAAGCATCAGATTCTATTATAATGGAAGAAACAGCTCGGCAGAATTTGCCGGAAAGGACGGAAAATCATGATTTATACTTTAAAAGCTGATGAACTGGAAATTCAGGTGAGCAGCCTGGGCGCTGAACTGCAAAGCGTAAAGGGCAAGGACGGCTATGAATACCTCTGGCAGGGAGATCCCGCATACTGGACCGGACGTTCCCCCATCCTGTTCCCCATTATTGGCGGTCTGCCGGATGAAACCTACACCTGGAAAGGTCAAGCTTTCCAGATGGCTTCCCACGGCTTTGCAAAACGCACTGAATTCGAGCTCTCTAACAAAACGGAGAATACTCTGGAACTGAAAATTTCCGACACCGAGGAAACTCGTGCACAATACCCGTTTGCGTTTGACTTTTATGTCATCTACACCATCAAAGGTAACACTCTCAGCGAAGGTTTCCGCGTTGTCAACAAGAATGACGAGGTAATGCCTTTCTCTGTCGGCGGACACCCCGCATTCAACTGCCCGATGGAAGACGGAAAGGATTATTCCGACTACACCATCCGCTTTGAAAAACCGGAAACCGCTAAGCGCCGCATTAAAGCAAACAAGGTGCTGACCGGCGAAGCGCTGCCTTTCCTCGAAAACGAATCGGAGAAAAAGCTCGCTCATAGCTGGTTCTACAATGACGCAGTCATCCTGCATGGCTTAAAATCCAACTGGGTGGAACTGACTGCCGGCGGCAGATGCGTCCACATGGACTTTACCGGATTCTCGGACTTCGGCATTTGGTCCTGTGCCAACGATGGCCCCTATGTCTGTCTGGAACCCTGGTTTGGCGTTGACTCCACCAAAGGTGATTCCGGAAAATTCGAGGAAAAAGAAGGTCTGATCTATCTGGATGCACATCAGACCTTTGAAGCAACTTTCCATATGACCTTAAACTAAAAGCAAACGCGCTGCGGATTTATCCGCGGCGCGTTTTTTGTCATGCACTTTGTGCCTGTTTGTTTTTTTGATAAAAATATCCGCCGGCAAAAGATAGAGCCACTAGCACAAGTCCGACACATTGAAGCGCTGTGTTGGAAACCTGCACCACATCATCCACAACCGGACTGAATGGCACTACAATCTGTACTGTGAGCGGGGTAAGTGAAGCAGTGAAATACTGCGCCGCTTTTTGCAACCATCCGATTTTGTCGGCAGTAAGATATTCCTGCCATAAATACAAAAGCAGCGATAGAATGCCAAGACTGTTGCCACTCAGTATCGCGAGAACTGGATTGCGAAAAACCCGTGCATACCGTCTTCCAGCCCAGAACCATCCCAGAAACAGCAAAACCGGCGCTGCATAGTAACAAATCAGAAAGACATTCCCAGGGAGATTTCCCGCTCCCAAATAATAAAGCCAGCCAAGCAGCAGCGGATAAAACAGATAAAGCACACATTCCAAAATCTTCATAACAAGCTCCTTCCGGTTTTCTGCTTTTAGTATACCAGCATTTTCCGGATTTTGCAAGTTTATCCCACATGTTTTGGGTGGACAGGCAGTCGTACACAGAAACGGGTTGCCTCCTCATTACTCGTCACCCAGATTTCTCCGCCATGAAGCTCCACAAGCTCTTTGGCGATTGCAAGGCCAAGCCCCGCACCGCCAGTTCGGCTGGAACGTGCTTCATCCAGGCGGTAGAATTTTTGAAAAATCAGTTTTTGCTTTTGTTCCGAGATAACAGCACCATGGTTTTCAAACACCAGTACCGCAAAATTTTGATCTTCTTTCAGTTTGACAGTTATCGTGGTATTCGGATAACTGTATGTTGCCGCATTGCGGAGCAGATTATCGAAAACCCGTGCCAGCTTATCCGGATCAGCAGAGATCGTCAAGTGAGTATCCGGCAGAAATTCTGCAGATATATTCTTTTCAGCAAGAACCGGGTAAAATTCTTCCAAAAGCTGTTGGAGCATCATATTCAGATCGAATGTTTGGTATTCCAGATGGATATTTTGCAGACTGAAACGGGTAATATCGAAAAATTCATTGATGAGATCTTCCAGCCGGCGCGCTTTATCCAGTGCGATTCCCTGATATTTCAATCGAAGCTGCTCCGAAATCTGTGGTTCATCCCGCAGGAGTGTGAGATATCCAATGATGGATGTAAGCGGTGTTTTTAGATCATGCGCTAAATAAACGACCAGATCGTTTTTCCGTTGTTCCGCTTCTTTGGCAAGTTGTTCGTTTCGCAGATTTTCGTTGCGGATGGCGTTTAGCTTATTCTCTGCGTCGGCAAACTCCGGTGGAAGCGAAATAAGGGTATCCCCTTTTTTAAACACGCTGTCAATAGAGTCCAGAATAATCCGCAGGCTCTCTTCGGCCCGGATTTTGGCGCGTTTTTCAGAAATACGCATTACCAACAGCGTACAGATCAGCGCAATCAGCAGCACCGGTATCAGCATAAGCAGAAAAAGTTCCTGTTTATGCCAAACCATCATATAGGGAAGGTTACTGGCTAATTCGACCAGCAAACCACCGGAAAAGAAATCGGTCAACTGAACCAGCAAAAAGAATACAATAAAAACTGCCACAAGGACAAAAATAATATTCCGGATCAGATGTTTATCCTTCAATTTTATATCCCACTCCCCAGACAGTCTTGATGAATTTCGGGTTCCGTACCGGCTCTTCCATTTTTTCCCGAATATGGCGGATGTGAACCATCACTGTATTGTTGCTATTCAAGTATTTTTCTCCCCAAACTTTTTCGAAAATTTCTTCTGAACTGATGACTTTTCCCCTGTTTTCACAAAGCATCCACAGAATATCAAATTCAATCGGGGTTAGGATCAGCGGCTTTTCATTAAGGGTACATTCATGCGTCCGGCGGTTGATGACCAGCCCCGAAAAATCAAGGACATCCCGGTTATCCGATTGATTTTCATTGTAGTGCAGCGACCGGCGAAGCTGGGCTTTTACGCGTGCGACCAGCTCAAGCGGATTGAAAGGTTTTGTGACATAATCATCTGCGCCCAACGCAAGACCGTTGATTTTGTCCATATCTTCTACCTTGGCGGTGAGCATAATCACCGGAAATGTATACCGGCTTCGGATTTTCTGACAGAGAACAAAGCCATCCATGCCTGGCATCATTACATCCAGAACAGCTAGATCAGGAACGGAAGTTTGGATAATTTCCCAAGCTGTTTGGCCATTGTAGCAGCACTGTACCTCATATCCTTCGTTTTTGAGATATAGTTCTACCAAATCCGCTATTTCCCTCTCATCGTCCGCCACCAGTATTTTCATGCTTCCATCCCCTTATTTTAACGACACTGTACAGATTATTCCATCCATATTATCACCGGACAATGTATAAGAATATTCTTCCGGAACCACAATTTCCAATTCCCCCGACTCCGTTTTTTCAGGTTGCTGCCAATAAATCAGCCAGTCTCCGATTTGGTAGGGTGATTCCCATCCATAATTCCGAAGAAATTCCACATATTCTTCCAAGCAAAGATTTTCTTGTTTCATAATTTCGGCATGCGGAATTCCCACATACCGCAGATGCCACGGTTCATAATCAATCCCAGTGATTTCCGTTTTATCTGCCGGATAACGAATAACAAACCCATATTCTGTGCAATGTTCTGTAATCCAGCTGTAGTCTCCTTCGCCATCATAGCTGCGTCCAACTCCCTCAACGAGTTGTATCAAACCAAGATCCATCGCATAACCGGTGTGATGTTCGCTATAACCCGGCTTTGCAACCAGTGTGGAATCCGTCTTTCCGGTTTCCGCAAGATCGTCATGATACAAAATTGTCTGCTTTTCCGGGTCACGCCAGCCGCTGATTACCATCACATCGTCCAAGCCTGTTTTAGCAGAAAAATCCTCCATCATGCGATTGAACGGTTCTGCCAGTTGCTCTGCAACTAAAACATTTTTATCCTTTACCCAATAAGAATCGTTTTTAAAAGAATAAACTGATATCATCTCCGATTCTTCCGCTTGATAGGCATGCTGTTCATTTACCAGAATCAGTTCTCCACTATAAATTGCATCCGAAGAAACACGAAAAGTCTTTCCATTAATCATTCCAGATTGTTCCGGTTGCGACGATTGTTCCGTTTCAGAAGACAAAACTTCCGGTTCGGAACAGGTATTTGGTTCTGCTGCATGCGGCCATACTGCCTGTCCAATGATGAAAATTGCTACAAAAAACATCGCAAGAGCTGATAATGCAGCGATTACAAGATTCCATTTTACTCTTCTTCGGTAAGACATATTTCAACGTCACCCTTCTTCCATATAAATGTTTTCATGATTTTATTATACAGGATTCTTGTAGGAGGTTTCTTGCAGCCGGTTTATGGTTTTCTTAACATTTTCTTAATTTATTAATAGGTTTTGTCGAAAAAGTCGGTTAGCTCGTCGACTTTGGAAACATCACCCTGTTCGACTGCCTCCCGTACGCAAGCCATCAAATGTGCACGAAGCACCTCTTTGTTCGCTCGCCGCAATACTGCGTCAACCGAAAGAAGTTGATTAGAAATATCTAAACAATAGCGGTCATCTTCAATCATTTTTAAAATGCCATCAATCTGTCCCCGTGCTGTTTTTAGCAGTCGGGCAATCTGTGCTTTATCTGCCTTCATATAAATCCTCCTTATTGGATATTAGTTACCTCATAACCAGCGGCTTCGATTGCTTGTTTGAGTTGTTCATCTGAAACCTGTGTGCAAAATCGTACGATTGCCTGTTTATCCGTAAGAGAAACTTCTGCCTTTACGCCGTCAATTTGTTCCAATGCTTCGGTGACATGTGCAACACAATGTTCGCACATCATCCCTTCTACACCAATTTTTTTAATGGTTTCTTTTGGTTCCGGCGGGATTAACATTTGCTCTGCGTCTTTTTCCTGCGGTGCATTTGCCGGACAGGCGGACGGCAGCGGTTTAAAAAGCTTTAAGCGCAGTGCATTTGTCACAACAAAAATGGAGCTTAGGCTCATGGCAGCTGCCCCGAACATGGGATTGAGTTTGAGTGCAAACGGCAGGAAGAACACCCCCGCAGCAAGAGGGATGCCAAGGCAGTTGTAACAGAGTGCCCAGAACAGATTTTGGCGAATGTTCCGGATAACGGCACGGCTTAGACGAATTGCAGTCACAACATCCCGTAGATCTCCATGCATCAGCACAATGTCTGCTGATTCTATCGCAACATCGGTGCCGGTTCCGATCGCGATCCCTACATCTGCACGGGCAAGTGCAGGCGCATCATTAATGCCATCCCCAACCATGATAACCTTTTTGCCCTGCTGCTGTAAGCGGCGCACTTCTTCTTCTTTCTGGTCCGGCATAACTTGTGCGGCGGCTGTTTCAATTCCAGCTTTTTTGCGGATTGCTTCCGCCGTTTTGCTACTGTCGCCGGTTAGCATCATCACATGCAACCCCAGGTCATGTAGCTGCTGCACTGCTTCGGCACTAGTAGGTTTGATGGTATCTGCCGCAGCAATCAGCCCAAGTACCTTCTGTGTATCTGCAAAATAGAGCACAGTTTTTCCTTCTTCTTCCAGCTTATCGGCTATTTTGGAAACATCACCGACTGATATACCATTTTCCTGTAGAAAAATAAGGTTCCCGGCGATATAACTGGTTCCACTTTGAGCAGTTCGTATTCCACGTCCCGGAATTGATTGCAGGGAATCCATTTCATCGGGCAAAATACCACGCATTTTTGCCTCCTGCATCACTGCTTGACCGAGAGGATGTTCAGATTTCTGCTCCATACCAGCAGCAAACTGAAGAAGCGATTCTTCACTCTGTCCTGCAAGCGGAATAATATCAGTAATCCGCAGCTTCCCTTCGGTGACAGTACCGGTTTTGTCTAATACAACCGTATCTGCCATATGTGCCGTTTCAAGTGCTTCTCCCGACTTAATCAGGATCCCATTTTCGGCTCCTTTTCCTGTTCCCACCATAATCGCGGTAGGGGTAGCAAGCCCAAGTGCGCACGGGCAGGACACTACCAGAACAGCAATTCCAATCGAAAGGGAAAACGCCAATCCATATCCAGCCACAAGCCATATAAGTGTTGCGACAACCGCGATCGCGATGACGATTGGAACAAACACACCACTAACACGGTCAGCGAGCCGCGCAATTGGTGCTTTGGATGCACCTGCTTCTTCAACCAGACGAATGATCTGTGCCAGTGCGGTATCTTCTCCCACTTTTTCTGCCCGGATTTTGAGAAATCCGTTATTGTTGACCGAAGCGCCAGTTACACGGTCACCTGGCATTTTTTCTACTGGGATGCTCTCACCGGTAAGCGCAGACTCATCAACAGAAGAGTTTCCTTCCAATACAATTCCATCAACCGGAACACGCTGTCCGGGGCGGATATGCAGGGTATCCCCTTTCATTACATCTTCCGACGGGATTTCCAACACTTCTCCGTCCCGTTCCACAAAAGCGGTTTTCGGAGCAAGTGCGATCAGTTTCGTGATCGCATCCGAAGTTTTTCCCTTGGAGCGAGCTTCCAGGTATTTCCCCACCGAAATTAAGGTCAGAATCATACCTGCCGTTTCGAAATACAGATCCATCATATACTGATGTACTAAATCTGTATCACCGTGCCCCAGTCCCCAGCCAATTTGGTAGATAGCCCAGATCCCATAGATCACTGCGGCAGAGGAACCAATCGCAATCAAAGAATCCATATTAGGGGCACGGTGCCAAAGTGCGCGGAATCCCCCCGTAAAGTAATGGTGGTTAATTATCAAAATAGGCAAGCATAGTAGAAAAAGGGTAAACGCAAAAATCATTGCATTTTCTGTTCCTGTGAAAAGGGAAGGCAGCGGCCAGTCCATCATATGGCCCATCGACAAATAAAATAACGGAAGTATAAAAACAACGGACCAGATCAAGCGTTTCCGCATGCCAATGGTTTCATCCGTTTTTTCTTCACTTTTTTTTATTTTTTCAGCATTTGGAAGCATTGCGCCATATCCCGCTTGTTGGACAGCTTGGATAATCTGTTCCGGTTTTAACGCAATCTCATCATATTCTACTACCATGCTGTTGGTAAGTAGGCTTACTGACACATTTTGCACACCGGCAAGATGCTTTACAGCCTTTTCTACATGAGATGAACAGGATGCACAGGACATCCCGGTAACTTGAAATTTTTGTTTCACTCCAATCCCTCCTTATGGATGAGTATATTATACAATGCTACTCCATTTTTGTCAACCCCCCACTCCCCCCTCCGGTTAAAAAGTTATAACAGTCTATTTTGTATAAAACTGGATTGACAGGTTAGAGATTTTGCAGTAAAATAAAAGTGAATTCTTGCAGTTTTCTTGCAAATAACAATCGGAAAAGAGTGATATTATGAAAATATTGATGTTGGATTTGGATACCCTTCGTCCCGATCATATGGGATGTTATGGTTATATCCGGAATACCACTCCGGTTTTGGATCGCATAGCGGAAGAAGGCGCGCGTTTCACTCATTATCATTGCTCGGACGCTCCCTGTCTTCCCTCCCGGGCAGCACTTTGTTCCGGCCGGTTCGGTTATCATAACGGCGCAGTGGGACATGGCGGAGAACCCGCGGATATGTATCTGACAGGAATTTCACGTGGTTTTCAAGATCCAAAGGACTTTCACAATTTTTTCCATCTTTTCCGTAAAGCCGGAATGTATACCGCTTCGATCAGC
Organism: uncultured Clostridia bacterium; assembly: GCA_944382875.1. Classification (GTDB taxonomy): domain Bacteria; phylum Bacillota; class Clostridia; order Oscillospirales; family Ruminococcaceae; genus Merdivicinus. The sequence goes on from CALWNQ010000002.1 coordinate 51,210, forward strand.
CCATTTGCGGAACGGCATTCTTCCCATTGGTTTACAGCCGGTTTCAACGAAGTATATAACACCGGACGCTGCGGTGGAGAATCAGCGGAAGAAATTCTCCCAGTTGCCCTTGATTGGGTAAAACGCAACGCTGCTTCCCGAGAAAACTGGTTTTTACATATCAATTTCTGGGATGCACACACCCCGTACCGTGCGCCAGCTGAGTTCGGCAACCCTTTTGAGGATGAGCCGATCCCGGATTGGATTACCGATGATGTTTTGGCATACCACGACCATTTGACCGGGCCGCATGGCGCAATGGAAATTATGATGTACAACGATCAGGAAAATCCTGCATGGCCGCGTCATCCCGGTAAAGTTACTGATCGGGAGAGCCTACGCAAATTCTTTGACGGTTATGACTGTGGTGTTCGATATATGGATACAATGATCGGTAAACTGCTGGATGCTCTGCGTGAGGAAGGGGTTTATGATGATCTTGCGATCATTGTAACAGCCGACCATGGCGAAAACCTGGGAGAGCTGGGCCTTTATGGAGAACATGCAACAGCTGACGAAATTACAACCCGGATCCCAATGCTGATTAAGTGGCCGGGAGTAAAACCGGGAACTGTGATGGATGGTTTCCATTACAATTTGGATCTTGTGCCGACAATGGCGGATCTCTTGAAACTGCCAAATTACGACAAGTGGGATGGGGAAAGTTATGCCGATGCCCTTCTGTCCGGTAAAGACAAGGGACGGGATTATTTGGTTGTGTCCCAGTGCGCTCATGTCTGTCAGCGTTCAGTCCGTTTTGAAGATTACCTATATATTCGCACTTATCATGATGGTTATCATCTTTGGAATGATGAAATGCTTTTTGACTTAAAAGAAGATCCGCATGAACAGCATGATATTGCGGCAGATCATCCGGAACTTTGTGGAAGGGCATGTCGCTGTTTGGTTGAATGGGAACAGCAGATGAAGCTGACTTCCGATACCAATGTGGATCCTTTGATGACAGTTCTGCGGGAAGGCGGTCCGTTCCATGCGAAAGAAGGCGATTTACCTGCTTACTGCCGGAGATTGGAGGCTACCGGTCGTGCTGACGGCGCTAAGGCGCTGCGTGAAAAATATCCGGAAAAGTTTTAGAATACAGAGGTACAAATCATGCTGATCGATTTTCACACACATTGCTTTCCGGATAAACTGGCAGAAAGAGCGATTGAGCGCTTGTATGGAATCGCTCATATTGCTCCTTGTACAGACGGAACCTTTGGGGATTTATTAAGTAAACTGGATGATTGGGGCGTGGATATAGCAGTCTGCCTTCATATTGCTACTGCACCGAAACAACAGCACAATGTCAATGCGTTTGCACTTTCCATCAACGACAAAAAAAGAATTTTTTCATTCGGCTCTGTTCATGCAGAGAATGCGGATGCTCCTCAAGAAGTTTTTCACCTTTATGAAGCCGGCTTAACGGGAATTAAGCTACATCCAGATTATCAAGGAATTGATATTTTGGATCATCGGATGTTCCCAATTTATGATGCCTGCTCCGAACTGGGAATGCTTTGTGTTTTTCACAGCGGCTGGGATCCGGTTTCACCGGATAAAACCCGAGCAACCCCTGAACAGATTTTGCGAATCAGTAAACTTTTTCCCCATTTTCGTATGGTTTTGGGACATTTAGGCGGAATGAAAATGTGGGATGATGTTGAAGAATTGTTATGCGGACGAAATATTTTGATGGATACGGCTTATACTTACGGAAATATTTCACCGGAACAGATGACTCGAATTATCCAGAAAAATGGGGCGGAAAATATCTTGTTTGGAAGTGATTGTCCATGGCAGAGTAGCCGTGATACGGCAAATTTTGTGGACAGTCTGCCACTTTCTTCAGAAGAAAAGGACAAGATCTTTTATAAAAATGCAATGGAATTGCTGCATATGGCATAATATCAAAAAACAGGATACATTAACGTATCCTGTTTTTTGATATTATTCATTTTCACTCCATTCCAATGCCCTTTGAACCGCTTTTTTCCATCCGGCACGTAACTTGTCGCGTTTTTCGTTTGCCATAGATGGCTGAAATACCCGTTCGATTTCTCCCATCGATTTTAATTCTTCCAGGCTTTCCCAAAATCGCACCGCCAGCCCTGCTAGATATGCTGCGCCAAGCGCTGTCGTTTCCCGGCAGACCGGACGTAAAACCGGTTTTCCGATGATGTCGGATTGGAACTGCATTAAAAATTCATTGGCTGAAGCTCCACCGTCCACCCGCAATTCGGAAAATTCCATTCCGGCATCTTCCTGGATGGCGTCCAACACATCACACGATTGATATGCAATAGACTCCAATGCCGCCCGAATAATATGAGAACGATTGGTTCCCCGCGTAATTCCAATGATGGTCCCCCGCGCAAACATATCCCAGTATGGTGCGCCAAGTCCGGTAAACGCTGGCACCATATACACACCGCCGGAGTCCGGAACCTTTGTTGCGTAATAATCCGAATCAGAGGAATCTGTAATAAACCGCATTTTATCCCGCAGCCACTGTACGACTGATCCACCGGTAAAAACGCTGCCCTCCAGTGCATACTGCACTTTACCGGGAAGGCTTGCGGCGATGGTCGTCAGCATGCCGGTTTTACTGAATACCGGTTCACTTCCAGTGTTCATCAAAAGGAAGCAGCCAGTTCCGTAGGTGTTTTTTGCCTCCCCTTTATGGAAGCAGCATTGCCCAAACAAAGCAGCCTGTTGGTCACCGGCAACACCAGCAATGGGAATCGCATACCCGTTGATCTGCGCCATCCCAAAAATTCCGCTTGACGGCTTCACCTGCGGGAGCATCTGTTCCGGAATATCCAATAATTTTAAAATTTCCATATCCCACGTCATTGTTTTAATATTGAACAGCATTGTACGGGAGGCATTGGTATAATCGGTCACATGAATTAGCCCACCTGTCAGTTTCCAAATCAGCCAGGTATCCACCGTTCCGAACAACAGCTCCCCTTTTTCCGCTTGTTCCCGAGCACCAGGGATATTGTCCAGAATCCATTTGATTTTGGTGCCACTAAAGTAAGCGTCGGGGAGCAAACCAGTTCGTTCCCGAATGAGTTCGCCATATCCATCTTCTTTCAGCTTTTCACAGATCGCTGCGGTTCGGCGACATTGCCACACAATCGCGTTGCAAACCGGTTTTCCGGTTTTTTTGTTCCAGACGATTGTGGTTTCACGCTGGTTGGTAATTCCGATTGCAGCAATTTCCTCCATTTGGATCCCGCTCATCAGCAGCACATCGATTAAAACGCCATATTGGGATGCATAGATTTCCAACGGATCATGTTCTACCCAGCCTTCCTTCGGGTAATACTGGGTGTATTCCCGCTGTGCGATGTTGATGATCCGCTGATTCCGGTTAAAAATAACAGCCCGGGAGCTGGTTGTTCCTTGATCCAATGCGATGATATACTTTTTCATAACAATACCCCCTGCTAAAAACGTCGTCCTCCTCCGCTGTGAGAACGTCCGCTGGATCCAACATGTCCGCCGCCTCTGCCTGAAGATCTGTTTTCTGTGTTGATGCGGGTTTTGGTGATTGCAGAACGGATAAAGCGATCGTTTTGCATTGTCAACCGCAAACCTCCGTCTGTATATTCATTTGCTCGAATTGCTGTCCGCCTCAGTTTATGGGCAGAGAACATTACCGCAACTGATATTCCGCTGATTACAGCAGCTGCTAATAGAAAAAAAGGTATCCGCCGCAAATTGCGCTGGAACGCAGATTCGGTCGCGCGCTTGGCAACCTTGTCTGATGCTTTTAAGAAACTTTGACATGCCCTGTAAAAATCATTATCTGCTGCACCCGGATAGACATCGTCCAAAATTTTTTGTATCTGTCCGTCGTTATAGATGTACTCGCCGCTGCCGGTTCCACAAATCCAGAGTTCCCGAATTTGCATATTGATGAGCAGGAGCAGACCGTCCGGTCCAAATGCATTGTAATCGTAAAAATCCTGCGCATAATCCTGGGAGGAAAGCCCTTCGCTGTCATTGGTTGTAACAATGACAAACTCCATTTGATAAGTATCGTCCATTTTCTGCATTTCTGTCAGCAGAGACGCTTCCTCGTCTTCACTCAACAGTCCAGCATAATCATAAATTTTCTGTGCCGGGTCCACCTCAAAATCCATAGCACTGACCGGAGCGTCGCTCAAAATCACCAGAAACAGAAATGTAAATGCTGCCAGACTGCTCCAAATCCGTTTCAAAAGAACAGCCCCCCTATAAATAACAAAATTGCAATAGCTCCCATGATACCAAAAAACCATGCGGCAGCTTTCCCCATTGATATGGGCAGATCCCCTACAATTTTTCCGGTCTGGCCGTTCATGGCAAACAAATAGTCTTTGTCTTTGTACCTGCTCATCAGCATCCAAACCGGTAACAGTACATTTTGATGGGAACTTTCCTGAACATATAAGTGCTGATCCTGTACCATAACGCCGGTATATCCGTTGATTGTACCACGCAGTGCATCCACCAAAGACTGTTCGGCTCTTGTCTTGATTCTGGGGTAGACAGCATTGTTGTCTTCATCGTATCGTTCCGCCAAAAAACCGGAAAGATAAGCAGTATTGAAATCCATCATTTTGGAAAAATCATATGGTTCGATGGAATCCATCAGTGCATTATCCATTTTTTTGGAACCATCGGCTGGAATATGGTCAAAATCCATCATGCCAGCCCGATCGACTTGGTAAAAATCCGTTTTGGTATAACGGTATTTCCGGTCAGACCAGGTTGCAACACGGGTGGCAGAGGCAGAAATTGCACCGCTTGTATGGCAGTCAAACAGCCAGAATGGGACATAGACACCCGTAATTTTCTCAATGCGATCCGGGGTGTAAAAATCTCTGGGAAGCAGCGGTTTTTTGGAACACAATCGCCGGAAAGCCTGCTGTGCGTCTTCCTTACTTTTCTGGAACGGAATGACTTTGGCCGGTTTGAATGCACCCTTCAGCTTTTCCGGAAAAATGGTGGCATTCTGGCAGAAAACGCAGAAAGAAGCTGCTGTTGTTTCATCGGTTACAATCTGCGCACCACACTGCGGACAGATATACTCCCGCATGTTAACGGCTTCTTCGGTCGGTTCCTGATTCGCTGTTTCGGTTTGCCGTTCCGGTTTTGCTGCCTGTACTTCATCCAATCCAAAAGAACCACGGCAAAATTCACAATCCCAATGCTGCGTTTCTTCATTGAATTTGAGTGGAGCGCCGCACTGCGGACATTGATAGGTAATGACTTCCATAATGCTTCTCCATTAATTCAGTTTATTTCCACACTCCGGACAGAATTTTGCTGGCTCCGGAGAACTCCATCCGCATTTCGGACAGTGAGCTCCTTCTGGTTTGGGTTTTCCGCATTCAGAGCAGAATTTTCCGGTATTCCGGTGTCCGCAGCTGCAAATCCATTCCCCCTGCGGTACAGGTTTGGATTTGCCACATTCCGAACAGAAATTTCCGGTATTTCGGTGCCCACAGGCACATGTCCAGCTGTCTTTTTCCGCTTCTGCCCTTTGTGCCTGTGCAGCCATCTGGGACTGATTGGACTGACTGGCAGCTGCAACAAAAGAACCTCCCTGCTGCATTCCCATATTCATTCCCATAAATCCGTTGATTGCGCCGTTTGGATTGGAGCCGGCAGCTTCCATTCCTCTCGCAACTGCTCCCTGCACATAACCTTCCCGGACAGATGGGTCCGAAAGCATCGCGCCTTCGTTGCGCATATTGATGAGCTTTTTGGATTCTTCGTCATAAGAAATCTGGATTCCAACCGACTCTACCTGCATACCGCGGAGCTGTGTCCACTGTTCATCCAGCGCATTTGCAAGATAGTGGGAAAGTTTCAGCCCTTGAGATGCCACATGGGAAATACGGAAATTGTCCGCAGACATCTGATTGATGGCTGATTGAAGGCCGGTCATAAATTCCGAAAGATACAGCTGATAAATATCCCGGATATCCACATGATCCCGATTGCGCGGAATTGCTTCTGCATAAAATTTGAGCGGTTCCACGATCCGGATTGAAAAATATCCATGTGCGCGAAGGTACAACTCCGCATTATAAAAATTATCGAAATAATTGATCGGATTGGTTGTTCCATACGGAATATTTTTGATTTCCTGAAGATTGATAAAATAGGCTTTCTGCTGGTATGGTGTTACTCCGCCGAATTTAATTCGTTCAAAGGTATTCTCCAAGGCATCTCCCCAATTTCCACCAAACAGTGACGGTGCAGAAGAATTATCTACCGTATAATAGCCGGGTTCCGCTGTAAAGTCAATAACCTTTCCACCATCTACCAGCATCATAAACTGGTTCTCTGCAACATGAATGACGGAACCGTTGCTGATAACATCCTCTGTTCCCTTTTTATTTGAATTTCTGCGGTCATTTTTCCGGACAGTTTTTCCGGAACAAAACACAGTTGTATCGCTCATATTATCAGCTTCAATGACTTCGAGCCACTGATCTCCGAGACTGCCGCCCAAAGCGTTGACTGCTGCACGAATAATTCCCATATCGATTCTCCTTTTTCGGTATTTGATTTTAGTATAACATAATTTTGGGAAATTCACAACAATATCTGCTGTAAAATTCATCCCTTTTCGTTTGTTTTGTTGATTTGTGATTCTTTTGTTTATTTTCTGTATAAAGCACTGTTCTTTTGATGAATTTTGTGATACAATAAATAATACCTCACATTTTTCAGAATAATTCACAGAAGAAGGCGAATTTCGATGAATCAAAATCTTTCAGTCGGTCCCGCACTGTCATTTCGCAAAGGACTGCGCGATGGGATCCCGATCTGTTTGGGATACATATCTGTTTCTTTTGCGTTTGGTATGATGGCGGTAGAAAGCGGGCTTCCGGTTTGGGTTGCTGTTCTCATTTCTATGACCAATGTAACATCTTCCGGTCAAGTCGCAGGCACAACCCTGATGATGGCCGGGGGCTCCCTTTTGGAAATCGGGATCACAACCTTTGTCATCAATATTCGCTATATGCTCATGTCCTTGTCTCTTTCTCAAAAGCTAGATAGCCGGATGTCGCTCTTTTTCCGTCTTACCTTATCCCATGGCAACACCGATGAAATTTTTGCAGTTGCCATGCAGCAGCGAGGAAAAATCCCGGCACCATACCTTGGTGGGTTAATACTACTGCCCTATATTGGGTGGGCATTGGGAACCTTTCTCGGCGCTGCAATGACGGAAATCCTGTCTGTTTCGCTCCGAAGCGCTCTCGGAATCGCCATCTACGGCATGTTCCTTGCCATCATTATTCCGCCTTCCAGAAAATCCCGACCAATCCTGATTACAGTGCTGCTGGCGGCTTTCATTAGCTGCGCTTTTTCCTATCTGCCGGTTCTGAATCGTTTGTCCGGAGGATGGGTTATCATCATCTGTGCAGTTCTGGCTGCCGGATTTGCTGCCTGGAAATTCCCTATGAAAGATCCTGAGGAGGAAACGGTATGCAGCTGAATTATCCTTATATTTTTGCGGCAATTTTGATTATGGCATTGGTTACCTATCTGCCACGAATGCTTCCTCTTGTATTATTCCGCAAAAAAATCCAAAATACTTTTATTCGTTCCTTTTTAGGCTATGTTCCCTATGCTGTACTAGCCGCCATGACATTTCCTGCCATTTTATCCTCAACATCTTTAATAATTTCCGCAGTAGCAGGGCTTATTGTCGCATTAATTTTATCCTATTTTGGAAAAGGACTGTTGACCGTGGCATTATCAGCAACTGCGGCTGTCTGGATTGTAGAACAATTTATCCGGCTAATTTAAGAAAAATTTAAAAAACTTCTTTTCTTTTTTGTTGGACTGTGCTATAATGGAAACGATTTCATCCAGTATGAAGATCAAAATCCAATATTGGGGGTTTGAAAATGATTCGAATTGCATTATTAAGTAAATGGCATGTCCATTCGGAAGGTTATGGCGATCAGTTTGCTTCTATTCCGGATGTCAAAGTCACTGCAATTTGGGATGAGGATCCCGCTCGTGGCAAGGCATGGGCTGAAAAAATGGGCTGCGATTTCGAGCCGGATCTGGATACTTTGCTGGCACGTGAAGATGTGGATGCTGTTTCTGTCGGCACCGCTACTGGTATGCACCGCGATGTCATCATCAAAGCTGCAAAAGCTGGCAAAGCCGTTTTTACGGAAAAAGTCCTCTCCTTTACAACAAAAGAAGCCAACGAAATTGCAGATGTTATCCGGGAAACTGGTGTTCCATTCCAGATTTCACTCCGTCGCCGGACAGAATCCCGCATCTGCATGCTGAAAAAACTGCTGGATGAAGGAACGATTGGAAAAATCACCCATCTGCGTATCCGTGATGCACATGACGGTGCGTCTTCCGGCTGGTTGCCCGCTACTTTTTTTGATATCAGCCAATGCGGCGGCGGCGCTATGATGGATCTTGGGGCACATCCGATGTACCTTTCTTTGTATTTGCTGGGAGAACCGGAAACTGTTACATCTGTCTTTACCGAAGTCTCCGGAAAAGGAGCAGATGACAACTGCATCAGCGTTCTGAAATATGCAGATGGTGCAATTGCAACTTCGGAAACTGCATTTGTTTCCAAACGCTGCCCGTTCTCCATCGAGGTTAACGGCACCGGTGGAAGTATCCTCATTAACGATCTGTTTGGCAACGATATTTTCATCAACACCAGTGACGGTATGCGCCGTATTTCTGCAGAAGAAGTTGGCCCAAACCGTCCGGAGCCTGTATTCCTGTTTGCGGAATCGCTGCGGGAAAACAAAACCATGGAATTCCCCATCGAAGACGCTGTTGCTCTTACCCGCTTAATGGAAGCAGCTTACAAGTCCGCTGAAACTGGCGAACCTGTCCGTTATTAAATATTCTCTCCTATCAAAACAGCGCACACAGGATTTTCCCGTGTGCGCTGTTTTTGATGTATTACTCCTCAGGTTTCGGAGGCTGCTCACGGTTGGGATCGGATTTCTCCACAAAGTTCCGTATCATCTGTGCCAGGTCAATTCCGGTCAGGTCATTGAGCACCTCAAAACCGTTCATCGCCACATTCGAAACAGTTTTGGCCACTTTGGAAGCGCCTTCTTTTCCACCGTTGTCGATGACAGTAATTTTGTCGATCTGTTCCATCGGCTTGGAAACAGCACTCATGATCTCAGGCAGCTTTTCCACCACCATTTCCACAACTGCGGCTTCGTCGTATTTCTTCATGGCTTCCGCCAGACGGTCTTTCGCTTCCGCATCTGCGATACCTTTGGCCCGGATCGCGTCTGCTTCTGCGGCACCCTTTGCCTTGATGGCATCTGCTTCTGCCTGTGCTTCAAAGCGCCGCGCTTCTGCACGAGCTTCGGCTTCCACTTTAATGGCTTCCGCCCGCGCTTCGGCTTCTTTGATTGCCTTGATCTTGTTGGCTTCCGCCTCTACCTCTGTTTTATACTTTTCAGCGTCAGCGGGTTTCTTGACAGTAGCAACCAGCCGTTCTTCCACAACATGCGCTTCTTTCTGCGCAAGTTCTGCCTGGCGGTCTGCTACCTGCTTGTTGTTTTCAATTTCCTGCAGCTTATAGGCAACGTCTGCATCTGCTTTTGCCTTATCCTGCTCCGCACGGTACTGCTCAGTCCGGATGGTTTTATCGCGCTGGCTCTGGGCAATTTCCGCCTGCGCGCTCAGCTTGGCCTTTTCACCTTCCCGGATCGCTTCAGCAGTTTTTACTTCGGTATCGCGTTTCCGCTCTGCCGAAGCGATGTCAGCATCTGCTTTGGACTGCGCAATCTGCGGGATCGCACGGTTTTCCAGGTAGCCGCCCTGTGTTGCAATTTTCAGCACTGTGTAAGACATCAGCCGCAAACCCATTGCTTTCAGCTCATTGGTAATGCTGTCTTCAATTGAAGCTTCAAAAGCAACACGGTCTTCGTTGATCTGCTCAACAGTCAGTGTGGACACAATTCCTCTCAGTTTACCTTCCAGAATCTGCTCCACTACAGTGCGGATATTTTGAGTTGTCCGATCGGTATTTCCATTGCAGAACTGCTCTACCGCAAGCAGAACCATTGATGGGTCATTATCTACTTTGACAACCGCAGTACCTGCAATATCCACAAAGATTCCCTGTTTGGACGGCGCTTCAGTGATATCAGTTGTCATCGAGACAGATTCGAGCGAGATGGTGCAGGAGGTTTCCAGAAATGGGATTTGAATACCGCCTTTTCCTGCCAAAACACGCTTTTTCAAGCCGGTAATAACCATAGCTTTGTCAGCCGGCACTCTGCGCCAGCAGATCAATACGAGCAGGAGTATAATAACGACTGCAATAATAATTGGTAAGACAAATGGATTTTCCTCAAAGAAACTAAACATATTGTTCCTCCCCCTATTATGAATTTGTTCAATTGAACATCTTCATTATAGCATATCAATACAAAATGTCAATTATTCCAATATGAAATGTCGTTTTTGCCCGATGAAACCAGCATTGGTTTGTGTAAATCGTCGTTTACAAGGGCGGAAAGCTGTGATACAATAAGAAAAGACTAAAAAGGAAAGAAGCGATCCAATGAAACAGAATCACAGCGCCGAAATTCTCTGTATCGGCACCGAAATCCTGATGGGAAATATTGTCAATACCAATGCCGCTTATATTGCAAAAGAGCTGGCTGTTCTGGGCGTCAACCTGTATCACCAATCGGTTGTGGGCGATAATCCGGTGCGGCTGCGGAAAAGTCTGGAACTGGCTTTTTCCAGAGCAGACATCGTCATTACAACCGGAGGCCTTGGTCCCACTTATGATGATTTGAGCAAAGAAACGATTGCTGCCTATTTCGGCAGAAAACTGGTTCTGCATCAGCCTTCTTATAACAAACTCTGCGCCTATTTTCAGCGCACCGGCCGGGAAATGACCGAAAACAACAAAAAGCAAGCTTTTATGCCGGAAAACTGCATTGTTTTTGACAACCCAAACGGAACAGCTCCCGGCTGCTGTATCCAGCAGGACGGAAAAATGCTGATGATGCTGCCTGGACCGCCCCGTGAGATGAAACCGATGTTTGACCATTGGGTAGTCCCGATTCTGGAAAAAGAAACCGGCACCCGACTGTTTTCCAAAAACCTTTATTTCTTTGGAATCGGGGAATCCTCGCTGGAATCCCGGTTACGGGAACTAATGGAACAGTCGACCAACCCCACCATTGCGCCTTATGCGAAAACCGGCGAGGTGATGCTGCGTGTTACTGCAAACGCTGAAAACAAAGAACAAGCGGAACGATTGATGGCACCGGTTCTGGTAGAAATCAACCGGCAGGCTGGTGAATTTCTCTATGGGATTGATGTGGATGACCTTCAAACGGCAGCTGTACGTATGTTGTGTGAAAAGGGATTGCACGCAGCAACCGCAGAAAGCTGCACCGGCGGGCTGGTTTCCAAACGCATTACTGATGTCAGTGGCTCCTCCGAAGTATTTGAATGCGGCCTATGCACCTACTCCAACCGGATGAAAGAAAATCTTCTTTCTGTCAGTGCTCAAACATTGGAACAGTACGGCGCTATTTCCGCACAAACCGCAGCAGAAATGGCAGCAGGTGTCCGTCGGGTATCCGGCGCTGAAATCGGGGTATCGGTAACCGGAAACGCCGGTCCCAACGCTTCGGAAGGAAAAGAAGTTGGGCTGGTATATGTAGCAGTCGATAGTGACTGGCACAAGGAGGTCATCGAACTCCGTCTGCGGCGCACTGACGAAGATGCACGGGAATATATCCGCTGGGTTGCTTCTTCCAATGCGTTAAATCTGATATTAAAAACCGCAAAAAAATTTCAAAAAACCCTTGACAAATGAAATATTATCCGGTATAATAGGCTCCAATCAAACAAACCGATGACTGAGAAGAGTAGCGACAGATCTTCCTCTTTCAGAGAGCCGCAGGTGGTGGAATTGCGGCAGACGGAAACCGTTGTGAATGGACTCAGGAGGGCAGGACGAAAAGCTTCGGCTGAGTAGCGCCTGACGGGATCTCCGCCCGTTATCAAAGGAGCATATATGAATCCGTATATGAGAACAAGTGGGCGTATAACGTCAATTTGGGTGGTACCGCAGAAGCAAAGGCTTTTGTCCCAATCAGTGGGACAAAAGCCTTTTTTGTTCCCTCTAAAAACGTGATTTCCCTCTTTTCTCAATAAGCGGAGCCGACTTTTGAAAGGAGCGCTTATGATGAAAAACATTCCTCACAAAATCTACCTCACAGAAGAACAGATGCCGAAGCAATGGTATAACCTGCGGGCTGATATGAAAAATCTTCCCGATCCTATGCTCAATCCTCAAACATTAAAACCTGTGACCGAAGAAGATCTCTACCCTGTTTTTTGCAAAGAGCTGGCACATCAGGAACTGGACAATATCACCCGTTTTGTTGATATTCCGGAGGAGATTCAGGACTTTTACAAAATGTACCGCCCTTCCCCGCTGATTCGCGCGTATCAATTGGAAAAAGCGCTGGATACCCCAGCAAAAATTTACTACAAATTTGAAGGCAACAACACTTCCGGCAGCCACAAGCTCAATTCCGCAGTCGCACAGGTTTATTATGCAAAAAAACAGGGCTTGACCAGCCTGACAACCGAAACCGGAGCCGGCCAATGGGGTACGGCACTTGCCGAAGCATGTGCTTTCTTTGGCATGGACCTGACTGTTTATATGGTAAAAGGCTCTTATGAACAGAAACCATTCCGCAAATCGATCATCCAAACCTTTGGCGCTAATGTGATTCCCAGCCCCAGCAATACCACCAAAGCCGGCAGAAAAATCCTGGCGGAAAATCCCGGAACCAGTGGAAGCCTTGGCTGTGCCATTTCGGAAGCAGTGGAAAAAGCAGTTACTACCCCTGACTGTCGGTACGTACTTGGTTCGGTGTTGAATCAAGTCCTTCTCCATCAATCCATTATTGGTGAAGAAAGCGCAATCGCTATGCAACTGATTGATGAGTATCCCGACATCGTCATCGGATGTGCGGGCGGTGGTTCCAATTTGGGTGGTCTGATAGGACCCTTTATGCGGGATAAACTAAACGGAAAAGCAAATCCCCGCATCATTGCGGTAGAACCGGCGTCCTGTCCTTCCCTGACTCGAGGCAGATATGCATACGATTATTGTGACACCGGAAAAATCACCCCGATGGCAAAAATGTACACACTGGGCTGCGGCTTTATGCCTTCTCCCAACCACGCCGGTGGTCTCCGCTACCACGGTATGTCCCCCATTTTATCGAAGCTTTATCACGATGGCTATATGGAAGCCGTTTCGGTAGAACAAACCAAAGTTTTCGAAGCCGCTACTTTCTTTGCCAAAAAGGAAACTATCTTGCCTGCCCCGGAATCCTCTCATGCCATCCGTGCAGCGATTGATGAAGCTATTAAATGCCGCGAAACAGGAGAAGCAAAAACCATTTTGTTCGGCCTTACCGGCACTGGTTATTTTGATATGACCGCTTACAATTCCTATCTGGAAAAGACAATGAGCGACTATATTCCCACCGATGCAGATTTGGAAAAAGGCTTTGCAGGGCTCCCCCATATTCCTGGCATTCAAGAATAAAATAGAAAACCGCTGTGCTATTACACAGCGGTTTTTCTTATGCAAGCATCGATTCCACAATCGCCGCAGCGTCATCGGCCGCAAGCTTTTCAAAGGTTTCATAATCCATCTCGGCACTGTCATCTGCGTTGTCGGAAATGCAGCGGATAATTACAAACGGAATTCCATTTGCCGCAGCAGTATGTGCTACCGCACCGCCTTCCATCTCCACACAGCAGGGATTGGTCCGGGCGACAATATCTGCTTTGACCGCACTGTCCGCAATAAACTGGTCGCCGGTTGCAATCTTTCCCACCATCCAAATGACACGTCCCTCACAGGCGGCTTTTGCTTTTTCTATCAGCCGGCTATCCGCGGTAAATTCCTCTAAATGCGGATACCCAATTGCCAGGATCCGCGGATCCATGTCATGATAGACTACAGTGTCTGAAATCACAACATTCCGCACCCGGATATCCGGATGAGCACCACCCGCAATGCCGGTGTTGATGACGGAATTCACCTGAAAACGGTCGATCAGAATTTGGGTGGTGATGGCTGCGTTCACTTTTCCGATTCCGGAACAGACAACCACAACGTTGGTATTCCCAAGTTTTCCGCTGTAGAAATGCCGTCCCGCATAAATCGTTTCCGCACGATCCTGCAGACAATCTTTCAGCTTCTCAACTTCAAGGCCCATTGCTCCGATAATTCCAACTGGTTTCATATTTGCACATCCTTTGTTTTGTTTCAGTCGTCCTGTTCCTTCTTAATGCCAAAAATCAGCCGGAGCAGTCCGGATAAGTATTTGGGGCTTTTGATGACAACGATCTTCATATGATCTCCTCCTTCACCTCTTACAGCGTGTAATCCCCCAATAAATCAATCCGGCGCCGGCGCACGCCAGCAGCAGACGGACGGAAAAAAACACGCTCAGCAGCAGGATTATCCCTGCAATTACGGCGGCTAAAGGAGCAGCCTGTAAAATCGGTAACGGTTTTTTCATCTAAAAGCCCTCCCTGCCGCGTTGTTTTTACACTGCATCATACGCAGCAGGGCTTGTTTTGGTTCCTATGATATTTTTGTCTGGATAATTAACAGTGTGCCGTTTTGCACCGAAACCCTCATTGTTTGTCCGGCAGCGTGTTGGTTACTGACACCAAGAGGAAAGTCCGGTTCCAAAACCGCATCATCCAAATTATATTCCGCACCGGTAATGGTAATACCGCTGCAGGTTCCGCCGTATGCAAATACCGACAGATATTTATATTCGGGTGAAAGCGTCAGGCTTCCTTCGGTAAGCAGACAGATTTTGTGGTTCTCATCGAGCAGCCATCCGCGTTTCCCGAATTGCAGCAGGTAAGCGAGCGACTGGATATTGGCATATGTATGGTCAAAGCGTCCGCCCATCCCGCCAAATAGGAAAAACTCCTCTGCACCCATCGCCAGTCCCTTTTTGATCGCCAGCATCATATCGGTGTCGTCTTTTCTGGTGGGAAACAGAATCGCTCCGGCTGGTACATCCTTTTCCCGGAAGGAATCCATATCGCCAATGATCACATCCGGTATGAGTCCGAGTGCCGCCGTATGACGCAGTCCTCCATCTGCCGCAATCACAATTTTATGCTGTAAATCCAGATAAGGACGGATATAATCGTATTGTTCAATCGGGGCAGCCCCGAATATTAGGCAATTCAACGATGTTTTCCTCCTTCTTTCCATTCCCATTCCTTTTGTTGCATTGCTTCTTCATATAAAGTACAGTAACTCTGGTGTCGGCTCTGTGAAATCTTTCCTTCTTTCAAGGCAGAAAGTACTGCACATCCCTTTTCCACCCGATGAGAACAGTCGGGAAACTGGCAATCGTCAACATATGGGGCAAATTCCCGGAAACAACCTGCCAGTTCTTCTTTGCGAATGCGGTCGTATTTTTCAATCTCCACTGTCGAAAAACCCGGGCTGTCCGCTACAAGGCCGCCGTTGGGCAGCTCATATATTTCCACATGCCGGGTAGTGTGACGTCCTCTACCCAACTTTTGGCTGATGTGCGCTGTTTCCAACGAAAGTTCCGGAATCAGTGCATTCATCAAAGTGGATTTTCCCACACCGGAATTCCCGATAAAGATACTAAGTTTACCGGTAAGTTTTTGCAGTAACCCAGTGTAATCTTTTTGTCCAGGTTCACTGGTAAAGACCGAAAAACCGGCGTTTTGATAAATTGCTTGATACTCAGCGGAATCAGCCAGGTCATTTTTGGTAAAAACCAAAAGCGGTTCAATCATTTTGTACTCACATACGGTGATCAATTTATCCAGAACAAAAAGGTTTGGAACTGGTTCTGTGGCAGCAACTACCATAACCGCCACATCTAGGTTTGCCGCCGGTGGGCGCAGAATCTCATTTTTCCGCGGCAGAATATCCGCAACTACACCGTTTTCCACCAAAACTCGGTCACCAACCAACGGGGATCTTCCTTCTTTTCGAAAGATCCCCTTGGCGCCACATTCCAAATCTTCGCCGCTTTCGGTACGAACATAATAAAATCCACTGATGGCTTTCCGGATCATACCTGTTTGCTGTTCCATCTTCTACTCCTCTACCGGTGCGCCATCCGGTGATTCTCCGCCTTCTGGCCGGGGTTCATCTCCTGGACCAACCGGCACTACCGGTTCTTCGTCCGAACTTTCCGGATTTCCCGGGCCCTCCGGAGTAGAAGGCCCTTCCGGCTCGCTGGGTTCAGAAGATGTTTGTTCAAATACTTCCACATTGTATGAGCCGTTCAAAACAGATACATTGTTTTCAAAATCGACTTCAAATTCAGCGTATTGCTGGTTATTGATGACAACAATCGCTTGTGTCTTTTCTACACCTTCGATTTCACCGGTCCAAACATTGGTAACGGCAGGATTTACAGTTTCTCGCAGGATTTCTTCACCATTCACATAAATGCTCATGGTATAGTCCATATTTGGAGCACTGGCAGGGAAGTTTACCGTTAAGGTTGCCTTCATCGAATAACCGGAACCATTGCTGACCTTGAGGATAATGGTAGAACCGCTCTCCGCATATTCATTCTGAGGCAAACTCTGTTCGACAACAATACCCGGTTTTTCATTGCTGTCAACTTCTTCTACCTGCACCTTCAAATCCAGCGCACTAAGCTTTTCTTTGGCTTTTTCAATGTCATATCCCACCAACATTGGTACTTTTACTACAGTAGATGCCTGCGCACGGCTGACATACAAAATTACCTGGGAACCTTGCTCAACCTGTTGACCGGCAGGCGGATCCGTTTTTATAACATGGTCCACTTCAACTGAATTATCAACCTGTGTCCGGATAATCGGCTCCAAACCACGTTCCGCCAATGCATCTTCCGCATCACCTACATACCATCCAGTGAGTTCTGGAACTTCCAACACTTCAATTCCAGCACTTACTTTCACTTGGATGCGGCGGTTTGTTTTTACTTTAATACCCGGTTCAATGCTCTGATAATAAATTTGTCCTTCAGGGTATTCGCTCTTTTCATTTTCGATGACGACAAAATGAAAATCCTTATATTCTTCTGTCTTTTTTACGGTTTCATAGTCCATACCGATAAGATTCGGCATGACAATTTCTGCAACTTTTTCTTCTCGCCCGTAGTAAAAAAAGCCCATTAGTACCAATAAGGCAGTAATCACACATGCAGCGGCAATTCCTGTCAGAATCAGGATAGTCGGACTACGTTTGACTACAACTTGTTCATCTGCTTCTGTATTCATTTCATCCTCCGGCTGCTCTTCGGCCTGTATCTCACTTACCGAACGGGAATATCTCGTACTTGCTGGTTCTTCTGGCATGTACTTGTATTCAAAAACAATATTCGGGTTCTGCTTAAAACGGTCTATCGCAAGCAACATTTCATTTGCAGAATGATACCGCATATTCTTATCCTTCTGCATTGCTTTTTCGGTAATCTCGCACAAACCGGTTGGGACATCCTCTGCGATAGTATGAACCGGAACCGGTTTGTTATGAATATGCTTCATAGCAATCTGCTCCGGGGTATCCCCATCAAAAGGAACGCTTCCAGTCAGCATTTCATAGAGAAGCACTCCAGCGGAATAGATATCACTTTTTTCGTCTGACTCTTCTCCACAAGCTTGTTCCGGGCTGATGTAATGCACCGAACCGATCGCACGGTCATCCATTGTGCGGATATCTTCCCGCGCAAAGCGGGCAATTCCGAAATCCATAACCTTAATTGTTCCATCCCGCAAAAGCATAATGTTCTGGGATTTAATATCCCGGTGAATTACGCCGTTTTCATGCGCATGCTCCAGAGCTTTCAAAACCTGGGTGATGAAATGCACTGCGTCTTTCCATTTTAAGCGTCCCTGATGGGCAATGTACTGACGCATGGTGATCCCATCAATATATTCCATGACGATATACTGTTCCGCGCCTGTAAAGTTTACATCATAGACTTTTACAATATTCGGATGATCCAGCACTGCAATCACTTTGGACTCGTTCCGAAAACGGCGGACAAACTCCTCATTCGTCAGATATTCCTCTTTCAGAATTTTTACTGCTACCGTTTTTTGTTCCAACAGGTCTCTGGCTTCAAAAACATTTGCCATCCCGCCGCTGCCGATCAGCTTAATTAACTCATACCGTCCGGTCAATTTTTTTCCGATATAGTTTTCCATGGTCTCCCTCCAAAGGTATCAAACCTCGACAATGACAACTGTAATATTGTCATGCCCGCCCTCCTGATTGGCTGTGCAAATCAGTGTTTCGGCAGCTTCTTCGATTGAATCGCTGCTGATTACATCTGCCAGCTTCTCATCCGGGCAAAGATTTGTCAAGCCGTCTGTGCAGAGCAGTAGTTTATCTCCGGGATATAAATCAAGAGAATAAAAATCCACATCCACATCCCAATGCACGCCAACCGCACGGGTTATGATATTTTTGTTGGGATGTACCCTTGCCTCTTCCGGGCTGATTTCCCCGCGGTCAACCATTTCCTGAATAAACGAATGGTCACGTGTTATTTGTGTCAGCGAATGTTCCCGCATCAGGTAGAGACGGCTGTCCCCTACATGAGCGATATACGCCCGTTTCTGATGTAACAGACTTAATACAACAGTGGTGCCCATTCCAGTGTATTCAGGATGATCTTTTGCTGTCTGATAGATTGCCCGGTTCGCTGAAGCAACCGCCTCTAAAACCATAGCTTTTACCGCTTCAGCACCCATCACATCCTGATAAGTTTTTTGAATGGTTTCGGTTATTACTTTTTTTGCAATGGTACTGGCTGTATCCCCACCACGGGCACCACCCATTCCGTCGCAGACAAGTGCCAGCCCGGACCCGGTACCGAGCGCTACGATTTTAAAGGCGTCCTGGTTGGTATCCCGAACCATTCCGATATCTGTCTTTCCTACTATTCTCAAAGCGACGATCTCCTTTTCCAAATGGAATCGATTGAAAGGAATCAGTTGCGATTTTCTGCTTCACGTCTGAGTTGACCGCAGGCGGCGTTGATATCCGCGCCGAGTGTTCGTCGTACTGTAGCATTGATTCCCTTGCTTGTCAGGACTTTTTGAAAAGCAAAGATGCGTTCTTTCGGACTTTTTTCATATCCTGCTTCCCGGACATAATTGACCGGAATCAGGTTGACATGACAAAGTGTTCCATGCAGAAGTGCCGCAAGCTCCTCCGCCTGTTTTTTACTGTCATTTACACCGGCAATCAATGCATATTCATAAGAAATTCGCCGGTGCGTCATATCGGTATAATGTCGGCACGCTTCCAATAGTTCCTCGATTTTCCAACGACGGTTAATCGGCATGATCTCGCTTCGCTTCTCATTTGAGGTTGCGTGCAATGATATGGAGAGAGTCAGCTGCAAGTTCCGTTCGGCGAGATCATAGATTTTATCCACAATTCCGCAGGTGGAAAGCGAAAGGTGGCGGTGGCTAAGATTTAAACCGTCCGGACTGGATACCAGCTCCAAAAAACGGAGGACATTCTGGTAATTGTCGAGCGGTTCCCCGATTCCCATCATCACGATATTGGAAACCTTTTTACCGGTATCCGCCGCAGCCATATAAACCTGTTCCAAGATTTCAGACGGTGTCAGATTTCGGACAAAACCAGCCTTGGTGGAAGCACAGAATGCACATCCCATTTTACAGCCAACCTGGCTGGAAATGCAAAGGGAATTCCCGTGTTCATACCGCATCAGGACACTTTCAATGTGTTCCCCATCTGGCAAAGTATACAGGTATTTGATCGTACCGTCCAGCTCAGAAACGAGTTTCCGGCAGATTTCCAGCCGAGTGATTGTACATTCTCCTGCCAGCTTTTCCCGCAAGGAAGCCGGCAGATTGGTCATCTCATCAAAAGAAAGCGCATGCTTCTGATGAAGCCAACCGAACACCTGTCCCGCCCGGAACTTTGGTTGGTCAAGCTGTTCCATCAGTTGCTCCAGTTCCTTTTTTGTCATGGATTTGATGTCGTACATCCGCTTCCCTCCTTTCGCCGCATCCGTGCGATGTAAAATCCGTCAAAATTCCCCTCATCCGGTGTAAGTGTCGCCTGCCACCGGTTTTCCCCAATCACCGCCGCGACAGTTTCCGGAAAAACTTCCGGTTGAAACTCCGGGTACTGATCCAAAAACCAGCTGGTTACCTCTTCATTCTCCGCTTTTGCAATCGAACAGGTGGAATAGACCAAAATCCCGCCCGGTTTCACATATCGCGCCGCATTTGCGAGAATCTCTTTTTGCAAAGATGGCAGAGCATCCAGTTCCTCAGCGCCTTTCCAACGGATTTCCGGCTTGCGCCGAATAATCCCCAAACCGGAACACGGCACATCACAGAGAACACGATCTGCCAACCCAAACTCCGGACGGAACTGACACGCATCCCCCGCTTCTGCCTGGATGCAGGTAATACCAAGGCGTTTTGCCCCCTCCCAGATCAGTGCGATTCTGGCAGGATACAAATCAAAGGAGAGAATCTCGCCCTGATTTTGCATTTCCTGCGCCATCACAAAGCTTTTGGAACCGGGTGCTGCACAGAGGTCAAAAATTCTTTCTCCGGATTTTACCCCCACCGCCAGCGCACAAAGCTGGGAAGCACTGTCCTGAACAGAAACGAAACCTTTTTGAAAGGCAGCCTTTTCCGCAATACTTCCAGTGTGGAATGCTTCCAGACAATTTGGAATCAGCGGGTGAACCGTCGTTTTGACTCCCTCCGCAGCGAGAAGCTCCATCGCCTGCTCCGGCGATGACAGCAGCGGATTGACACGAAGGTGAAGCGGCGGACGCCCCAGACAGGCTTTGGCAATCGCTTCCGCTTTCCCCGGTGAAAAATCCTTTTCCCAGCGCCGCAGAATCTCTTCCGGAATCGAGGTTTCAATGCTCAGCCGGCGATGTGAATCTCCTTCCGGCAGCACCATCCGGCATCCATCACGCTGAAAACTGCGAAGAACTGCGTTGACAAAACCAAAAGCGCTCTTTTTCCTGGAATTTTTGATTAGCTTAACACTTTCGTTCACAGCAGCCGACTGCGGCACACCATCAAGAAAACAAAGCTGATAAAACCCAAGTTCGAGTGCAATCAGCACCTCGTCGTCCAGATTTTCTACCTTCTTTTTTAGATAACGAGAAATCTGATAATCAAGCGTCAATTTTCGTTCCAGAACTCCGTAAAACAGAGCGGTTGCAAATTGTTTTTCTTGCGGAGATGGTTTTTCCGCTTGCAAAATAGCATTCAGCATTAAATTGGAATAGCTGCCGTCCCGTTTCATTCTCAGCAATGCCGTATAGGCAATCTTTCTTGCATCCATCAGTCACGGTTCCTGTTCCGCAGCGCAATCATCCGCAAAAGGTTTGCCAGTGATGCTGCAAGCGCTGCAACATAGGTCATAGCCGCTGCGGTCAGCACTTTTCTTGCACCGCGCAGCTCCTCCGGAGCCAGCATACTGCCTTCTTCCAGTGTTCGCATCGCCCGGCTGCTTGCATTGAATTCGACAGGAAGGGTGATGATCTGAAACAAAGTAACTGCACAAAACAGGATAATTCCAATGTCCAGCATAACGCCCATCTGGAAAATCAGACCGATTGCAAAAATCGGCCAGGCAAGCTGAGAACCAATTTGTGTTACTGGGATAATCGCATTACGGAGCTTGATCGGAAAATAACCAGTAGCATGTTGAATAGCATGCCCTACTTCGTGTGCGGCAACTCCCAGCGCTCCAATGGAAGTAACATCATAGGTGCTCTCCGAAAGGCGGATGACATCCTCTTTGGGAGAGTAATGATCGGTCAGCTGGCCGGGAATCCGTTCAATTCGGATATGCTGCAACCCATTTCGATCCAGGATCATCCGTGCCGCCTGTGCGCCGGTCATTCCTTCCCGGTTGTAGATTTTTCCGTATTTGGCATAAGTGGATTTTAAATGGACCTGTGCCCAGATCGTAAACAACAGCGCCGGAATAATAAAAATCAGATAATACACATCAAAATACAGATAGGGCATGAAAATCTCCTTTCTGATTTAGCCGAGAATCTCGTTTTCCGAAGGCTTTCTGCC
Source organism: uncultured Clostridia bacterium (assembly GCA_944382875.1). Classification (GTDB taxonomy): domain Bacteria; phylum Bacillota; class Clostridia; order Oscillospirales; family Ruminococcaceae; genus Merdivicinus. Next base: position 73,434 of record CALWNQ010000002.1, read on the forward strand.
GCGGAGAAAATCTTCTCCCGACATTCGCTTTCCTCCCTCATATTGAACTGTGTCAAAACAAATCGCACCGTCACCGCAGGCTACGATAAAGCTCTTATAATTTAAAAGTTCACCCGGTTTTCCTTTTCCATCGCAAAGATGACTGTGATATACTTTCAGCCGTTTGCCCTGATACACTGTGGAAGCGCACGGCCAAGAAGAAAGTCCTCGAACCAAATTGTGAATTTGTGCAGCTGGTTTTTTGAAGTCAATGTTGGACATCTCGCGATCCAACATCGGCGCATGGGTAGCAAGGGCATCATCCTGCGGAGTAGCGGTCAACGTTCCGGCTTCCATCTTTTTAATCGTGGAGATCAAAAGCGAAGCGCCTAAAACAGAAAGACGGTCGTGCAGTTCATCTGCCGTTTCGTTCTCTCCGATTTGCAGTCGTGCTTGCTCCAACATATCGCCGGTATCCACTCCCTCTGCAATCCGCATGGTTGTGACTCCGGTTTCAGTTTCTCCGTTCAGGATTGCCCATTGGATTGGGCCGGCACCGCGATATTTCGGAAGCAGTGAAGCATGAACATTGATACTGCCGTAGCGCGGCGCTTCTAAAACCTCTTTTGGCAGGATTTTGCCGTATGCAACAACGACAAGTAATTCTGCTTTACACTGCTGAATCTGTCGCAATGCTTCACCATCTTTCAGCGTTTTGGGCTGAAAAACGGGTATATTATGTGTTAAGGCGAGTTCCTTTACAGGAGGAGGAGCGAGCTGATATCCTCTTCCTTTTGGCTTATCTGGCTGCGTAAACACGCCGGTTACCGGATACCCCGCATCCAGCAATGCCTGCAAACAAGGGACTGCAAAATCTGGTGTTCCCATAAATACAATATTCATTCCTGCTTTCCCCCTCAGCGCGGTGAATGATCAAAACGTCTTCTGCGACGCCGCGGAATTTCCGGTTCATCTTCCCGGATATGGTCTTTGAAGATTATTCCATCCAAATGATCGATTTCATGACAAAATGCACGTGCTAATAGACCGGAACCGCTATATTCCTGGTCAACACCATTGCGATCCTGTGCTTTAACTGTTACAAAGTTCGGCCGCTCCACTAAACCGTATTCATTCGGAAAAGAAAGACAGCCTTCAGAATCTTCCTGCCGTCCCCGTGTTTTGATAATTATCGGGTTAATCAGTTCAATTTTTCCATCACCGACATCAATCACAACTACTCTCCGCAGAATTCCCACCTGTACAGCAGCTAAACCGACACCTTCATTGCGATACATAGTTTCTGCCATATCATCCAGAAGTATCCAAAGTTTTTCGTCGAAAACCTCCACAGGTTTAGAGGTTTTGCGAAGCAGAGGATCTTCACCTGTTACAATTTTACGCAACGCCATTGTGGTACCTCCATCTATATTTCACCATTGATATCCACAAAAACAGAAATCCGACTGAACAACTTTTGCGCTGCGGCTTGAGAAAAAACTTCCCGCAACATATTCCGGAATCGTTTTTGGTTCTTGCATTTTAAAATAATCCGATAACGGTACTTCCCGTTCAGCCGGAAAATCCCCGCCTGTGATACCCCAAGCAATACGATCGGCATCGGCTCCTGTTCCGCTAAAATCCGTGTTCGAAGGAGTTCACAGAAACGTTCTGCACAACGGTGAACCAGATCGTCCGATATGCCGGAAAAACCAATCACTGCCAAATCACAAAACGGCGGCTGCAAATTCAGTTTGCGGAGCATAATCTCCTGCTGGTAGAAGGATTCATAGTCCTGTGCTGCAGCTTGACGGATCACTTCATTTTCCGGGGAAAGCGTTTGAATGTAGGCGCGTCCCGGTTTTACACTCCGTCCGCTTCTGCCGATCACCTGAGTAATCAGGGAAAAGATCCGTTCACTGCATCGGTAGTCGCTGGAATAAAGTGACTGGTCACTGTTCAAAACACCGACTAACGTAACATTCGGGAAATTTAGCCCCTTTGCCACCATCTGGGTTCCCACCAAAATATCATAGTCTCCCATTTCAAATTGGGTAAACTTTTCCTCATATGCGTAACGGGAGGAAACAGTATCGGTATCCATTCGTAGAATTTTTGCTTCGGGCAATGTCATAGCAATTATATCTTCAACCTTCTGTGTTCCTGTTCCGACCATGTTTAAGTGTTTACCGCCACAGGATGGACAGGAAAGGGACGCTTGCCTGGTATAACCGCAGTAATGACACATCAAATAACCGTTTGCTTTGTGATAAGTTAAAGTGATGCTGCAATTTGGACAGCGCACCGGTTCTCCACAATCCATACAAAGTGCGAACGCAGCAAATCCACGTCGATTAATGAGAAGGATCGACTGCTCACGATTGCGATAATTTCGAATTAGCTGCTGCAACAGTTCTTCGCTCAATACAGATACATTACCGTTTTCCTCTTCTTTCCGCATGTCAATCAAATGAACCTCCGGCAGAGAAGCTGTGCCAAAACGATTTTTTAATTCAAACAAGTGGTAGCGCCCTGTTTGCGCAGCATAATAACTTTCAATGCTGGGAGTTGCGGAACCAAGCAAAAGCAGCGCTTTGTGGTACACACAGCGGAGCTTTGCAATATCTCGCGCATGATACCGCGGTGTAGAATCCGATTTATAGGAGTGTTCCCCTTCTTCATCCAAGATAATCAATCCCAGATTAGAAAATGGAGCAAAAACTCCGCTCCGGGTCCCAATTACAATCGAAGCATCCCCTTTTTGGATCCGCTTATAAGCATCCAAACGTTCCCCCATTGATAGGCTTGAATGAATTACCGCAATCTTTTCACCGAAAAACTGCTGAAATTTCGCTAACAACTGCGGCGTCAGCGAAATTTCCGGGACGAGCAACATTGCTTGCCGTCCCTCTGCTAAACACGATTCAATCAAGCGAAGGTAAACTTGCGTTTTCCCGGAACCAGTCACACCTACCAATAAAGCCGCACAGGCTTCTTCTTGCATCATCAGTGCGCACAAACCTTCAAATACTTTCTGCTGTTCCGAGGAGAGCACAAACTCTTCCGAATCTGTGTGTTCTTTTTTTATGGATTTTGGAATCCGGTAAATTTCCCGATCGAAATATTCCAGAACACCTTTTGCCGCCAGTGTTTTGATAACGCCTTCTCCCACACCGGCATGATAAGCGGCTTCCTTTTCCGAAGCGGAACCGGCAGCCTGTAAAACTGCAACTACTTCCCGCTGTTTTGGAGTAAGAGAAAGTGTTTCCAGATCCACATTTTCCGCAAGACGAACCATCCGAACTGTTTTGGAACCGATTTTATTCCTAAGCAGGTCGGTACACTCTAAAATTCCAAGCTGGACAAGACGATGCGCTGCTTTTCTGCGGGCAGCCGCATCTCTTTCGGAAAAGAAATCACGGATTTCCGTTTGCGTCTGTGCATCTTTCATATAATCCGCCACTAACTTTTCAACTGGTGTGAATTTTGCTTCTTCTGCGGGCAATGGAGAGCGCACATAATGGAATTCCTCTGCTGCAGTCTGGTTCAATCCAGCAGGAAGGATACATTTTACGGCATCATAGTAGGTACAGAAAGTTGTGTCTACCATAAAACGAATCATTTTAAAATTTTCTTCCCCGATGACCGGTTCTTCATCCACAACAGCTAAAATTGGCTTTACAGATGGGAGAGTTTCGGATGTTTCTTTTGCATCAAAAACCAATCCCATTATTTTGCGGTTCCCACGCCCAAATGGCACCAGTACCCGTATACCGCGTCGCACCTTTCCCACAAGGGCATCGGGAATCCGATAACTAAACAAACGGTCAAAGTGGAAAGCTGTCCCTTCTACCGCAACATCCGCAATATGTTCCAGGACACCTCTCCCCTTTCTTCTGAGTTATTGCTTATTCGTCATCTTCCAACGATGTAGTGGGTACATAAGACAGACGGCGGTCACGGATGACGCCGATATCACTGCTTTCAATAAATTTATAACGGCCTTTTGCAAAATCATCAACAGCGAGTTTTACCGGTTTTTCCAATAGAATCTCGCCGTTTTCATCTGCATGTTGCGCAATTTCACGTGCACGTTTTGCAACGGCTACTACCAGAGAGTAATAGCTTTGTCCGGGTTTTAATAATTCGGGTACAGAAGGTCTATGCATCATAATCTAACACCTCATCAATAATATTCATTCTGTTTTGTGTTTTTAATTTTTCAGCTTTTAGGATGGTATTCAGTTCATCTACCGCATCTTGAATGGAATCGTTCACAATCATATAATCGTACTGCCGTGCGGTTTCGATTTCTCCTGCGGCTTGTTCCAAACGGCGGTTGACGACTTCCTCATTTTCGGTATTCCGCTCCACAAGCCTGCGACGGAGTTCCGCAAGACTGGGTGGAAGGACAAACACCAGCACCGCTTCTGGACATTTTTCCCGGATCTGCAAAGCTCCCTGGACCTCAATTTCCAGAATTACATTTTCGCCTCGTTCCAGCCGCTCATAAACCGGCCCACGGGGAGTGCCGTAAAAATTGCCGCAATAGGTTGCATGCTCCAGAATTTCATCCTGTTCCAGTTTGGATGCAAACTCTTCTTTGCTCATAAAGAAATAGTGAACACCATTTTCTTCACCCGGCCTGGGCTGCCGTGTTGTAGCCGACACAGAAAGAAAAGCATTGCCGCCCTGTGCAAAGAATTCTTTCAGCACAGTACCTTTTCCGCAGCCAGACGGGCCGGAAAAGACCAGAAGCACCCCTTTACTCATCCTGATCATCCTCCTCGTCCAGATCATCGTTCTGTACAAAGCGATTGGCAACTGTTTCCGGCTGAATTGCCGACAGAATCACATGTCCACTGTCCATCACAATCACCGCTCTGGTCCGTCGTCCGTATGTGGCATCAATCAGCAGTCCGCTGTCCCGCGCATCTTGGATAATCCGCTTGATCGGGGCAGATTCCGGGCTGACGATGGTGATAATCCGGTTGGCGGACACCATGTTGCCAAAGCCAATGTTAATCAGTTTCATATTAACTCTCCTTATTCGATATTCTGGATTTGCTCCCGGATTTTTTCAATCTCGGATTTCATTTCCACCACTGTCCGGGCAATTGTCACATCTTGCCCTTTAGAGCCGATGGTATTGGTTTCCCGGTTCATTTCCTGAACCAGGAAATCCAGCTTTTTGCCAACCGGCCCGTCGTTTTCGAGCAATCCGGCAAACTGGGCAAGATGGCTGCGCAGCCGGACGGTTTCTTCATCTACCGCAACTTTATCGGCAAAAATCGCCGCTTCGGTTACAACCCGGCTTTCATCAATGCTGGTTCCTTCCAACGTTTCCGAAAGCTTTTGATATAATCGGTTATAATAGGCTTGCTGCAGTTCCGGCGCCCGTTTTTCAACTTCGCTAACCAACTCAGACACCCTTTTTAACCGGTTTTCCAGATCTTCCCGGAGTTTTTGCCCTTCCGCTACTCGCATTTCCTGATAGGATGCGGCAGCGTCTCCGGCAATCTGCATAACAGCAGCAGTTAACGCTTCTTCATCAATTTCTGCCCGTTCCACTGTAAACACATCCGGAAAACGGAGCAAATCGGAAAGCTTAATATCATCGATAAGCCCAAACTTCTCTCCTGCAGTCCGAAGTGCTTCCAGACAGCTTGCAGCAGCAACCTCGTCCACACCAATCCGGGTATCAGAGCCTTCTTTGGATTGAACGGACAGCATTACTTCCACTTTCCCGCGCGAAATCATTTCCTGCAGCAGCTTTTTTAAAGAATCCTCCAGAAAAAGGCAGGACTTGGGAAGTTTGGCATTGAACTCAAAATAGCGGTGATTTACCGATTTGATATCCACGGATATATCGAAACCGGCGCCATTTCCCTGCGCCCGTCCGTATCCGGTCATACTTCTGATCATTTTGTTCCTTCCTTTCCATTCAAAAACGAATGGTAGTTTTCTTTTAATCAAAGTTATTATAGCATATTCTTTGATATGGCGGATTGTTTTGTTCACACTTTGTTAAGATTATTCATTCTATTTTTACTTTCAGCAAAAAAATTCCGCAGCACCTCCTTTTGGAGTACTGCGGAGATCTTTATTTAATATTTATTTTACCCAAGGTTTTTCAATCCAGCCATACTGAGGATTAGGGCCGCCAACTGGAGCTGCCCAACGAACTGCATTGACGATTACTTTCTGAATGTCGGGATTATGATAAACGGGATAGGTCTCATGACCGGGCTTAAAATAGAAAATATGCCCTTTTCCACGGGTAAAAGTACAGCCGCTGCGGAATACTTCTCCCCCCTCGAACCAGCTGATAAACACTAACTCATCCGGCTGCGGAATTTCAAAATGCTCCCCATAAGTTTCCTCATGTTCCAGCACAATATGATCTCCCAATCCTTTCATAATCGGATGGCCAGGATTCACACACCAGAGGATCTCTTTTTCGCCAACTTCTCTCCATTTCAGGTTCAAAGATCGAGTGCCGCAGATTTTATGGAAGATTTTGGAAGCATGTCCGGAATGAAGAACAATCAGCCCCATACCGTCCAACACACGCTGATGCACACGCTCTACCACTTCATCCGAAACTTTATCATGCGCGCAATGTCCCCACCAGATAAGGACGTCTGTTTTATCTAAGACTTCCTGCGTAAGGCCATGCTCCGGCATCTCCAGGGTAGCAGTACCGGCTTCAATATCTGCCTCTTTGTTTAAAAACTCTGCAATCGCACCGTGAATACCGGTGGGATAGATCGCAGCCACTTCCGGCATCTCTTTTTCATGGACATTCTCGTTCCAGACTGTTACGTGAATTTTTTCCATTCTGCTCTACCTCACTTTATGTAATCGTTTTCATTTTCTATATTTTACCACAAATCCAAAACTTTGTCAAGAAACACTCTGCAAAAATCTGCACAAAACCCTTGCGCAAAATCATTCTTTTTTAAACAAATCAAAGGGGATGTCCCTTTTCGAAACATCCCCACAAAATTAGCGCTGTACAGGCTGCGTATATTTCCGGAGCCAGTTTTTTGCACGTTCACTGACAAGCGGCGAAATTTCCGTCCATACTTTCTGATGATAACGATTCAGCCAGTCGATTTCATAATCAGTCATCATGGATAGGTCAAGACAGAAAATATCGATCGGTACCAATGTGAAATTCTCGAATCGCATCATCTGGCCATATTCGGTATCTGCGCCCTTTACAACATGTACCACGTTTTCGGTGCGAATACCGTGCTCACCTTCCCGGTAAACACCAGGTTCCACCGTTAAGACCATTCCCTCTTCCAGTTTTACGGGCGAACCAAATCCCTGAGGTCCTTCATGGACATTCAACATAAAGCCAACGCCATGACCGGTACCACAGCGATAATCGAGGCCTTCCCGCCAGAAGTATTCGCGGCAGAGCACATCAAGCTGGGAACCGCTGGTTCCTTTTTTGAAAACAGCTTCCATTAGCGCGATAGAACCTTTAAGCGCCAGAGTAAAGTCATGCCGCTCCGTTTCGTTGATTGGACCAAGCGCAAAGGTGCGGGTAGTATCGGTTGTGCCATCAAGGTACTGTCCGCCGCTGTCAATCAGCAGCAGATGGGCAGGCTCCAGCACAGCGGAAGCATCCGAATGCGGCGCATAGTGCATCATAGCGGCGTTTTCCCGGTAAGCAATGATCGCGCCAAAGCTGTCGCCCTTGTTCAGTGGCTGAGCGCGCCGGAATCCGGCAAGTTTTTCCACACATTCGTATTCTGTCAGCTTTTTGCCGGCAGCCAGCTCCTCGTAAAGCCAGCCATAAAACTCAGCCAGAGCACAGCCGTCTTTCCGGTAAGCACTTTGTGTGTTTTGATTTTCTGTCGGATTTTTCCGAGCTTTCATCAGGAAAATCGGATCTTCGCCGTTAACCACTGTGAAAGATGGGTTATCTTCTACCGCAGTGTAAAGCGCTGAGTTCAGCTCATCACGATCGCAAAGGACGCGGCAGCTTTCATCCGATTCTGCAAGGAAAGAATAAATTTCGTTATATGGCAAAAGACTAATACCGTCTTTCTCCAACTGTGCTTTCAGTGCATCCGGAATCCGGCTCTGTTCAGTAAAGAGTACCGCACGTTCCGCAGAAATAAACGCATAGGAAATGACAACCGGATTGTTTTCCACATCGTTGGCACGAATATTGAAGAGCCAGGCGATGTTGTCCAGTTTGCTGAGAACAATGGCGTCCGCATGTTCTTCCGAAAGCTTTGCGCGAAGTTCCGCGATCTTATCTGCAGCTGTTTTTCCCGTATAACAGACATCCAGAGCATAAGCCTCTGTAAACTCTTCGGAAGGACGTCCTTCTTTCTCCCAGAGCTCATTGGCAATATCAATGTTGATTTCGATAGAAATTCCCTTTTCGGAAAGCTCTTTCCGCATTTTGTCTAGGGCAGAAGCCGAGAACAGCCGTCCATTTAATCCAACAATGCTTCCCTCCGGAAGATTGTCCGCCAGATATTTCACCGGCGTGGGACAATCTGCATCAGAAGCGCGAAACAAAACCGCCTCGCTTCCCGCAAGCTCTTTCCCAGCCTGCACATAATAACGTCCGTCGGTCCACAACCCGCTCATTTCCCCGGTAATGACAAAAGTGCCTGCACTCCCCGAAAATCCGGAAACAAAAGCCCGTGTTTTCCAATGGTCGGATACATATTCGCTCATATGCGGGTCTGCGCTCGGAATCAGGCAGGCGTCAATGCTTTCTTCTTTCATTCTATTGCGGATATACGCAATTCTTTCATTTACTGTCATAGGATAGTCCCCTTTCGGATTTTTGCCTGTATTGGTTTCAGTATAGCATCTTTTTTTCGGAAAAACAAGAGTACAATCGATCCTTTGTTTTTCTTCTTTTTGCTATAATATCCAAAAAGCGTTCGATATTTCCCGGATTCCGTTCCTATTTTTCTGTTGACAGAATATTCAAATCCGCTTATAATAAATTTGTAACCCAAAGCTAACAATTTTCAATTTTGTTGGAGGAAACCGATATGACCTTAGATGAATTAAAACCTGGGAGCAGTGCCATAATCGCTGTTGTTGGCGGTGAAGGCGCACTTCGTCGGCGGCTTTTGGACATGGGGCTGACACCCAAAACCCGCGTTACTGTACGTAAGGTCGCTCCGATGGGAGATCCCATTGAGCTGTTTCTGCGCAGCTATGTCCTGACCATCCGGAAAGATGACGCAGCCAATATTGAGCTGGTAGAAGGAAGCGTAGAAAAGGCGGTGAAGAAATGAGCCTGTTATTTGCACTTGCGGGCAACCAGAACAGCGGTAAAACCACCCTGTTCAACCGGTTGACCGGCTCCAATCAGCATGTTGGTAACTTTCCCGGTGTTACGGTAGAGAAAAAAGAAGGCCCGGTAAAGAAACATCCCGAAGCGGTGGTAGTAGACCTTCCGGGTATTTACTCCCTTTCCCCTTATACATCGGAAGAAATCGTCACACGGGATTTTGTTCTGCAGGAACATCCGGACGGCATTATCAACATTGTAGACGCCACCAACATCGAACGGAATCTTTATCTCTCCCTTCAGCTGATCGAATTGGGAATCCCGATGGTAATCGCGCTGAATATGATGGACGAAGTACGGGCGAGCGGCAACTCCATCAAAGTAAAAGAACTGTCCGCAGAACTCGGTATTCCCATTGTCCCGATTTCCGCTGGTAAAAACGAAGGCATCGACGAATTGATTGACACTGCCATCCGGGTGGCATCCCAGAAACAGAAACCACTCAAATACGATTTCTGTGAAGGAGAAGTACATAAAGCCATTCATGCGATTGCCCACATTGTTTCCGATCAGGCAGCAGAAGCTGGTCTTCCGCTCCGTTTTACGGCAACCAAACTGGTAGAAGGCGATGAGCCGACCAGAAATCTGCTGAAACTGGACGAAGACCAGAAACACATCATCGACCATATTGTAGAGGATATGGAAAGCGAACTGGGCACCGACCGGGAAGCGGCACTGGCTGATATGCGGTATACATTTATTGAAAAAGCCTGTGCAGCCTGCGTCATCAAGCATCAAGAAACCCGTGAACAGCTCCGTTCCGAAAAGATTGATGCGGTTCTGACCAGTAAATTCTGGGGAATCCCGATCTTTATCGGGATTATGTTCTTTATTTTCTGGGTGACTTTCACCCTGCTCGGCGAACCGCTCCAGAATCTGATGGATAAAGGAATCCAGCTCTTTACCGATGGGCTTGCTTCTCTAATGGAAATGGCCAAAATCAGCGACTGGCTGCAGCGGCTGGTGATTGACGGCATCTGTGCCGGTGTCGGAAGCGTTCTCTCCTTCCTCCCCATTATCGTATTGCTGTTCTTTTTCCTCTCTCTTCTGGAAGACAGCGGTTACATGGCGCGTGTCGCTTTTGTCATGGACAAACTGTTGCGTAAAATTGGGCTTTCGGGCCGTTCCTTTGTCCCAATGCTGATCGGATTCGGATGCAGTGTGCCGGCGATCATGTCTGCCCGTACCCTTTCGAGTGAACGGGACCGGAAAATGACTATCCTGCTGACGCCGTTCATGTCATGCAGCGCCAAGCTCCCGATTTACGGCATGATTATCATGGCGTTCTTCCCAACTCACCGCGCATTGATTATGATTTCTGTTTATCTGATCGGCATTTTGGTCGCAATTCTATCCGGGCTGCTGCTCAAAAGCACTGTATTCAAAGGCAATCCCGTTCCGTTTGTGATGGAATTGCCCGCTTACCGGATTCCTTCCCCACGCAGCGTTCTGCTTTTGATGTGGGAAAAGGCAAAGGATTTTCTCCGCAAAGCGTTTACCATTATCTTTATGGCGGCGATCGTCATCTGGTTTCTCCAGAGCTTTGACCTCCGCCTCAACATGGTCACCGACAGCTCGGCCAGCATCCTGGCGCAGATCGGCAACTTGATCGCCCCGCTCTTTACCCCCATCGGTTTCCATGATTGGCGTGCTTCCACCGCACTGATTACCGGTATCACTGCAAAGGAAACGGTGGTATCCACTTTGACCGTTCTCACCGGCGCCGCAACCGACGCACAACTGGCGGAAATTTTGGGCACCATCTTTACCCCCCTGAGTGCTTATGCATTTTTGGTGTTTACTGTCCTGTATATGCCCTGTGTCGCTGCTTTTGCAGCCAGCAAACGGGAGCTCGGTTCCTGGAAAGGTGCCATCCTAACCTCCCTCTACCAGACCGGTGCCGCCTATGTTGTTGCGACAATTGTTTATCAGGTGGGACGTCTCTTTATCCACTGATAACAGGAGGACTTTTATGACATTTTCCGATATTCTTTTGATTCTCGCCCTGATTTGCGCCGTCATCGCAATCATTATTTCGATGCACCGCAGAAAGAAACAGGGTAAAGGATGCTGCGGTGGCTGTTCCGGATGCAGTCAGTCCGGCGGATGCAATTCCTGCCGGATGGAAGAGAAAAGAGAATAAATCTTTCATTTCTTTTAATGGTTTTCTATATGCAAAAAACAGGCCCTCGCTTTTACAACGAGGGCCTGTTTTATCTTTTCTCCAAAGAATCATCAACATCAGAAAGACTAGTAAAATATGGTGCTTTATCCATTTCCGGATTATAAAAAGCAAAACTGTTTTTACCATCCTGCTTTACCCAATAGAGAGCCATATCCGCTTTTCGAATTAGATCGGTATAGGTATTGCCATTTTCTGGATAAATTGCAATTCCGATACTGCACGATATACCGCTTTGATATTCTGCCTCCAATTCATCCTGAAAAGCTTTACAGATAGTTTCAGTCTTTTTACAAAGTACGGTTTTATTATTTAGTCCGTTTAAAATAACTGCAAACTCATCACCACCGATACGAGATACAATATCTGTAGAGCGTGAATGATAGGTTAGCACTTTTGCCACATTTTGTAACAGCTGATCACCAACTAAATGTCCTTTAGTGTCATTTACTTTTTTAAAATTATCAATATCCAAAAATAGAATACTGAACGGATGATCCGGATCAGTAAGCAACGTTTTTTGAATCACACTTTCAAAAGCCTGTCGGTTGCACAGTCCAGTCAAATAATCGTGTGTTGCTTGCTCTTTCCAGTGAAGAGATTCCTGTTTTAATTGATGGATACTTGTAATCTTTCCAAAACATCCCGTCATTTTACCGTTTTCACTGTTCCAAATAGCTTGGATATAGGCTTCAAACCACTCCCAACTTCCGTTCTTTGTCCGAAGTTGTACTTCTGTCCGATAAACAGGCTGAGTTGGTGTTAAACGAAGTACAGCTTCCCTTATTTCCTGAAAGGCATGTGGATCACATTGATCCATATGGGAAAAATAATCATTGGCATGGAGAATATGGGTGCTACCTCCAAAGACTTCTTGGTATTTTTCGGTAAATTCAATGGTATCCGCTTGTTTATCAAAATCAAAAAGAATTTCTCCCGCAATTTTTATCAAGATACTGTAACGCTGCCGTTCCCGCTCCAATAGCTGCAGTGTGCGATCTGAAAGGAGCTGCTGTTCCGGAGGACGCGATATTCTGGAGAACCATTGCACATGTGCTTCCCTTTCTCCGTCGGTCATAGTATCATTAACATAAAGTGTATCATAGATTTCCTGTTCATGTTTTATAAATTCATTCACTAACAACGGATTGAATGCACCGCACTCGCCATCGACAATCATTTGCAATGCCTTTTTGTGCGGAATGGATTTTTTATAAACTCGCTCACTTACCAATGCGTCATAGACATCTGTAATCGCAACAACTTGTGAATAAATCGGAATAGCATCCCCCTTTAAACCATCAGGGTATCCTTTTCCGTCCCAGCGTTCATGATGATGCCGGCAAATTTCATAACAATATTGAAAAATATCTTCACTTTGAAAAAATGGGATTTTTTTAAACAATTCACATCCATATAAAGGATGTTTTTTCATTTCCTCAAACTCATCGGCTGTTAATCTACCAGGTTTGTTTAAAATATAATCTGGTATGGATATTTTGCCAACATCATGCATAGCTGATGCATTAGAAATCGTTTCAATCAAATCTTCATCCATTCGATATTCTTCATATTTTTCCGACAAATATTTCAACAGCATTTGGGTTGCTTTTCGAATTCTTCTTACATGCTGTCCAGATTCTCCGCTTCGAAATTCTATCACAGAGCTAAGCATGTCAATTGTGGAAACGCTTGTATATTTTAATTTTTCTGATTGTGACTTAATAGTTTCTACCTGCTCTTCAACTAAATCAGAAAGATGATTTCGATTTTGATACAATTCTATCGCGTTTTTAACACGTTTTCGTACAATCGCCGGGTCAATAATTGGTTTTGTAATAACATCTACAACACCACTTTCATATCCCTGCATCGTAATATCTGATGATGTTTCAGCTGTGATAAAAAATACAGGTATTTTATGAAGGTATTTCTTTTCAGACATATATTTCAGTACACCGAAACCATCTAACACTGGCATAACAATATCCAATAATATGGCAGCAATATTTGCATGATCTTTTTCGATAATGTTAATTGCTTCTTGCCCATTCTCTGCTTCTTCAGTATCAAATTCATAACAAAAAAGTTCCTGCAAAATGGCACGATTGACTTCCGCGTCATCAACTATGAGGATTTTGTTGGGTTGTGCAGTATTCTTCATAGTTTTTCTCCTTTTAAATCAATCAAAATGGAAATATTTCCCATTAACATTAATATAACTGTTTTAATTTTACCTCTTTTTTGCAGTTCTGTCAATTCTTAAATTGTAAAAAAAGCTGTTACACATTGGTAACAGCTTTTTTTTTAATCTCTTCCACCCATTTTATAAAGCATCGCGTTACAAATTGCCGCCGCAACATTGCTACCACCTTTTCTTCCTTTGGCAACAATATGCGGAACACAAGTCTCCAGCAGCATTTCCTTGGATTCAATGACATTGACAAAACCGACCGGTACACCAATTACCAATGCGGGCTTTACTTTACCCTCCTGGATAAGTTCACAGACACGAATCAAAGCAGTCGGTGCATTGCCTAGAGCAAAAATTAGTGGACGAGTTTCTGCTGCCGCTTTTTCCATACAAACGGCCGACCGGGTAATCCCCCGTTCTTTTGCTTCTTTTGCCACTTCAGGATCCGCAACATAACAACGCACTTCAGCCCCATATTTTGCAAGAGCCGGTTTGCTGATGCCAGATAAAGCCATATTGGTATCGGTGATAATAACACCCCCGGCTTTGATTGCCTCTGCAAAGCTTGCTTCCGCATCCGGAGAAATCACCAGATTTTCTGCATAATCGAAATCAGCTGTAGTATGAATCACCCGCTTAACAATATGAGCAACTTTGGGATCAGGCTGATTATCGCCCAGTATTTCCGTAATGATTTCAAAGCTGCGTTTTTCAATATCAACAGGACGGATATTTTCTAATTTCATTTTCTCACCTCAATATTCAATTCCTTTTCTTGCTGCAATCCCTCTTTCATATGGATGCTTTTGTTTTTCCATCCTTGTGACATAATCGGCATATTCATGCAGCATCGGATCCAGCTTGTGCCCCGTCATAACAATTTCTACCGTATTAGCACGATGTTCTATCAAGAATTGCAACCGCTCCCTGCTAACCATATTGGTATCCAAAGCCGAACCGATTTCGTCCAGAATTAATAAGTCACAGCTTCCTTCGACAGCAGCAGCCAAAGCTGCTTCCAAATTGAGATTCTGTTCTGCGGCACAAGCTGCTTTTTCTTCCGGCGTCATTTGAAAAGTAAAGCCTGTCAGTCCCTCTACTGCCAGCACTCGAGCTCCCATCTGCCGCAGCATCCCAATTTCTGCAGAGCTGCCATTTTTTAAAAACTGAACAACCAGCACCTGCAGCCCATTTCCCATCGCACGGACCGCAAGCCCCATCGCAGCGGTAGTTTTTCCTTTTCCGTTGCCGTAGTAATAGTGAATCAAGCCCTGGCTCAATTTCACAACGCTACCCCCTCATCCAAAATCTGATAGATTTTCTTCATATCCAGAGAAGCACGCAGTGCATCTGCCAATTTGTCATACTGTTCTTCTTTATATGCGGCAATATCAAAAGCACGAACTTTGCTAAAATCCAGCCCCTTCTCTTTAAAAAGGGCTTCGGCGACCGTTTTCGTAATCTCTTCGCGGTCAAAAAAACCATGCAAATAGGTGCCATAAATATTTCCGTGGTTGACAGCCATTCCTTCGGCATTGGTGACACCCATGTGGATTTCGTATCCTTCGTATTCCAATCCGGACAGCCCTGCAAAAATTCCGCCAAGCTCCGGAAGATTTCCGGTTACTCGGGTTCTTGTCTTTTGCTCCGCAAACATAGTGGAGAAGGGCAGCAAGCCCAGCCCGGCCATCTCGCCGCCATGCTCTACTCCATGCGGATCGGAAACCGAAAGGCCCAGCATCTGATATCCACCGCAGATTCCGATGACCGGTTTTCCTCTGGACGCGTGCTGCAAAATTCGCGCTTCCAGTCCGGATTCACGCAGGAATCCCAAATCTCCCATGGTATTTTTGGTTCCCGGCAGAATAATCAGATCAGGATCACCCAATTCAGCGACTGAACCCACATACCGAAGCGAAACGCCGTCGAGATATTCCAGCGGGTTAAAGTCGGTAAAGTTGGAAATTCTGGGCAGCCGGATGACCGCAATGTCAACGGCAGCTTTTTGATTTTTACGGGTAAAGCGCTCAGTGAGGCTGTCTTCATCGTCCAGATCCAGTGTCAGATAGGGCACAACGCCGACAGTGGGAATGTGGATGATGTCTTCCAGCATTTTAAGCCCCGGTTCCAGAATGGTGACATCGCCGCGGAATTTATTGATGACGGTTCCTTTCACCATTGCCTTTTCATCATCTTCGAGCAGCATCATGGTGCCGGCAAGCGCCGCAAAAACACCGCCGCGGTCGATATCTCCCACCAGAAGCACCGGCGCTTTGGCCATTTTTGCCATTCCCATATTAACTAAGTCTTGCTGTTTCAGGTTGATTTCTGCCGGACTTCCCGCACCCTCAATGACGATGATGTCGTTTTCAGCGGCAAGGCTTTCATATGCCTTCATCACATCCGGAATCAGATCGGTTTTGTGGCGGAAATATTCGCTCGCCGAAAGGTTTCCGCGCACTTCGCCATTAACGATAACCTGCGATCCCATGTCACTGGTCGGTTTTAAAAGGATCGGATTCATCCGGACATCCGGCTCCACACCGGCTGCTTCAGCCTGCATGACCTGCGCACGGCCCATTTCCAGACCATCTTTGGTGATGAAGGAATTGAGTGCCATATTCTGCGATTTAAAAGGAACCACCCGGTAGCCGTCCTGTTTAAAAATGCGGCAGAGTCCCGCAGCTACAAAGCTTTTGCCGGCGTTGGAGGTGGTACCCTGTACCATAATTGCTTTTGCCATTTTGATTCATCCTTTCCGTCCGGCAATCTGCCGCAGCGCTTTGGCAAAGAGGCGGTTTTCCTCTTCAGTCCGCACGGCGATCCGGTAATAAGTTTCATCTAGTGTGTGATAATTGGCGCAGGAACGAATCAGGATCCGGTGTTTTACCATTTTTTCCGGAAGTGTAAGGTCGTTCCAGCGAAAAAAGAGATAATTTGCTTCGGAATCCAAAACATCTGCCCCGCATTCCCGCAGAACTCCCGCCAAAAAAGCACGGTTTCCACGAAGATAGTTCCGTGTCTGTTCGGCATAATCGGGAATCTGCAAAGCGGCAATGCCGGCAGCCTGTGCCGGAGTGGAAACACTCCAAGCCTGTCCGCTTGCAGCAATTTTTTGGGCATGTTCTGTCGAGCCGCAGAGCAGATAACCAAGCCGCAAACCCGCCATTGCATATAGTTTGGTAAAGGCTTTCAATACAAACAGATTGTCAAATTCACAAAGCAGCGGAACAGCGGATTTCTCTGCTCCCCCATCCGCAAAGCAGAGAAAACATTCGTCTAAAATCAGCAGGCAGTTATTTTTCTGACAAATTTCGGCCAGTTTCAGGATATAATTGCGCGAAACAGTAAGGCCAGTAGGATTATTGGGATTGCAGAAAAAAACAACATCCGTTTCGGGAGTGATAGAGGTAAAGAATGTGTCGTCCGGTTGGAATTGGTTTTCTGCTGAAAACGGATGAAGCCGAACGTGCGCGCCGCTGTTTTTTAGCGCCAGTTCATACTCGGCAAAGGTGGGAGCCGGGACAAGTCCAATCTGCGGCTTATATGCCCAACAAAGCCGGTACAAAAGATCGGCAGCGCCATTGCCGCAGACAATTTGTTCCGCGGGAATCCCTTCTTTTTGGGCAATTTCCGCACGAAGTGCGCGGCAGAGCGGATCGGGATAAGCTTCGCTTTCCGAGATCGCACGAACCGCAGCTTCTCGAACAGCAGCAGGCATTCCCAATGGGTTCAAGTTCGCCGAAAAATCGAGCAGCTTCTCCCCCGGCTGCAAGCCGCGGTCGGTGTAGATGTCGCCGCCGTGAATCAGAATCGGTTCAGAAGACAAGCAGCAGCACCCCCAAACGGATTGCTCCAAAGATCAGCAGCGCCAGAATCGCAGTGCCGTACATCAGCCGGTTGGCGCGGCGGACATCCGCCCGCTCGACTGGCCGGAGCGGATCACCAATGGTAGGCTTTTTAACAAGCTTGCCGAAATAATAAGCGTCTCCCGCAAGCTGTACCCGCAAAGCACCTGCACAAACCGACTCGGTCCGGGCACTGTTGGGGCTGGAATGATTCCGGTGATCCCGCCGGTAAATTTTTACTGCGTTTTTGACATCAAACCCAAGGAACGCACTTGCTGCAATCATCAGCCAGGCGGAAAGAATCGCCGGGATAAAGTTGAACACGTCGTCCACTTTCGCCGAAACCCGGCCAAAATAAAGGTATTTCTCGTTTTTATATCCCACCATGGAATCCAGCGTGTTGACCCCTTTGTAAAGGAATCCGAGCGCCGGTCCGCCAATCATCATATAAAAGAGCGGTGCAATGACTCCATCCGAAGCGTTTTCCGCAACTGTTTCCACCGCAGCTTTAATCACTCCGGTTTCGTCCAGCCGCTCGGTATCTCTGCCCACAATCCAGGACAGGTATTTCCGCGCGCCGTTCAGATCATTTTTGTCCAGTTCCCGGCTCACTCGCATGCTTTCGTCCCGGAGCGATTTGGTTGCGAGAATCTGGTAGCAGAAAATGGAACCGATCGCAAGCCGCAGGTACGGATGCACGAGCCCTGCCAGAAACAGAATGCCAAACGGAACGGCAAAGCTGAGTACAGGAATGAAAATCGCCAGCACCGTGCCGCCGGCCAGTTCCCCGCCTTTTGTTTTGGGGAAGATGCGGCGCAGAAGCTTCTCTCCGCCTGAAATGCCGAGCCCAATCAGCCGGACCGGATGATACAGCCAATGCGGATCTCCGATCAGCAGATCCAAAACAAATCCGATAAAAACCATGATGAGTATTTCCATGTGTCAGTGTTCCTCCTGCTCCCGAATGGGAGTGATATCCCGGATCAATCCGGATTCCGGATCATAACATCCGGTGTAGCCACAGCCATTTTTTACCTGCCAGTTGTAAAAATCCCGGTGCGGATCGGAAAAAGCATCCAGTATTGCCATGATGGTTCCGCCGTGGCAAACGATCACAACATGACTGTTGTCCGGCAGCGATTTTATTTGTTCCGAAAAAGCGCGCACGCAGCGCTGCTGGAACTGCTGCGGTGTTTCGCCGCCCGGAAAGCCGTCCTTTCCGCCGCTGTCAATCCATTTCTGATACACTTCGTTCCCATTCAAATCCTGATAAGATTTTCCTTCAAAATCCCCAAAATCCGTTTCCCGAAAGTCGGGGACAACTTGTACAGAAACACCCGGAAAAAGGAGCTCTGCTGTTTCCAGACACCGGCGCAGCGGGCTGGAAAGCAGGATCATCCCTTCCGAAGTCGGATACAGTTTCTGCTGCAGCAAAGCAACCAGCGCTTCTTTCCCTTCCGGACAGAGCGGCTCATCAGTTTTTCCGATATAGGCGCCGCGCAGATTTCCGGCCGTTTTGCCGTGGCGAATGAGCGTAATATTAACCGACATGCTTCTCCCCCGCTTTCAGTTCTGTGACAAGCCCGCAGTAGATCCGTTCCACCGACTCCGCCTGTTTGGCGATTTCGCAGCAGATCCGCCCCACCGCTTCCCGGTATTCCCGGTCCAACTTGTCGATGGGCACCACGCCGCCGCCTACTTCATCGCAGACGATTGTTATTTCCGGATGAGCTTTTACCTGTTCCAGAATCCAGGGCTGCGGATCTTTTCCATCTTCCAACATTCGTCGGATCAATCCGTTCAGTTTGTACAGCGCGGGTTTTGCAAAAGCTTCTTCATACGGGACAGAAGCGCCGTCCGCAATCTTGTTTTCACCAAACCCAAGCGACAGCAGCCGCTCGTATTTCCCGGAAAATATTCCGCCGATAATCAGTTTCATCCGATGATTCCTCCGATCACAGCCGTCGCCAGAAATCCAAGTTCCAGCAGACAAGCAAGATATCCGGCCAGGTCGCCGGTGATGCCGCCGAATTCACGGCGCGACATCCGGTAAAACCAGAGGTGGAACAGCAGTGCAAAGACAACCGCACCGATTCCAGCCCACAGATGTACCAGACACATTGCTGCAAAACCGAGCAATGCAAAGAATACAGCAACAATACGCACCGTTTTTTTAGATGCGGCATCCGCAAACAGACGGGCAAGGCCGGTGTTCTTTGCTGCCGGGAATGTGACGATGGTAAAAGCGGAAAATGCACGAGAAACCATAAAGCCTGCTGCATACAGCGGCAGAGCAGCCGGTTTTTCGCCAAGCGCACAGCTCAGCGCAAACAAGGCAAGCAGATACATCCCGCTGCGGATGACACCGAACGCGCCGATGTGGGGATCTTTCATGATCTCCAGCTTGCGTGCCGGTTCCAGGTGAGAATGCAGCCCGTCCGAAGTATCCACAAAGCCATCCAGATGGATGCCGCCGGTAATCAGGAGCGGAATTAGTGCAATTCCTCCTGCAAAAAGGTAGACCGAAAGCCCCCAGATTCCGCAGAACCAGCCCCAAAGCCAGCAAATCGCACCGATTACGGCGCCTACCACCGGGAAAAAGCAGAGCGCATATTTCATACTGTCAGATGTCCATTCTACCTGCGGCATCGGAAGCGCCGAATACATGGAAAACGCGGTGATAAAGCCGCACCAGAGTTTTTTCATTTTTCTATTTCTCCTTTATGAAAAATCGGGATGCTACTTACTACTTCCACAACCACATCCGCTTTTTCTGCGATCCGCCGGTTAATCAGCCCCAGGAACTCCATATACTGCATCGTCTCGGGGTGATACCGGTCGCCATCCTGGAAAATTTCGTTGGAAACGATAACCAGATTTTCGGCAGAAGCCGCAAGCTTATCGATTCCTTTCAGAATTCGCTGCGGCAGGTCACCGTTTTCCCAGCCTTTCGGTCCGTACATTTCGTTGGCAAGCAGATTGGAAAGACATTCGAGCAAAATGGTATGGTAACCAACCGGAATCTCCGCATCGATGAGTCCGCGGTAGATTTCCCAGGTGTCAAATTGTTTGGCTTTGCGCATTTCGCGGTGGCGAGCAATCCGCTTTTCACATTCGGCATCAAACGGCTGCATGGTAGCCGCATAAAGCCGGTTGCCGCCCAATTTTTGTACCACCGCTTCGGCAAATTCGGATTTGCCGCTGGCGCTGCCGCCTATAATCAATATCAGCATTTGTCAATCCTCAAAATGGGTGTAAGTTTCGATCCGGGCTTCCTCAAAATTACTCATTTCATGATACACAGCAAGTCCCATATCCAAAAGTGGAAACAGGGAAACCGCACCGGTTCCCTCTCCGAGGCACATGCCGGCATGGATGATGGGCGAAAATCCCAGTTCTTCCATCATCATTTGCCCGGCCGGTTCGGCCGAAATATGAGAAGAAAACATCGCACATCTTGCTTCCGGACAAAGGCGCAATGCAATCAGCGCAGCTGCTCCGGAAATGAACCCGTCAATTACAACCGGCACCCGATAAATCGCGCCGCCGAGAAACGCTCCGACAATTCCGGCGATGTCAAGTCCGCCTACTTTACAGAGTACATCCAGCGGATCTTCCGGGTTTGGACGATTGATTTCGATTGCGCGTTTGATTGCGGCAATCTTCCGGCGGAACCCGGCAGAATCAAGGCCAGCACCTCTTCCGGTCACCTCTTCCACCGGCTTATTCATGAGAACCGAAACAACAGCCGAACTGGTTGTTGTATTGCCGATTCCCATTTCTCCTGTGGCAATGATCCGTATCCCTTTCTGGGCAAGTTCTTTTACCATGTCAATTCCAATCTGAATCGCACGGATGGCTTCCTCCCGTGTCATGGCAGGTTCCTTGGTCATATCGGCAGTTCCGAACCGGATTTTCCGATCAATTAAGCCGGGAACATGCATCTCCCGTTCAATTCCAATGTCAACGGGAACAATTTCGGTCCTGGTTGCCCGCGCCATTGCACAGACACTGGTTTTGCCGGTTGTAAAATTTTCGGATACCGTTGCGGTAACTTCACTGCCACTCTGGGTGACACCCTGCGCAACTACACCATTATCGGCGCAGAAAATCAGCACAGCGCGCCGGGAAAGATTGACATTTTCATTCCCGATCAACGCGGCGATGCGAATGATTTCGGACTCCAGCTTTCCAAGGCTTCCAAGTGGTTTCGCAATAGAATCCCAGTGCTTCTGTGCCGCTTCTGCTGCAGCCTGATCGGGCGGTTCTATTTTTGCGATTTGTTCTTCCAGTGTCATTGTCTTTTCTCCTTCCATTCCCTGCAATGTTGTATGAAACTGCTGGCAAAATCCGGATTGCCGTACAAATGCAGGTGTGGGTATCCGGCATACAGGCTTTTTGTTGCATGTCCGGTTAGACGCTGCCTGCTGCCTTTAACAGAAATAAAATCGTTGCCATCATCCGTTGAAGCGGAGTAGTGAAATTCGTGAATTGGAATCTCTCCGCCTTTTTTACAGAAAAGGTTGTCTTTTTGTGCGGTCAGAACGGCATATCCAAAGTGCTGCAGTTTTTTTGTCATCTGCGCTTCCGTCTCAAAAACACCAGCCATTGGGAAAAACTGTCCGTCTCTCCCGGCAATCTGTTTGAGTAAATACAGGAAACCGCCGCATTCTGCTATTGTTGGAAGGCCGGACAAAACAGCAGACCGTACCGACGTGAGCATTTCTTTATTTTCGGACAAAACCTTTGCATACTCTTCCGGATAACCACCGCCAAGCCATAGCCCGTCTATGTTCTCGGGTAGTTTTCGATCATTTAAAGGAGAAAACTCAATCAGTTTTGCGCCGAATTTTTCCAAAAGCCTTAGATTTTCTTCATAATAAAAACAAAACGCTTTATCGCGGGCAATTGCAATAATCGGTCCGTTTGGATCTGACACAGCCGGAAACGGTTCTGGCCAATCCTTTTCCGGAGCTTCTTTTGCAAGTCTATCAATAGCTTCTAAATCGAGTGTCCCTGCTGCTGTTTTAGAAAGAAGATCAAGTTTTTCACGAAGTCCATTCACTTCATCTGCTGTAATCAGCCCTAAATGCCGGCTTTCCAGCGAAGCATCCGGCAATACCGGTAAATAGCCGCAGGGGATAAGTCCTTCTTTTTCCGCCATTTGGCAGTAATAAGGATACATTCTTTCGGAACAGCGATTAAAAATCACACCGCGAATCCGATTTTTCCGAAAATGAACGAAGCCATGCAGGATTGCCTCCGCTGACAAGCTCATACCCTTTACATCTAAAATTAAGATAACAGGCGCATCCAAAACAAGCGAAAGATGGTTGGCGGAGCAGCTGTCGTCGGTAAAAGAACGTCCATCATAAAGACCCATCACGCCTTCAATCACAGAAATTCCGTTTTCCCGGCTGTTTTCCGCAAAAAGTCGGCGAACGTTTTCTTCCGAACATAAAAAGAGGTCTAAGTTACAGGAAGGCAGTCCCAATGCCTTTCGATGAAACATCGGGTCGATATAATCCGGTCCGGTTTTAAATGCCGCTGGATTTTTCCCATTGTCCCGCAGTACTGAAAGCAATGCGCAGGAAACGGTTGTTTTTCCGCTGCCGCTTCCTGTTGCTGCCAATAGGATACGTGGGATTCTTTTTTTCATACGGTTTCTTCCTCCAACATTTTTAGAATCTGTTCGAAAGATAACCCCTCTTCTTCCGGACGTACAATTACCAGTACACGGATTCCTTCTTTTTGGGCTGCACTGATTTTTTCCTCAAAGCCACCTCGCGTTCCCGACGCCTTGGTGACAAGCAAATCGATTTTCCATTCCCGGATGAGCAGGCGATTCCACTTTTCCGAAAAGGGTCCCTGCATCGCTTGAATATGCGAACCGGGCAATCCTGCCTCATGGCATAAATGCAATGACTCTTCCGACGGCAGTACACGAACATAAAAGCGCTCCGTAAAACCGGGTACACCAGTAAAAGCCGATAATTCCTTGCTGCCAGTTGTCAACAGAATCCGTCCGGGTTCCTTTTTGAGAAGCTCCGCTGCTTCCACTGTGCTGTGGCAAAGGAGCGCTCCTGGATATTCCACATTTTTCCGAAGCAGCCGGATGTATGAAATATTGCACTGCTTACATGCTTCCCGGATATTCGCGCTCACTTCAACAGCAAATGGATGAGTTGCATCAATAACCCGATGTATCCCCTGCACAGAAAATAATTGCCCCATTTCTTCGGCATTCAGTCTTCCCGAAAGGACAGCGGGATCATTTTCAAAATCTGTGCAGATCTCTTTTCCATAATCGGTTGCCACCGACAAAAGCACCGGCATTTTTCGCTCTTTCATCCAAGAAAAGAGTTCCCTTCCTTCGGAAGTACCGCCAAATATCAAATTCACCTGCTCCATCCCTTCTCTATCTGAATTACTTTACCAGTATACTCGCAAATTCGAATTTTGGCAAGGTTTCTCCCGTAACCTCGAAAAATATTGAAAAGAGTGAAAAAAATAATTTGGCAAAATAAAATCCCGGATACAGCTGATCCGGGAAAATAAATTATTCATCAAACAATGGCGTGCTGAAATAGCGTTCAGCAGTATCTGGAAGAATGGTAACCACAGTTTTTCCCGGGCCTAATTTTAGGGCAAGACGGCGGGCAGCAGCGACATTGGTGCCGCTGGAAATACCGCACATCAATCCCTCCAAGCGTGCAAGATCGCGCGCAGTGGAAATCGCCTCTTCATCCGAAATAATGCAAATTTCCTGATAAATCTGCTGGTTTAAGTTATCGGGAATCAAACCATCCCCTATTCCCATCTGCAAGTGCGTCCCAATATTACCGCCAGCCAAAATCGCCGCATTTTCCGGTTCAACCGCCCAAATTTCAATTTGAGGATTCTGTGCTTTCAGCACTTCTCCAATACCGGTTATAGTTCCGCCGGTACCAACACCGGAGCAGAATCCGTCAATCGGGCAAGCTGCCTGCTCCAGAATTTCCAAGGCAGTGTGAAAACGGTGTACATCCGGATTCGCCGGATTGGAAAACTGTTCCGGCACATAAACGTTCGGGTTCTCTGCTGCCATCCGTTCCGCAGTCCTGCGGCATTCGGCAATGCAGTCCCCAATGTTTCCATCGTCATGGATCAGTACAACCTCAGCCCCATAATGGCGGACAAGTTTGCGCCGTTCTTCGCTGACCGAATCCGGCATGATAATAATGGTGCGATAACCGCGCACTGCCCCAATCAGGGCCAATCCAATCCCTTGATTACCGCTTGTCGGCTCGACGATGATTGTGTCCGGGTGAATTAGCCCCTTTTTTTCAGCCGCATCAATCATATTGAATGCGGTTCTCGTTTTAATAGAGCCACCCACATTTAATCCCTCATATTTGACCAGGATCCGTGCAGAGCCCTTGTCACACAGCCGGTTCAGCTGAATCAACGGCGTGTTTCCCATTGCATCAAGTACATTCTGATAAACCATGCTCTGTTGCCTCTTTCTTTTTGCTTTATACTATTCTGTCCATGGTAAAAAAATTCCAAAATTTAAAGAAAGACCGAAATCTTTTGTTAACCGCCGGCACATGCTGCAAATGCGGTTTACAGGCAGATTTCGGTTTCTTGTCAAATTATTTTTCTCCCCGGTTTTTTTCCACCATTTCTACCGGAATGGTGGTTGTGCGTTTTTCCACTCCGAGAACTACCAGTGTTTCCACAGAATCGACTGCGGTATTGGCTGTCAGATAATTAATCACAAAATCACGATAGGATTGTGTGTCACGAGAGATGATTTTCAAAAGGTAATCATGGCTGCCGGTTAAAGTATAACATTCCTGAATCTGCGGACAGCGGTTGACATCTGCCATGAAAATTTCGATCATATCGGGTTTCATGGAAACAAGATTTACTAACGCAAAAGCCTGCATTTCCATTCCAAGCTTTTTCTCATCTACAATCGTTGTAAACTGCTTGATAATACCGTCTTCCTTCAAATTTTTTGTGCGCGTCAGACACGCAGAAGGAGAAAGTCCAATCTTTTTAGATAATTCTAAATTGGATATTGAAGCGTCTGCCTGTAATTCACGCAGTATCGCACGGTCACTGTTGTCAATCGAAAAGTCCACAAAGAACCCCCGCTTTCCACATATTATTTCATGTGGTTACCATTATACAATATTATATATAAAAAATCAATCGTTTCTCCCGATTTTTTTCGTAAAATTTAAAAAACTGCCTTTCTGCGGAAAAAAACATCAGAAAAGGCAGTTCTTATGGATATATTTACCGGTGAATTACTGCTCTATGTGTACCTGCTGTGAGTAGAGTTGTTACATTTGCTTCAACTTCGCTTCCATCGACAACAGCAGGTACTGGCAAACACAATTCAGCTGAACAATTAAACGGGATTTCAAAACGGAAAGTGTAATTGCTTTCATTTTTCTCCCATTTTGTGCTGTAAAGTCCAGATGCTGTACACACGGAAACTTCTGCCCAATTCAGCCGAGGATCAGGCCGCGGAGTCAGTTTCACTCTGGCAAATCCAGGCGCATCCTCCACCGGATTCAGTCCTCCTATATACCGGTACATCCACTCCGCAATGGAGCCATAGGTATAATGGTTCAGACTGTTCATGCCGGTATCACTGATGCTGCCATCCGGAAGAACCGAATTCCAACGCTCCCAGATTGTTGTAGCCCCCATATTCACTTCGTAAAGCCAGCTCGGATAATCTTCCTGCATCAAAAGGGTATACGCATCCTCGGAAGCTCCGTAAAGTGAAAGAACCTTACACAAGTAAGAAGTCCCTACAAAACCGGTTGTGAGGTGCATATTGTTTTCCCGCAAGAGTCGGCGCAATTCGGCAACTAGCCTTGGCTTCATCTCTTCCGGCACAAGATCCATATAAAGCGCAACCACATATGCGGTTTGAGTATCCGATGTGCAACGTCCGTTTGGAGTAAAGAATTCTCGGAGAAATGCCTCTTTTACTTCTTCCGAACGTTTGCCAAAAAATGCCGCATCTTCATCCAACCCTAAAACTGCAGCAGCTTTGGCTGTTAGTCCGGTTGAATAAGCATAAAACGCAGATGCAATATAGTAGCAATCTGTGCCACCCAAACAGGATTTGGGATCCCGGTAGTTATCGAGTGAGAGCCAATCCGCAAAATGGAAACCAGTAAGCCACAAGCGTTTCCCGCCATTTGCTTCGTCAATATCGCAAAGATGCTTCGCCCAGAGTTTCATATTGGGATACTCCCGTTTGAGGAGCGCTTTGTCACCAGTATGCAGGTAGCAGGTCCAGGGAATGATTGCGGCTGCATCTGCCCATGCGCAGGAATCGCTGTCCAAAAGTGATTTTCCGTCTTTCTTGATAACCGGAACTACATGCGGAACGGCGCCATTCTGTGCTTTTTGTTCCAGCAGCATATCCTGCAGGTATTTTTCATAAAACGCTGCCGTGTCCATATGGAAACTCGCAGTGGAGCAGAATGCCTGTGCGTCTCCCGTCCATCCCATCCGTTCATCGCGCTGCGGGCAGTCGGTGGGAACATCCACAAAGTTGCCTTTCTGCCCCCAGAGAGTATTTTGAATCAGGCGATTGATTTTGGGATTTGATGTGCGAATGCTGCCGATTTGTTCCAGATCGGAGTGGATGACAACTGCGGTAAAATCCGCCAGATTAGGATTTTCCAAACCTTCAATCCGGATATACCGAAAGCCGAAAAAGGTAACATGGGGGCGAACTCGCTCATTTTTCCCGGAGGAACGATAGGTAAAGGTTTCTTTTGCGGTCCGGAGGTTATCGGTATAGAAATTGCCGCCCTGCAAGATCTCTCCGTGACGGATGATAACCTCTGTCCCAAAAGGTGCCCGACAGGTATATTCCACCCATCCGGTGAGCTCCTGGCCAAAATCAAAGACCGTTTCTCCTGCGGGAGTGTGGATTACCTCCGCCACCGGAATCCGTTCGTGTGCGGTAATGCGTGGGCTCAAACGCGGACAGAGCGCACTGCGATCCATGTCGGAAAGAAGCACTTTCTGCCAGTCTTTTTCGCCATCCGGTTGGTTCCAGCCGGAAATTTCGGCGGTGCCATCGTAATATTCGCCGTCATAAATATTGTTCTTTTTGATTGGACTTTGCGCACATTTCCAGTCTGCGTCTGTTGCCAGAACCGTTTTTCCATCGGTATCCAGCTGCGCGATCAGATGAAAACGATCACCGTAGCGCTCTCCCTCGTCGCCGTCAAAACCAAAACGGCCCTTATACCAGCCGTTCCCCATCAGAACCGACAGGACATTTTTTCCCGGGCGGAGCATTCCGCTGACATCAAAGGTCTGGAACTGCTGCCAGAAATCGTAGGCGTGGAATCCCGGCAGAAGATATTCATCCCCGACCTTCTGACCGTTCAGATAAGCTTCGTAAATTCCCAGCCCGCAAATAGAAAGCCGTGCGTCCCGGGTAGATTCGACTGTAAATGTCTTTTGGAAAACCGGCGTGATCTCCTTGTCAAAGCTCGGTTCAATCCAGACGGCTTTCCAATATTCCGGAGCCAACGCCGTTTCAAACCAAGCCGGTTCGCTGACACAGCTATCCCCGTTGTCCGCCATTACCTGAACCCGCCAGAAATAGCGCGTGGTTGGTTTCAGTTCGATTTCAGCCGTATAGCCGGTGCACTGGATTGCGGAATCTTCTCCGGAATCAAACAGAATATTTTGAAATTCACTATCCATAGCGACCTGGATTCTTGCCCAACTTTGAATTGAACCGGTACTTTCTGTATTCCAGGTAAAAGTAGGATGCTCCATCTTAAATCCCAATGGATTGATCAAATGATTGGTTTTCATTCGGATGATTTTCATATAATCCCCTCGCAATTTGTGCAGAAGCACAGTTCTTGCTTCCTATTATACGGAATTTAATGGAAATTGCAACATCCTGGTTTGCAGAATTTTTGAACCGGATTTGCCGTCAGCCGACAATAGTGTGCAATGCATCCGCCGCCGCATCAAAGGCTGCACGTTGTGATTCGTATTCAAATTCCCGGATTTTGGTTTTTTCGCCGTGTTCCAGATCAGAAAGCCCCTGGAATACCGATAGATGCGGTTCCAATGTTACGGCTTTGCCGCCTATCTCTGCGTAATGTACCAGCAATTCCGGCAGATGCCCCATTCCCTTTCCGGCTGGAACGATGGTGCCGTCCTGCTGCATATCTTTGATGTGCATGTACTCCACATATGGCTCCAGCAGCTTCCAAGCACCCAGCGTTTCCACTCCGCACTGCAGGAAATTGGCCGGATCGAAGACAGCTTTGACCTGCGGGAAATTGCGATGGATGTCCAGGCAGCGTTCCGCATTGTCGCCGTAAATCCCCTTTTCATTTTCGTGACAAAGCAGGATTCCACTTCCCTCCGCAGCCCGGCAGAACTGTTCCAGCCGATGGAAAACAAGACTCCGGCAATACTCTTCCTCCTGTTTAGGGCAGAAAAAGCTGAACATCCGCAGGTGCTCGGTTCCAAGAATCTGCGCCAGCCGGAGAGTGTGACGGAACCGCTCCAGATGCGGCGCAAACTCCTCTGCCACACTGATTTTGCCGAGTGGTGAACCAATCGCCCAAACAGAAATCCCACCGTCATCCAGCTGCTTTTTCAGCTCCTTTGCTTCCTCTTCCGATAAATCGGTGATGTTTTTTCCATTGACACCCCGCAGCTCGATGTGGGTGATGTGGTTTTGCTGCAAAGCTTCAATCTGTTGCGAAACCGCAGAACCGGCTTCGTCGGCAAAGGCCGCAAGAATCAATTTGTTCATATTACTGTTCCTTTCTGTTGACCAGTTCTTTCAGATTCTGGTAAAAGACTTTGGAAATCAACTCCGTAGCATACTGGTCCTCCATAAATTCCCCATCTTCAATCCACCGGCCGATCACTGAACAGAAAATCCGGCGGAAATAGTCGTGCCGCGCATAGGAGAGAAAGCTGCGCGAGTCAGTAAGCATTCCCAAAAAGGTGCTGAGGTCACCGGTCTGCGCGATCTTTTCAATCTGGTCGATAATCCCCTGTTTGTGGTCACAGAACCACCAGGCAGCGCCGCAGATGACCTCCCGATAGCTCCCTGCAATAGTGGAAATAGATTCAACGGCGGTGGGATTCAGCGAATACAAAATGGTTTTCGGAAGATTTCCCGTGCGGTTCATCCGGTCCAGCAAACCGGCAATTTGTTCAGATGGGATCGCGTCTTTCATGGAATCCCCGCCGCAATCCGGTCCGACCGTTTCAAAAAGTAGGCTGTTGGTATTGCGCTTGACGGCAAAATGCAGCTGCATCACAAGATTCCGCTTTTTGTATTCTTGTGCAAGCCAGAGGTAGCAGTATCCAAGGAACTTGTCATACAGGCTGTCCGGCACAATCTGTCCGTTTACCGCAGCGTCAAAAGCTGCGGCAGCTTCTTCTTCGGTACCATATTCCGAAGGGAATTTTTCCAGCCCGACATCCGAAAAACGGCATCCCAATTCGCAGAACACATCCATCCGGGCACAAACCGCCTTTTTCCATTCCGCGAAAGTACGGACAGGCATCTCTGCCGCTTCAGCAAGACGGGAACAATATTCCCGATAGCCCGGCTTTTGGATAGAGAGCAGCGTATCGGTGCGGAAAGCGGGCGTCACAACCGTTTTCATCGAGGAGTCAGCAGCGATCATCCGGTGATATTCCAGCGAATCCGCCGGATCATCGGTGGTGGAGAGGTATTCGACATTGGACAATTGAATCAGCTTGCGGGGGGAAAGATGCTTTTCCCGGATCACCGCATTGGCGCGCTCCCGGATGCTGTCGGCAGTTTGTGGGTTCAGCGGGGTATCAATACCAAAATACAACCGCAGCTCCATATGTGTCCAGTGATACAGCGGATTGCCGGCTGCAGTTGCAAGCGCTTCTGCATACTTGCGAAATTTCTCTTCCCAGCCTGCAGAACCGGTGATCTGTTCCTCCGGAATCCCATGGCAGCGCATCAGCCGCCATTTATAGTGGTCGCCGCCAAGCAGCATTTCCCCAATGTCGGAAAACTCCCGATCCTCATAAATCTCCCGTGGGGACAAATGGCAATGATAATCAATGATCGGCAGATTCCCACACGCCTGATACAGCCGCACGGCTGTGTCATTGGCAAGCAGATACCTTGCTCCCATAAATTCGCTCATAGAAAACACTCCTTTGCAGTTTTCGTATTGGCTTCATTATAGCACAGGCCTTTTCACAATAGAATTGCCAAAACCAACAGGTTGCATTGTATATCTTGCGTCAATCCAGAAAAGAGAGAATCTGCCGGTAATTTTCCGCAAGCTGTTCCATCCGCACCCGGCAGTTAGCCGGACTGGTGGATGGGAGCGCAATGGCCTCGATGCCGCAGACCGGAAAAATAAACTTGCGGTACAATTTTGCTGCTGTGTTTCCGGTGGTAAAAACAGCACGAATTGGTGCTTGCCGTAAAATAGAACGAATATCATTCGGAACCGGATTATGAATGGAACTGTCGCTCGCTCCTTCGATTTCACAGCTTGCCAGCACATCCCAGAGAGCAATATGATGCCGATGCGCAAAAGCAAGTCGTCCATCCCGGTCAGCAGGCGGTGCTTCTTCCAGAATCATTCCCAAAACCGGCCAGAAACGATTCTGTGGATGAGCGTAATAATATCCCGCTTCCCGTGAACGCGGACTTGGCATCGTCCCCAAAATCAGGACGCGGGATTCTGCATCATATACCGGTTCCAGTGGATGTATAATCTTTTGTATCATGGTAACACCTGCCTTTTCTCCATTATAGCAGTAGGAACTTTGTCTGTCAAAGTGAAGATTTTGTTAGAAAAGATGAATTTTAGCTGTTCCTGCGTTTTTTCGTTCCGGAACCTTGTCAAACTGAGTAAAAAAGCGTATAATATTTTTGTATTGTGTTTGATGAGGAAAGGACGAGGATGGATGAATAAAATCGGCTTTGATAATGACAAATATCTTGCCATGCAGTCACAGCATATTAAGGAACGAATTGCACAATTTGACAACAAACTCTACCTGGAATTTGGCGGCAAGCTTTTTGATGACTATCACGCTTCCCGAGTGCTTCCCGGTTTTGCGCCAGACAGCAAGATCAAAATGCTGATGCAGCTCAAGGATTCAGCAGAAATTGTCATTGTTATCAACGCGGCCGATATCGAGAAAAACAAGGTGCGTGGTGACCTTGGCATCACTTATGATGTGGATGTTCTGCGGCTGATGGACGCGTTTCATGGGATTGGACTGTATGTTGGAAGTGTCGTGATTGCGCAGTATTCCGGGCAACCCGCTGCCGACGCCTTCCGCAAGCGTTTGGATTCTCTTGGCGTCCGCACCTATCTCCACTATCCGATTGCGGGTTATCCGGGCAACATCCCGCTGATTGTCAGCGACGATGGATATGGCAAAAATGAATATATTGAAACGAGCCGTCCTTTGGTGGTGATTACCGCTCCTGGTCCCGGCAGCGGAAAAATGGCAACCTGTCTTTCCCAGCTTTACCATGAGTACAAGCGAGGCATCAAAGCAGGATATGCAAAATTTGAAACCTTCCCCATCTGGAATCTGCCGCTCAAGCATCCGGTCAATCTTGCATACGAAGCAGCGACCGCAGATTTGAACGATGTTAATATGATTGACCCGTTCCATTTGGAAGCATATGGAGAAACAGCTGTAAACTACAACCGCGATGTAGAAATCTTCCCTGTACTGAACGCAATTTTCGAGAAAATTGCCGGCGAAAGCCCCTACAAATCTCCCACTGATATGGGTGTCAATATGGCAGGCAACTGCATTACCGATGATGAAGCTGTCAGAGAAGCTTCTAAACAGGAAATCATCCGTCGGTATTATCACGCTCTTTGTGACCAGAGGACTGGGCGCGGAGAAGCCGAGGCAGTATATAAAGTGGAATTACTGATGAAACAGGCAAAGATTGACACTGAAATGCGGCCGGTGGTTAAGGCTGCTGTAGACAAGGCAAACGCAACTGGTATGCCCGCTGCGGCAATCGAGCTTCCTGACGGCCGCATTGTAACCGGAAGAACCTCCGCTCTTTTGGGAGCATCCTCCGCAGCGCTGTTGAATGCACTGAAAGCGATGGGAAATATTGATGATGAAGTGCATCTGATTTCGCCGGAAACTATTGAACCGATTCAGGATTTAAAAATCAAGCATCTTGGCAACCACAATCCACGTCTCCACACCGATGAAATCCTCATTGCTCTTTCCATCAGCGCGGTTACCAGCGAAACTGCTGCACTGGCATTGGCGCAGCTTGAAAAACTGAAAGGCTGCGAAGCTCATTCATCTGTTATTCTTTCTCAGGTAGATGACGGTGTATTCCGAAAATTGGGTGTCAACCTCACCTGTGAACCAGTCTATCAGACCAAAAAATTGTATCACAAATAAGAAAAATCCCGCAGTGTTTAGCTGCGGGATTTCTGTTTCTCAATCATTGAAATTGAATCGTCTTCCGTCAATCTCAGAATAATTTTCTCCGATTGTCCGGTCGTAAGTCAACAGATCCAAAAGCTCCGATGAAGTTGTTGGATTCAACGCAACCGAATAAAGCGGTTCTTCTTCAAATACATCCATCATCACATCAACAAACGGTGTACTGAATCCTGCCAATTGAAAAATGTAATGCGGCAGATAAAATGTTGAAAACAACTGGTTTGTAGGAAGTGAGGAAGTATCCAATTCATAGTTATTCCATACAATCCAGGTCTTTTTATAAAGCTTTTCACAATTGTCAACTGTTATACCGATCTGATTATAGTAATCACAGTCAGGACTAAAGAAAGGAAAATGATCCCCTGTGAAAACAAGGATTACAGGCTCGTCCCATGTCTTTAGACGTTCTGTAAAGTCGCGAAGCGCCTGATTGGAAAGTTGAATTCCCTCAAAATAGTTGTCCACTTCTTCCCCGATACCGTCAATAAACGGTTGATGATTCTGCATCGTGGTGATGTGAATATAGTCTGGGCCATCTGTGGATTTCATTACTTCCTCCGCCTGACGGAAAGCGGTATCATCATTGATATAATTGCGAAAATTTTCAACCGGTGCAGTAAAATCATCTTCAAAAATCATCTGATCGAAACCGTATTCGCTATACACATCCTCACGATCATAAAAAGTAGAACGGAATGGATGAATATAAGTGGTATTATACCCTACATCCTTATACATGTTTGCAAAGGTATCCTGCTCCACACCACTTTTTAAAAGCTTATGCGGAATACCCGCGTTACCGAGAGATTTTACCGGCAACCCGAACATCAGTTCAAATTCTGTCTTGACCGTACCGTTTCCAAATGTCGGCACCATGCTGGTTCCAGAAACACCTTCTGCAGCCACTGCATCCAAATCCGAATAAATCTGGTCTGCATTTTCCAGATCATCCGTCAAGCGGCGAAAATCCCCATAAGATTCAGACATAATGAAAATGACATTCGGTTTTACCTTTTCTGATGTTTCGTTCTGCTGTACTGCTAGAATTTCCTCATCAGAAGGCTTAGAATTTTCCAAAATCTTTTCAATCGTTTGCTCTGAATATTCTTCCGGCTCCGACACCGAAGAAGAAATGGTCTGATTGATGGATACAGTAAAATTGGATATCAGATTGTTATTTTCAAAACGTTCTTCCTCACTGTAGGAATTATAGGTAACAGTGTTGTCAATTCCGAACACTTCACAAACTGGCGTGAAAAACGCCGGTACAATAATTGAAATTACCGTTATTCCTGCCATGAGTACACAAGCAGAGCAACGTTTCCAAAAAGCTCCTTTTAATTCATAGCCGGTTAGCCACATTACTCCCACATATAAAAACATAAGCAGAATCAGGATGAACAAAAGCGGATTGAACTGAAGTCGTGCAAATTTAGTTACATCTGCAAAACCGGTCACCATTGAAAGGTCACCAAACTGAAAATGAGAACCTGTTACAATATACTTATGATACTCCACTGCAGAAATTAACATAAATAAAACGCCTGTCAGCAATGTGCTGATCCACATCTTTTTCACAAGCAATCCCAAAATCCAGTAAATCATCGCAATTAACAAGGTACTGAAAAGAAATACTCCAAATCGTGTCCATGTAAATTTTAGGATTTGTGTGATACTTTGACTTTGTCCAATTTCAGCCAAAAAGCATAATACAATAGGATAAACGACCGCAAGCATTACCCCTGATTTTTTCGATTGGAAGAATCTCATATTCCGCAATGCCTGTATTTTTTCTTTCATGTAATCCCTCCTTTTGGATTCACATACATAAACGAAATCATTCGTTATATTCCTTCAACAAAGAAATACTCCCTTTGATATTTTTTTATCTTAACAGGCAAATATGTACAATTTGTGTCCAAATCTGAATGTTTGGAAACTTTTAAGAAAGAACGGGAAATTGGATAAAATAACATAAATTTTACCGGATTTTTATTGTGCATACCAAACAGAGAAAAAAACTTGAAAATTATTTGACATTTTATATTATATGTATTATAATTCGTAATACAAACAATTGAACGGGAGGTAAAAAAATGATATTAAAGCTGGATCTTTCCTCAGATATACCGCTATATCAACAGATTCGAAACCAAATTGTTTTGGCAGTCGGAAAAGGTGAGCTAAAACCGGGCGAAAGCCTTCCTACTGTCCGGCAACTTGCCTCGGATATCGGTGTCAACAGTATGACTGTCAACAAAGCATATGCCTTGTTAAAAAGCGAGGGATACCTGCTGATTGACCGTAGAAAAGGAGCGCAGGTTTGCCCATTAAAGGAAGAACATGTTGGACCAGATGCTGATTTCATGGAAAAGCTGACACTTCTAGCCGCTGAAGCGACCGCAAAAGGCCTCACAAAAGAAGTCTTCCTTGCCGCATGTAAACAAGCAGCGGAAAAAATGTCCCAAAAGGAGGAATGACCGAATGATAATGTTGCTGATCGCACTAAGCATGCTGATTACAACCGCAATCGTCTTTTATATATTACCGGTGAATGAGCCGGGACGTCTGTTTGGACTGTTTTTACCGCCCGAAATGGAAAAAACACAGGAAGTCCGGCAGCTCCGATCTGGCTATCAGAAACTGCTTTGGCTTCTTCTCCTTATTTTTGCGGTTTTGGCTGTTCCGTTTCTGTTTATTAGAAAACCTTTCTGGATTCAGTTTACCTGCTTCTTTTTGTGGGAAATTTTGCAACTTATTGTGTGCAGCCTACTTTTTAACCGTTATGTCCGCAAAACAGAGCAGCTCCGCGCACAGAAAGGCTGGACGCTCCCAGCTCATGAGCAGATTTCGGTAGATACGAGTGTTTCGCTCGTCCGGAAAAAACTGGCTGTGCATCCTGCCGCCATGTTGCCCGGAACTCTCCTTTCACTTGTGCCGCTGCTAATCTGGCTGATGGAAGGGCGGGATTGGGCCATGCTGCCAGCAGTTTTCCCGGCACCGTTATCCGCCACGCTGTTTTGGGCAGCCCGGGCTGCCTGTATCCGTGCCCGCTCGATTGCGTATTCCGAGAATACCGACGTCAACCGCGCCTGCCACGCTGTCTTTGTGCGGGGGTGGACAATCTATTTTGCCGCTGCATCCGCCATTCTTTCGATCAGCTTGATCCTGCTCTGGCTGCCGGAATATTTTTCGGGCCAATATTCCTGGGTAACCGTACCGGCTGTTATTCTGCTCTTCCTTTTTATTTTCTCGACAATGCTTACTGTCATCCGGATTCGACAGAAACAGCAGCGGATTCTTGGAATGACAGACCAATATATTCCGCAGCAGGACGATAACCGGTATTGGAAAGGCGGATTCTACAACAATCCAATAGACCCGAGGCTGATGGTTCCGAAACGTTCCGGATTGGGAATGACATTTAATGTAGGAAACCGTTTTGGAAAACTGTTCACCATCCTGACATTGGGGCTTTCCGGATTGTTGATTGTTGGGTTGATCGGCATGTTTGCCTGGATGGAAACAGCACCCTTTTTAATGAAAGTAAATGCTGAAACTGTTTCCATTTCTGCTCCAATTTATGGAACGGAATTTCCCGTTTCGGAAATTCGAGAGATTTCACTCGTCGATTCCATCCCCTCTGGGGCAAGAACAAACGGCGCTGCTGCCGGAGATCTTCTGCTGGGGCATTTCCGTCTGGACGGCGTTGGGGATGCGCTTTTATACGTCCACACCGATCAGATGCCGTGCATTAAGATTGAACTGGAAGAAAAAACGATCTATTTTACTGCGGAAACGGAAGAAGAAACCGCTGCTTTGCTAGAGCTTTTAAAGGAAGCCGTTTCCTGAACAAAACGGGGTATTCGGACAGAATATCCCGTTTTTCTTCTGCCCTCTTGACAGAACGAAAAATCTTTGATATGTTAGTCTTATATGCGTATGAAAGAAGGGCTTTGATGCTGAAATCCAAAGAAATTTTTGTCTGCCGCAGCTGCGGATATGAAACACCAAAATGGTTCGGCAGATGCCCTTCCTGCGGGGAGTGGAATACCTTTGAGCAGTCGGTTCCGCTTGCCTCGGCGCCGGCTGTGCGAAACAGCAAGCCGGTATCGGTTTCTCCGATCGGTGAAATTTCGGCAGATGAGGATGTCCGCTGCCAGACCGGGATCTCGGAACTTGACCGTGTGCTGGGCGGCGGTCTGGTACAGGGTTCGCTTGTCCTGCTGGGCGGCGATCCCGGCATCGGAAAATCCACCCTGCTTTTGCAGGTCTGCCAACAGATCGCACAGAAACAGCGGGTACTGTATGTGTCCGGAGAGGAATCGGCGCGACAGATCAAACTCCGGGCTTCCCGGCTGGGTGTAACAGCGGAAAACCTCCTGGTGCTCTCCTGCGGCGATCTGGATACCATCCTGGCGACGATCCGGCAGGAAAAGCCGCAGACGGTTGTCATTGATTCGATCCAGACCATGACGCTCTCCTCTGTCGCATCGGCTGCCGGGAGCGTGACGCAGGTGCGGGAATGTACCAATGTCCTGCTCAGTGCCGCGAAGGAAAACGATATCACCATCATTCTGGTCGGGCATGTGACCAAGGAAGGAAATCTTGCCGGACCGAGAGTGCTCGAACACATCGTCGATGCGGTCTTTCATTTTGAGGGAGAAGAGCATCACGCCTACCGCATCCTGCGGGCAGTCAAAAACCGTTACGGCGCTACCAACGAGATTGCCGTTTTTGAAATGCATGATAACGGCCTGCGCCAGGTGGAGAATCCCTCTGCCATGCTGCTTTCCGAACGGCCAACCGCTGTTTCGGGGAGCTGTGTTGTTTGTGTGCTGGAGGGCAGCCGTCCGATTTTAGCGGAAGTACAAGCGCTGGTGACCAAATCCGGCTTCCCCACCCCGCGCCGGATGGCAACCGGCTTTGATTACAACCGGATGCAGCTGCTGCTTGCTGTTTTGGAGAAACGGGCGGGCTATTTTTTCGGCACATTGGATGCCTACATCAATGTCGTCGGCGGACTGCGGCTGGACGAGCCTGCCTGCGATCTTCCCATTGCGCTTGCGCTGGTTTCCGGACTGCGGGACCGCCCGATCCCGGCTGACCTGCTGGCCATTGGGGAAATCGGATTGGGCGGCGAGATCCGAACGGTCACCCGGCTGGAAGACCGGATCCGCGAGGCGGAACGGATGGGCTTCCGGAAAGTGATTGTCCCGGCTTCCGGGCTGGAAAAGCTCCAACAGAAAAAATTTGGGATTCGGATAATTGGTGCGTCCGGCATCATGGAAGCTCTGCGCGCTCTGGCGGAAACTTCCCCAAAGGCGCACAATCAGGAGGACGCATGAAAAATCTGATTCTGATCGGCGGAACGATGGGCGTGGGGAAAACGACCACCTGCCGCGAGCTGCAGAAGCTCCTGCCGAACTGTGTATTTCTGGATGGCGACTGGTGCTGGGATATGCAGCCGTTTGTGGTAAACGAAGAAACCAAAGCGATGGTGATGGACAATATTACCCATCTGCTGCGGAATTTTCTGTCCTGTTCGGCATACAACAACGTGATTTTCTGCTGGGTGATGCACGAAGAATCCATTATTCGGGATATCCGGAACCGGTTGGAAGGACTTTCTTTCCGCCTTTGGAACTACTCGCTGGTTTGCTCCAAAGAAGCGCTGGAAGAGCGTCTTTCTGCCGACATTCAGTGCGGACGGCGTAGCCCTTCCGTTATTGGACGGAGTGTTCCGCGCCTTCCTTTCTATGAAAAGCTGGATACCATCAAATTGGATGTCAGCACCATCCCGGCGGCAGAGGCGGCAAAAAAGATAAGCGACCAAATTCGGGGAGGACAAGCATGATAGAAGCGGTAATTTTTGATATGGACGGCTTAATGCTGGACACAGAACGGCTGTATTTCCAGGCATGGGATTACGCCGGGGAAAAAATCGGCATCGGAAAGGCAGGGAACATGAACTGGAAATGCCTGGGTGTAACCGATGAAGCGGCAGAAAAGATCTGGAAACAGACATACGGCGATGACTTCGACTTTCCCCGCTTCCTTTCCTATGCCAGAGAATTCTTTGCGGATTATTTCACGCACCACCCTGTCCCGGCCAAAAAGGGACTGCGGGAATTGCTGGAATATTTAAAACAGGCAAATATCCCAATGGCGGTCGCTTCTTCCAGTGCGAGGAATTTGGTTTTGTCCCATTTGGATTCAGTTGGGGTGCGCGACTTCTTCTCGGTGATTGTCTGCGGCGATATGGTAGAGCACTCCAAACCGGAACCGGATATTTATCTAAAAGCCGCTTCCCTTTTGCATAAAGACCCGGCTGTCTGCGCAGCGCTGGAGGACTCCCGGAACGGGTTGTGGTCCGCCTACTGCGCGGGATGCCAGCCGGTGATGGTGCCGGATCTCTGGCAGCCGGATGAGGAAACTGCTGCAATTCTTGCAAACAAAGCGGATTGTCTTTCGGATCTGATTCCATGGTTTTCCGAACAGATTTCCGTTATATATTAAGGAAAGGATGATCTGTATGACTTTTCAAGAACGTGCCCGTGAACTGGTATCCAAAATGACAGTGGAAGAAAAAATGAGCCAGATGCGTTATGACGCACCGGCTATTCCGCGGCTGGGAATTCCCGCCTATAACTGGTGGAACGAGGCGCTGCACGGTGCCGCCCGCTCTGGAACCGCTACCGTTTTCCCCCAGGCAATCGGCATGGCAGCAAGCTTCAATGACGAACTGATGCAAAAGGTCGCAGACGCCATCTCGGATGAGGTGCGCGCCAAATACAACGACTACAAAGCTTTCGGAGAAACCCAGATTTACCAGGGCCTCACCTGCTGGTCCCCCAACATCAATATTTTCCGCGATCCCCGCTGGGGGCGCGGCCATGAAACCTACGGCGAAGATCCCTATCTGACCGGACGGATGGGCGCTGCTTTTGTCAAAGGAATGCAGGGCGATGACACCATTTACCACAAAACAGACGCAACACTGAAACATTTTGTTGCACACAGCGGTCCGGAAGGAATCCGGCACGGCTTTGATTCGGTTGTCAGCGAGAAGGATTTTTACGAAACTTATCTGGCTGCTTTCCGTTACTGCATTGAAAAAGCACATCCGGCGGCGGTGATGGGTGCCTACAATAGTGTGAACGGCGAAATCTGCTGCGGCAGCAAGAAAATCGTGCAGGATGTTCTGCGCGGCGAACTGAAATTCGACGGTTATTATCTCTCCGACTGCGGCGCTATCCGCGATATTGATATGTTCCACAAGGCAACAAACGGACCGGATGAAAGCGCCGCAATGGCGGTCAATGCAGGCTGTGATCTAAACTGCGGCAATGCGTATACCTATTTGCAGGTGGCGTATGAAAAAGGGCTGGTCGATGAAGAAGCCATTACCCGCTCGGTGGAACGGCTGATGGAAGCCCGCTTCCGTTTGGGAATGTTTGACGAGGATTGTCCGTATGACAGCATCGGAATGGATGTTGTAGAATCTCCGGAACATCGGGCACTCAACCGCGAAATGGCAAGACAGAG
Organism: uncultured Clostridia bacterium; assembly: GCA_944382875.1. Taxonomy (GTDB): domain Bacteria; phylum Bacillota; class Clostridia; order Oscillospirales; family Ruminococcaceae; genus Merdivicinus. The sequence goes on from CALWNQ010000002.1 coordinate 114,029, forward strand.
CATGGTTCTTTTGAAAAACAACGGAATTCTCCCCCTCAAAGGAACCGAAACTATTGCGGTCATCGGACCCAATGCGGATTCCCGTGAGATCCTGCTCGGTAACTACAACGGCACCCCTTCGCAGTATGCAACCTTGCTGCGCGGCATCCAGGAGGCTGCATCCGGAAAAGTGCTCTACGCACGAGGCAGCCATCTGTTCAAAGAAGAAAATGTGGAAGACTGCTTGGAACATCCGCTCCGGGAAGCAATACTCACCGCACGCCGAAGCGATGTGGTTGTCCTCTGCATGGGGCTTGACCCGGCTATGGAGGGCGAAGAAGGCGACGCCTACAACGGCACCAACAGCGGCGACAAGCTGGATCTGGAGCTTCCGCCGGCACAGAAAGCACTGTATCACGCTATCATCGAAACGGGAAAACCTGTAATCTTTGTTAATGTCAGCGGCAGCTGTATCAGTCTTTGTGAGCAAGACCGCGATTGCGCCGCCGTTCTGCAGTGTTTCTATCCGGGTGCAGAGGGTGGAAATGCGCTCGCCGACATCCTGTTCGGCAAGGTTTCTCCCAGCGGACGGCTCCCGGTTACCTTCTACCGTTCCACCAATGATCTGCCAGATTTTGCCGACTATTCGATGGAAAACCGCACCTACCGGTTCTTCAAGGGAGAACCGCTCTATCCGTTCGGGTATGGGCTTTCCTATACATCTTTTACCGAAAACTGGCTGGATGATCACACAGTAGAAGTCACCAATACCGGTAAAATGGATAGCTGGTATACGGTCTTGCAGTTTGCGCAGGAGCCACATCCCGCACTGATTGGATTCACCAAAATTTGGGTGCCGGCTGGAGAAACAGTTTGCACCGCAGTCAAACACGATTGAGCACATTTCCCAGGAGGTTTACTTTATGTCTGAACGTGTCAAGGACATGACCAAAGGCCGCCCCGCCGGCTTAATCTTGAGTTTTGCTGTACCATTAATGATCGGCAACGTATTTCAACAATTTTACACCATGGTAGATGCCATTGTCGTAGGAAAAGGAGTCGGTGTTGAAGCACTGGCGGCACTTGGTTCCGCAGACTGGCCAAACTGGCTGGTAACAGGCCTGGTAATTGGATTTACACAAGGGTTTTCCATCCGGATCTCTCAGCGGTTCGGCGCCGAAGACTGGACAGGTTTACGTAAAACAACTGCTATGTCGGTCTGGCTCGCTGGGATTGTGGCGGTAATTTTTACTGCTGTCAGCTTGATTTTTTCCCGCCCAATTCTTGTTGCGCTGCAAACCGATCCCACTGTATTGGAAGAAGCACTGAAATATCTACGGGTAATCTTTGCTGGGATTCCGATCGTTTTAGGATACAATGTGCTATCCTCCATCCTACGAGCACTCGGTGACAGCCGAACACCGCTGATAGCCATGATCGTTGCTGCATGTATCAACATTGTCCTGGACCTTATCTTCGTCATGGTGTTCCATTGGGGGGTTATGGGAGCTGCAATTGCAACAGTATTTGCTCAATTTTGTTCCTGTATATTCTGTTTCCTAGCAATCCGGCAGATTTCAGTCCTCCAAATGTCCAAACAAGATTGGAAACCGGACTGGAAAAACGGATGGGATCTTATTTGCCTGGGGACACCGATTGCTTTCCAGAATGGGGTAATCGGTGTTGGAGGTTTGGCTGTACAATATGTCATCAACGGGTTTGGCTTCCTTTTTGTGGCGGGATTTACCGCAACCAACAAACTTTACGGAATATTGGAGATTGCAGCTTCTTCCTTTGGCTATTCCATGTCCACCTATACAGGACAAAATTTGGGAGCCGAAAAAATCAGCCGCATCCGCTCCGGTATGCGGGCTGGGGTTGTGATGTCGATCATCACAGCCGCTATAATTGGCGGCGCTATGCTGCTCTTCGGCGAATACATCCTTTCCCTTTTTATCTCCGGTTCCCCCGAAGACACTGAAAAAGTCATGAAGATCGCCTATCATTATCTCGCCTACATGTGTGTGCCGCTCCCCATCCTCTATTTACTCTGGATTTACCGCTCCGCTTTAATGGGACTTGGCGACACAGTTGTTCCCATGCTGTCCGGTATCGCAGAACTTACCATGCGGATGTGCATGGTGCTGCTCATGCCGAAGGTAATCGGACAGGAAGCCGTCTTCATGGCGGAACCTGCTGCCTGGACCGCAGCAGCGCTGCTTTTGGGAACGGTTTATTATATCAGGCAGATTAAGCTATGCCATCGATATCCGGATAAATAAAAAGAACGCTTCGGAAAAATCCGAAGCGTTTTCTTTTACTCTAAAACATAAATTTCCATTGTTTTGGCACCAAATAGGCAACTTTCCAGATAGGTGTCAAAGAAGAGATCAACCGTTACACGGCCGTCCATCAGTGCAATACCTGTGTCTGCTGCTACCGCATATCCGTAAACAAAGCTTCCGTCGGTGGATTTGATATAAAGCTTACTGCCATACGGAATGACATTCGGGTTTACCGCCACATGACCGGGGATTGCATATCGCCCACTGGCGGTCTTCGCGCCGTCTCTTGCACTGTAAGCGGTTCCTTTTCCGGTAATCTTCTTCACATAATTCACCGGGTTACCGTTCGCATCCAGCGTGACATTTGCCGGCATTTCCAATGTTGTTACCGTAGCAGTATGGTCGCCATACAAAACAACTTCGTCTACCGCTTCCTTGGTAACAGTAACTGTATTCGAAACAATTTCCGTTTGAATGCCGTTTACAAATTTTGTTACCACTGTACGCTGTTGGGAACCATCTGTACCAGCTGAAAGCTGCCGTGTTTTTCCATCGCCAAGCAGCGGTGTATGGCGTTCTACTGTTTCATACGGAACGACTTCCTGTGTCACAGTTGTCTGGTAAACAACGCGATCCAATGTTACAACGGTCTCCGCTGTAACTACGGTGTCCAATGGTAGCGAGAGGATATCGTTTTCTCCCACAACAGCGCCGGCACGTTCCAAAAGTTCTTTGACCGTCTGGCCGTCCTGCATGGGAATTTTCCTGGTGTTTCCGCCGTCTACGAACGTGACATCAAAAGCACGGTCAATATCCAGCAGATAGCGCCGGTCAGCTTCCTCTGAAAAAGTAAAGGTATCATATTGTCCAAGCGTATATCCGGCTTCTTTTAGAATTTCCTTGGGATCGTCCGAATCAGAAAGGACCATCTCCTGCCGTTCTCCGTTTTCGTAAATCCGGATCACATTGTGGTAGGTTACTGCACCCATCATAACCGGGGCTGCAATCATGGCACCGAGAGTGACAGTAACAAGTTTTATCCATCGGGATTTCATAAACTGCTCCTTCACATTGTATTCTGAACCAGCCTGCCATCAGCTGTATCAGGAAACGATAACGATGATGTAATTCATTGTTACCGATTTGTATCTATTGTAATCAACAAAGCCACCTTTGTCAAGAATTTAAAACCGTACACTTTTGTGCAAAACAGCAAATCAATAAGAAATAATCACGTCGAACCCTGAAGAAAAGGAAGACTTTTCCTTTCATTTACAAAACGGTTACACTTTTTTCGGAAAAAAGTTTGGAAGAAGTGACAAATTGTAACACTTCCTATTCCCGCTATTTGTGATGTGCATTCTCACTAAATTCAAAAACCATATTAATTTAATTTCGATTGTTTTAGAATAATTAAGATTTAATTATTTTATCTAATATGTCTGTGTCCGTTGTAATCCGGTTCGCAGTACATCAACATCGACCTGACACTCCAATGAGAGCTTTTCCATACCAACAGGCCATGTTTTTTTTAACTCTTCCCACCAATCCGAATTTTCTTTCCAAATCCGATCTCCGATATAGTACACATCTGCCCTCATTTGAACTGTTTTTTCAAAAGCCCATATACAATCTTCCCGAATTTTTTGCTCCAACTCTTTTTCCAGTTCTAGCAAAGCATCATTATCAAACACTGCGTTGTCATAAAGCTCCAATTCAAGTAAGGTTGCCTCACATGTGATATTAGCAGTAAGGGTTGAACCATCCAAATTAAGAGCTGTATTGCTGCTGTAAAGCTGGACCGCTGCACGCGCAAAATCCTCCGTTTTTAATGAAAAAAAGGCGTCATTCATTTTATTCCTTAAAAACAGCAATCCCGTAACTTCTTCACCTTGTATCTCACCTAAATATTTTTCATTGGCAAACAAACCTAACCCTTGGATTTTAATAGAGCGTAAATCCTTTTCATCCTCTTTCCCTTCTGTTTCCTCTTCAATAAAAGGAATGAGTGTGGAGCGGTAAGGCTGCGCCAAAGCTTCCAACACATCAAAAAGAAATACCTCTTCGGTTAATCCGTTTCGTTCCGCGTTACTAACTGTGTTTTCGATTGACATGGCAGGCAAGATTGATTGTGAAATATTGGCGGAAATAATATCCGCCGCCTTTCCCGAAGTCATTAACAAGCTGACATCCGGTCTGGAATCCATGCTATTGACAAAATAGGAAAGCAATCCTTCCAATGGGCGCTGTGCGGCTTTATGCCCCAGAATGACAATACGGTTATGTCCAAGGTAAAATTCTTTTCCTTGATTTAATGCGGATTTTTCTACTGCTTCCGCTACTGTTTGACCATAACAGGTAATAATTCGCGCATTTTCTTTGGAAGCATCAACCATCGTTTGCCCACCGGAACCCTCAGGACTAAATACCTGCATAGTGACAATATACTGCTTCCCGTCCCAATCAATCCCAACACCTTGTACAATGGCACGGTCCTGAAGATTAACCAACCGGATAAGATGGTTATCGCATCCGCAAAATAAAAAAGCTACCCATATTAGCAAGCCAATGGAAAGCAATCTTTTCACAAACTTTCCTCCTTTTTCTGGTGCTCAAACAGTCCGCGCAGTGCTCCCACCAACAGAAAAGCGGAGGGTAAAACTGCCATCAGCACCAAATCTGCAATGCCCGTTGAGATACTATTCAACATAAAATCCGCAGTTTTCCGATTCCCCAGCATTATCGCCGCCAATATAACAGAAAGAATCGACAAAAAAGGCAAAATCCAACGCTCCCGTCCATTTTCTCTCATCCGAACCGGCAAGACAGCATGCAATTGCCGGCTCATTACCCATAAAAACAATGTAACCCGCAAAAAGCAGACCATCACCCAGATACTAACATGGAGCGCATCCATCCGCTGGAAAATGGAAATCTGTGCAATCGTTGTAAGCATAAAAAACGGATACGCTTCGGTCACACCCAATTCTCCCAATACGGCGGTTACCAAAAAGGAAACCACCTCCATCATAATACCAACTGCGATCAAATACCAGATAAAGCTTTTCCCCTTTTTTTCCTTTACATACGGAACCAACAAAACAAAGAGATACACTGTAGAAGAGCGCGCAAAAATTTTCCATGCTCCTTCTATAATTACAGAAAGACTGTCCTGTTCCAACGGACGGATATTCAGCAATTGGATACGTTCCGAAACACCAACGGTTGTGAGAAAAAGAGAGATAAGAAAAAAGAAAAATACAATAACCGCTGCACGCGAAAGCCCTTCCAGCCCAAGATAAACAGCAAACATTGCAGCCGCTGTCAGAGCAATTGCAAAAAACAGGGCGGAAGAACCCGGATAAATGGCATTGGCAAGAAATGAGGCGAGATTAAAAATGGTAATGCCGGTGACTGTCACCAAATAGACACAGCTTATCATCGGAAAAATAACACCTGTTTTTCCGGCTGTCCACAAAGCAGATTCCGTCATACCTCGGTTAGATTTTTTCATCAATAAAAATGCGGGAAGCGCAATCAACGCTTGTAACAACAAGGACAATGGAATAGCCAAAAGCTGTTCCATCCCATAATGTCCCGTCACGTTGTGCATATCCGCTGTCAGCATATTAAAGGAACGGCACAAAAAAAGGAGCAATACCAGCTGTGCACCGGAAATTTGAGCTGTTTTCATTTTTCTTTCCTCCTTGTCAGGTCGCTCCCCCACAGATTTTGAATTTTTATCGATTTCCCTGCCATCCGCCTCCATCCTGCACGGAACAATATATCCCGCATTGCAGAAAGTGTAAACGGGCTAATCGGCGCTGTGTACGGAACACCTAAACTGTTGATCTGACAAATACTACAGAGCAGCAGCGCACCGGCAAGCGCCATTCCATATATTCCTGTTGTTCCCCCCAAAATAATAAAAATAAACCGCAGAACCATTACCGGCTCATAAAGAGACGGCACTACAAAGGAACTGATTGCAGTCAGCGCAACAACCATTACCATTGGTGCGCCGATAATACCCGCTGTAACTGCCGCATCTCCAATTACAAGCGCCCCCACAATACTGACCGCATGCCCAACCGGCCGCGGAAGCCGCAACCCAGCTTCCCGCATAATTTCATAAAGAAAATGGATTATCAACGCTTCAAACACGAGCGGGAACGGAGTTGTTTCTTCCGCCGAAGCTATGTTAAAAAGCAAAGCATGCGGCAGTACCGCCGGATGAAAAGTCGCAATCGCCACATACGCACCAGGAAGGAAAATACTGATAAAAAAGGATATATATTTTAGCAAACGGATGAAGGTTGCAAAGTAGGGCTTTCTGCAATAATCATCAAAGCTTTGAAAATTCTCGGAAAACAGGTATGGCGCAATCAGGGCAAACGGCGTTCCATCCAACAGAATGGCAATCCTTCCTTCCAACACTTTGGCGCAGACCGTATCCGGCCGTTCACTCATCCCAACTTCACTGAATAAGGTAAAGGATTTCCCTTCCAAAAACGGTTGCAGATATCCGGTATCCAGCACAACCTTCAGATTGATCTGATTCAGTCTGCGGCGCACTTCCCGCAAAAGCTCCGGACTAACAGCTTCCGGTTTATAAATCATACAGCCAAGTGTTCTGCTCTCACTGCCAACCTCAAAGGTTTCAAAACACGCACTCCCCGACCGCATCCGACGCCGTACCATCGTCAAATTAATTTTTAGCGGTTCGGTAAAGCTTTCGCGCGAACCTTTTTCATTGACTTCGCTGTTCGGTTCCGAGATGGACCGGTACGGATACCCCTGTACCCCTAATACCAAGCTGCGCGGAACGCCGTCCACCAGGATTGCAAGGAACCCGGTCATAACAAGGGACAGAATCTGGCCATATTCAAAGACATCTTTTACATCTCCCACAACTGTAGTCTGTTCCATCCAGCTAAAAATCTCTTCCCCATTTTCAAAATTCCTGCTGAGTAGCGGGCGGATCAAAGCCTGATCCAGTTTGTTGAGATCTACCATTCCTTCTGTCATCACAAAACTCAACCGGATTCCGCAGATTGTAATTGGCCGGGTAATCAAATCGGCGGTATTGTGGGAAATTTCCCGCAGACGGACAAGGTCGGTGCTGAGATCTCCGGTTACCCGATTCTCTTTCTCCATAACTTCACATCCTTTTGCATATTTTTCCCGGATTGCTGCGATACTATAAGCAACAGCCTGCTGTCTGAAAGTATGTGCAGAACCGATGGTTCTATACAAAAGGAGAATTCATATGATTGTACTGATCCGTGCCGCACTGCTCTATTTGCTGATCATTTTCTGCATCCGCCTGATGGGGAAACGACAGATCGGCGAATTGCAGCCATCTGAGCTGGTCATCACCATTTTGATTTCCAATATCGCTTCCCTTCCGATTGAGGACAATTCCATTCCAATGATTATGGGAGTGATTCCAATTATTGTGCTGGTCGGTTTTGAGCTGATTACATCCAGCATATCCCTAAAATCCAGCAAATTTCGAAAGCTTGTTTCAGGAAAACCAGTTGTTATCATCCGGAACGGTTCCATCGACCAAAAAGCAATGAAGGACCTACGTTTTTCCATTGATGACCTGATGGAATCCCTTCGCGGCTCCGGTGTTTTTCATATTGAAGATGTACAATACGCCGTTGTGGAAACGACGGGGAAAGTCAGCGTATTACAAAAATACGGGGCACAGCCGTTAACGGCTGATATGATTGGTCTAACTGGCAGCAGTCAAAATCCACCAGTTATGGTTATCAGTGACGGAAAAATTGTAAAAGGCGCAATGGAAGCGGCTTCTTTGGAGCGAAAATGGCTGGACCGTACATTGAAAAAAGAAGGGTTCTCTATAGATCAGATATTTATTATGACCGCCGATCAACAGAAAACTTATCTGATTATTCCCAAAAATTCTGTAAAAAAAGGATCATGCAAATGAAACGACTTATGATAATTTGTTCTATTCTCACGGCAATTATTGCCAGCGGCATTTTTTCTCTGACTGCCCTTGATTTTTACAGCAAAGAAATATCGGATTCTTTGAAAAAAACCGCTTATCTTGCAGAAACAGAACCACAGACTGCTTTGGAACAGTTACGGGAAATCCAACAGGACTGGGAGCGTAATGAACCGAAGATCGGCTTGTTTGTTCACGAAGACCCATTGCTTACCTTTAGCGAACAACTGGAACGTTGCAATCTCCTTCTGGATAACAATCAAACCGATGATGCTGTCACAGAAATTAAATTAGCCTCATATATGATTCGCAATCTGTTCCATCAACAGCTTCCTACTTTAGAAAATATATTTTAAACATGTCAAGAAAAATCCTCCTCTTTTCTTCAATATTTATATCTCGTTCGTCAAATTCTATTTGATTTTTTTCGGGAAATGTGGTATAGTAGTTTTAGTTTTGTATGTTTTGTTTGTTTACAATATTATCTGGAAAGGACATTTAATATGGCAAGATTATTTGGTACTGATGGAGTTCGCGGCGTTGCCGGAACTGAATTAACCGCACAGACCTGTTTTAATATTGGGCGCGCCGCTGCCATGGTGCTGACTGCTAGCTGCACCGAAAAACCTCGCATCCTGATTGGCAAAGATACCCGAATTTCCGGCGATATGCTACAAGCCGCATTAACAGCTGGTTTTTGTGCAGCAGGGGCTGTTACAATTCCGGTTGGTATTATTCCTACCCCTGCATTGGCTCTCCTGACGCGTGAATACAAAGCCGATGCAGCCGCAATGATTTCCGCTTCCCATAACCCTATGGAATATAACGGGATCAAATTCTTCAACAAAGACGGTTATAAGCTCGATGATGCGCTGGAAGACCGGATTGAAGCAATTGTTCGTGGCGCGGTACATAGTATGGATCTTCCTTCCGGTGCCGCTGTCGGAACAGTCGAACCCATTTCCACCGCGGTTGACGATTATGTAAGCTATATCCTCACCACAATTGACACCCGTCTGGATGGAATCAAGGTTGCTGTTGACTGTGCAAACGGCTCCGCTTCCTTTACTGCTCCCCAAGCATTGAAAAAACTGGGCGTCGATCTAACTGTTATCCATAATGAACCCAATGGAACCAATATTAACGCTGCTTGTGGTTCTACCCATATGGAGGATATCCAGCGATTAACCGTGGAATGCGGCGCGGATATCGGGTTTGCTTTTGACGGTGATGCAGATCGTTTGCTTGCTGTGGATGAAAATGGAAACCTTGTCAACGGCGATCAGATCATGGCAATCTGTGGCAATTATTTAAAAAATGCAGGCAAACTGAAAAACGACACCATCGTTGCTACCATTATGTCAAACCTTGGCTTTTTCCAGATGGCTGACCGTCAAGGCATCCGTGTTCCGAAAACAAAGGTTGGCGACCGGTATGTACTGGAAAAAATGTTGGAAGAAGGCGATGTCCTCGGCGGCGAACAATCCGGCCATGTTATATTTCTGGAACACAACACAACCGGCGACGGTTTGATTACAGCGCTGCAACTTCTTTCGGTCATGCGCCATACCGGAAAGAAACTGTCGGAACTTGCTTCGGTGATGACAATCCTGCCGCAGGTAATCGTAAATGTTCCAGTCCAGAATGAAAGAAAATACGATTATATTGACGACGCGGAAATTATGGAAACTATTCGCCGTACCGAGCGGCTTTTTGAAGACAGCGGCCGTGTTTTGATCCGTCCTTCCGGAACAGAAGCAATGGTACGGATTATGATTGAAGGGCAAGATATGGAATTAATGCAGCAAAAAGCCGATGAAATTGCTGCTGTCATGAAAAGAAATTTAGAATAATCAAAGATGACTCCGCTAAAGCGGAGTCATTTCTTTGTGCTGTTGTGGTCAGGCCAGAGCCACAAAAAAAGCAAAAAGTCGAATTATGTAAATAAAATAGCAGCAATTCGTATAATTTCACAGAAATAATATTTCATTTTTTATTTGATTTGTCATATTATAAAATGTTTTTTTGAAATAATCCTATTTTTCTGCGCATAAAAAAGTAGAATCGTGATATCTGCACGTTTATTCAGTGTAAAATTATGAAAAAATTTGTGTAAATCGTATAGATACAAACCGAAATTTCTATGGTATAATAACAGTAATTTGAATATTTTCTTCCTTTCAGGAAAGGTGTGTAATTTTTGGCAGAACAGCTGATTACCATGAGCAATACGCAGGAAGGAGTCGCTCTCTGCGGCAGCTATGACAAGAATTTTGAAATATTAAAGAAAGAGTATCAGGTGGAAATCATACTCCGTGGTTGTGACTTAAAAATTATCGGAGAACCGGATGCGGTTGCCTCCTGCACCAAAGCGATTGAAGCTCTCTTACCACTGGCAACACAGGGAAAAGAAATTGACGAACTGAATGTTCGATACGCGATTTCCTTGGTCAGCGAAGGGCATGAGCAGGAGCTTTCTTCGCTCGGAGAACGGGCAATTTGCATCACCCAAAAAGGCAAGCCAGTTCATCCCAAAACAATCGGACAAAAACGCTATATCAAAATGATCCAGCAAAACACCATTACACTAGGGATTGGGCCAGCCGGAACCGGAAAAACCTATCTGGCAGTTGCTATGGCAGTCAATGCTTTCCGTGCCGGCGAAGTTAGCCGGATTATTCTAACGCGCCCAGCTGTAGAGGCAGGTGAAAAACTGGGATTTTTACCCGGCGATTTACAGAATAAGGTGGATCCTTACCTGCGCCCGCTGTATGATGCGCTATTTGATTTTCTGGGTTCGGAAAATTTTATGCGGTATCAGGAACGTGGCAGCATTGAGGTTGCGCCGCTTGCCTATATGCGTGGACGCACTTTGGATGAGTCTTTCATTATTTTGGATGAAGCGCAAAATACCACGCGGGAACAGATGAAGATGTTCTTAACCAGACTGGGATTTGGATCCAAAATTATTATAACCGGCGACATTACACAGATCGACTTGCCAGATAATAAAAAGTCCGGTTTGGTGGAAGCCATGCGGGTGCTGCGAAATGTGGACGATATTGCAATTGTCCGCTTCAGTGACAAGGATGTTGTGCGGCACAAATTAGTTCAGGATATCATAAAAGCTTATGATAAATACTATGAGGAGGGCAAATCAAGACATGAATAAGGTCAAAGTAATCATTTCCAACCGTCAGAACGATGTAAAAATTCCAACTGGGATCCGCCTGCTTGTCCGGCGCTGCTGCAATGCAGCACTTCGGGAAGAAAACTTTACCGAAGACGCAGAAATTTCTGTTTCCTTTGTCAACAACGAAGAAATCCAACGACTCAATGCAAAACACCGTGGCAAGGATATGCCCACCGATGTCTTAAGCTTCCCGCTCGGTGAGAACGGCAAATATGACCGGAACGAGGAAACCGGTGCTCTTCTCCTTGGCGATATCGTCATTTCAATGCCCAAGGCAGTGGAGCAAGCTAACACCTTTGGCCATTCGCTGCAAAGAGAAGTTGGCTTTTTAACCGTACACTCCATGTTCCATCTGCTCGGCTATGACCACGAAGAAGGCGGACTGGCTGCTGTGCGGATGCGGGAGAAAGAAGAAACTGTCCTTACCATGCTGGGGATTCCGCGCGGCGCAAGCTATGTAATGGGAGAATGAAGAACGATTTTGAAAAACAAACACGCGCACTGGTAAAAAGCTTTACATTTGCGTTCAGAGGGGTTCGTTTTTGTATCAAAAACGAACGGAATATGCGCATCCATCTGGCGGCGGCGGTTATCGTCACCGCTTTTTCCCATGTTTATCAGCTGGAACGAAATCAGTATGCAATTCTATTTCTGGCGATGGGGGCAGTCATTGCCTTTGAAGCGGTTAATACCGCATTGGAAGCGCTGGTGAATCTGGCAAGCCCGGCTTACCACAATCTTGCCCGGATTGCAAAAGATGTGGCAGCTGGAGCGGTGTTGGTTGCTGCTATCGCAGCCACAGTGGTTGGAATCTGTTTATTCGGAGATTGGAACCGCCTCCTTTCGACAGCAGAACAGATTCTGTATACTCCTCTGCTTTTGGCTGGTTTCCTTTTATTGGCTGGCGCGGGGCTTTGGTTTGTTTTCCACGGAAACACACTGTTTCGAGACTGAAGGGAGAGTCTAGTATGTTATTTTGTCTGATTCATTGGCAGCAAATTGTGGGTATCCAATGGTTTTTAAGCGGATGTGTATTATGTCTCAGTGCTTTTATTATCCCCCGCTGCTGTATCAATCGAAAAGGCATCAAACGATGGGGAACCTCAATGCTCGCTTGTGAACTTGTTGGCAGTGGAATCTGGCAGCTCATTTTTTACCAAGGCGGACAATACCACAACTATGGGTTACAGGGAGGATTCTTTTTTCTTGTTTACCCTGCTCTTTTGATTATATCCTGGGTTATCATTACCCAATATCCAAAACTCAAAGCAAAATATAAGGAGAAACTATGAATACAAAATCCGCATTTATCGCGATTGTCGGCAAGGCAAATGTTGGCAAATCATCCTTGCTGAACACATTGCTCGGGGAAAAAATCGCGATCGTTTCCTCTAAGCCGCAGACTACCAGAACCCGGATTACCGGCGTCCTGACCGAAGACATCTATCAGTGGGTGTTTCTAGATACCCCCGGTATCCACAAGCCCAAAACCAAACTGAGCAACCATATGAACAAGGTTGTAACCGACAGTGTGGCGGATGTGGATTTGGTGTTATTTGTGGTGGAGCCGATGGGTAAAATGAACGAAGAAGAGCTTTCGCTGATTGAACAGTTTAAAGCCCGTCATCTGCCGGTTATCTTGGTCATCAATAAAACCGACCTGATCGATAAATCACAGCTGCTTGCAAGAATTGCGGAACTCAGTTCTCTGTATGAATTTTGTGCTGTTGTTCCAGTGAGCGTCACCGAAAATGAAGGAATTTCCACCCTGATGGACGAGCTGCGCACACACACCGAAGAAGGCCCGCACTTTTTCCCGGAGGATACACTGACTGACCAGCCGGAACGCGCCATTGCTGCTGAAATTATCCGGGAAAAAATCCTCCGCAACATGCGGGACGAAATCCCCCACGGCACAGCGGTGGACATTGAAAAGATGCGGGAACGTCCGGAAGGCAGGATTCTGGATATCGAAGCCACCATCTATTGCGAACGGGACAGCCACAAAGGGATGATTATCGGAAAAGGCGGCGCCATGCTCAAAAAAATTGGGTCGGACGCGCGGGCCGATCTGGAAGCTTTTCTAGATGCCAAAGTCAACCTCAAATGCTGGGTTAAGGTCCGGGATGACTGGCGAAACAACGAAAATGCCATCAAGCAGGTTGGCTTACGATATGAGGAATAAGTATTTGCTAGAATATTAAGAAACAGCCGTAATTTTTTCCATCACTAAAACCGGCTCTGGCGGATATGATATGAATGGGAGAATTCCCGCACATCGATCGCCGGAGGACAATATTATGGAAAATCATTCGCTGCAAAATGCCTGGAAACACTTTGAACAAACCGGCACCGTTGCCGATTATTTATTGTATAAGTCCATGGAACAAAAAGGAGGGGCAGTTTTTGACCGTCAAAACCCGCGGGATTGTCCTGGGACAGATCCCGATGCGGGATCAGGACAAAAAGTTAGTCATTCTCACCGAGGATATGGGGCTGATTGAAGCCATTGCCCGCAAAGTCAATGGCGGCCGCTCTTCCCTCTCCGCCGCAGCTGAAGTGCTGGCATACAGCGATTTCTGTCTGTATGCCGGCAAAAGCGGTTATGTTGTCAATTCGGCAGATCTGAACCAGAATTTTTATGACCTGCGAATGGATTTGACGAAAATTTCTCTGGCAAGCTATTTTTGTGAGCTTACCCGGTTCATCCTGCCCGACCGCGACAATGGGGGCATCTGTTTAAAGTTACTACTCAACACCCTTTGGATGCTGGAAAAGGAAAAACGCTCCCCTTCCTTTCTCAAAGCAGTTTATGAGCTCCGGCTCCTTTCGGTTTCCGGCTTTGCCCCCGATTTGAGCGGCTGTTTGCGCTGCGGTGCGGAGGAAAATCTTATCTTTTTTCCGGTTGACGGCACACTCTTCTGTCCGGAATGTGTGGGTGTTATGCCGCCGGATCGTCCGAAAATTGTGCTCCCGCAGCCGGTTTTTCTGGCGATGCGCTACATATGTGAGGCTCCGGACGAAAAAATTTTTTCTTTCCGGCTGAATCCCGACAGTGAACGTGCTCTGGAGAGCACTGCCGAATATTTCACCCTCTGTCAGACCGGTGGACAGTTTAAATCGCTTGATTTTTACAAATCTATTCGTTGAGGAGGATTTTGTATGAATATTTTTAACAGAAAAGAACTGGCAACTACTTTTTCCATGCAGGAACAGGCAAAAATCCAGCAAATTCTTTCCGAAAATAATATTGAATATGCCATCAAGACTGTAAACCGCAAAAGTCCTTCTCCCCTTGCGGCTGGATCACGGACAACTACCGGAACGTTGGGAGAAAACTTGGAAACCGAATTGGAATACATCTTTTATGTAAAAAAGGATCAGAAGGAACAGGCAAAAGCTGCTTTGTCCAGTATAATCCGCAAATGAGAACTTTATGACAAATCAAATAATTTTACAGACCGCTTTGCGGCAGTCTGCAATCGATTCCGGATGCAGACCGGAGGATTTTCTCAAACACGAAAACGTTACCGTCCTTTCCGCCGAGAATCCCAGCGCCCGCCGTTATCTCCAGCTCCCCTTTGACTGCGATCTGGTTTCCTATGGAAACAATATTGTGGCGTCGGTTTCACCGGAGCTGAAAGAGGCTGTTTCCGGATACATCAACCGTTTCCCGGCAGAACACTGCTTTGAAACGCCAAATCTGCATGTACTCAGTGAGATTTTAGCGCCATTTGATTTACAAGTCTGCTTTATGGCGGAATATTTTCTTCCGGATGTGAATAAACTCCAATCGCTTCCCTGCCCGTTTGAGGTCCGGATGCTTTCCCAAAAGGATTTTGCGCCGCTCTATACTGCCGATTGGAGCAACGCGCTCTGTGAAAGGCGCAAACATCTGGATGTCATCGGCGCCGGCGCATATCACAACGGTGAGCTGATCGGTCTGGCCGGTGCTTCGGCGGACTGCGATACCATGTGGCAGATTGGGATCGATGTGCTGCCCGCATACCGCCAGTCAGGCGTAGGGGCGGCTCTGGTAAGCCGGCTTGCTGCGGAAATTCTCGAAAAGGGGATCGTTCCGTTTTACTGTGCGGCCTGGTCCAATATCAAATCGGTTCGCTGCGCCTATAAAAGCGGATTTTTGCCGGTCTGGGTGGAACTGACCGCCAAAAGCCGCGCATTTGTTTCTTCTATCAATCATCAATAACGAGGTATTTGATATGATTCACCAAAAATACACCCGTGTTCTGGAACTGGACAAGGTACTGGAAATGCTCGCAGACGAAACCTGCTGCGAAACCTCCCGCAATATGGCCCTGTCTATCCAGCCGGAAACTGATTTAGACGAAGTGGTCCGTTCACTCAAACGGACCGACGACGCATTCAATCTCTCCGTTCGTTTTGGTACACCGGGCTTTTCCGGATTGAGTGATCCCGGCGGACGGGTAAAAATCGCAATGGCAGGCGGTGTTCTGTCCCCCCGCGACCTTTTGAACATCGGCTCGGTGCTGCGCCAGTCCCGCTCCCTTCTGCAATGGGCACGGCAGTTTGAGGAAGAGGAAAACTCGATCACTGAAGACCTCTTTTCCCTCTACACCAATCAGACACTGGAACGGGACATTTCCGCTGCATTCATCAGTGAAGAAGAAATTGCGGACACCGCTTCGGGAGAACTTCTGGCAATCCGCCGCAAAATCCGGCAGACCCAGCTGAAAGCTCGCGAACGGATGGATAAGCTCATCCATTCCAGCTCCTTTCAGAAGTATTTACAGGACGCCATTGTCACCATGCGGGACGGACGTTTTGTGGTGCCGGTCAAAGCGGAATACCGCAGCGAAATCGAAGGACTCGTCCACGACACCTCCGCTTCCGGCTCCACCTATTTCATCGAGCCGATGGGCGTTGTCGAAGCGAACAACGAAATCCGTGTTTTGCAGGCAAAAGAAAAAGAGGAAATCGAGCGGATTCTCGCCGAATTTTCCGCCCGCTGTGCGGAATGTGGAGAGGATATCATCCTGCTTTTTGGAAAATTGATGGATTTGAATCTCCTATTTGCCAAAAGCCGGCTTGCATCCAAAATGAACGCCATTATGCCGGAGATCACCGAAAACGGCTATATTGAACTAAAAAAGGCGCGCCATCCACTGATTGATCCAAAAAAAGTCGTACCGATTGATGTCCATCTGGGCGGCGATTTTTCTTGCCTGGTGGTAACGGGACCGAACACAGGCGGTAAAACTGTTACTCTGAAAACCATTGGATTGCTCACCCTGATGACAATGTGCGGTTTGCTGATCCCCGTTTCTTCCGGGTCCACAGTATCCACCTTTGAAAGCATTCTGGTCGACATTGGCGACGAACAGAGCATTGAACAGTCTCTTTCCACTTTCTCCGCACACATGACCAACCTGATTTCTATTTTGGAAGAAGCTGACTACCGTTCGCTGGTATTAACCGACGAGCTTGGTTCCGGAACCGACCCAATCGAGGGTGCGGCGCTGGCAATTTCCATTCTGGAGGAATTCCGCCGCCGGAACTGCCGGGTAGCGGCAACTACCCACTATGCCGAGCTGAAAATGTATGCGCTGCAAACCGAAAAGGTGGAAAATGCCTGCTGCGAATTTGATGTAGAGAGCTTAAAGCCCACCTATCGGCTGCTGATCGGCGTTCCGGGACGTTCCAACGCATTTGCCATTTCCCAGAAGCTGGGCCTTTCGGACAAAATCATTGATCACGCCAAAGAGCTCGTTCAAAACGAAAACAAGCGGTTCGAAGATGTGATCGAATCACTGGAATCTTCCCGTCAGGATTACGAAAACAAGATTCAGGAAGTGGAAATTGCCAAAGCGGAGATTGAAGCCACACGCCGTGAAATCCGGGACTACCAGCAGAAGCTGGCGAAAGAACGCGCGGCAGAGGTGGAAAAAGCGAAACAGCAGGCAATGCGGATTGTTTCGGAAGTGCAGGGACAGGCAACGGCGCTGATGGACGAGCTAAACGAAATCCGTAAAGAACAGGACAAAGCGGAGTTCTCCAAAAAAGCGCTCGCAGCCCGTTCTCAGCTCCGCTCCAGACTGGATAAAATGCACGATACTGCAAACCCGGTTGCAAACCGCGACAGCAACGAAGGCTATACCCTTCCCCGGCCGCTCAAAAAAGGCGACACCGTGCTGATTGTAGACATCGACAAGGAAGGAACTGTATTGCAGGATCCCGACCGTTCGGGCACTGTCATGGTTCAAGCCGGTTTAATTAAAACCAAAGTCAAGCTGGAAAATGTCCGATTGATTGAACGCAAAAAAGTTCAGTTTAACGGCAATAAACTTTCCTCTCAGCGCGGATCTGTCAAAAAAACAATGAATGTAGCAGGGCGAAGTGCCTCTACCGAGTGTGATCTCCGCGGTATGACAACTGATGAG
Source organism: uncultured Clostridia bacterium (assembly GCA_944382875.1). Lineage (GTDB taxonomy): Bacteria > Bacillota > Clostridia > Oscillospirales > Ruminococcaceae > Merdivicinus. The sequence continues at coordinate 131,882 of CALWNQ010000002.1, forward strand.
GCTATTTTTGTACTGGATGCTTTTATTGATAACGCTGTCCTGACCCACGTCCATCAGATTACCATCATCCACGGCCGCGGCACTGGAGCTCTGCGGACAGCTGTTCAGAAACACCTCAAGCAACATAAAAATATCCGCAGTTTCCGGCTTGGCGTATATGGAGAAGGCGAAGACGGCGTGACGATTGCGGAACTGAAATAGAAAGGCGGAATTTGTATGATCTCGATTGATCTCAGCGGAAAACTGGCTATCATCACTGGTGCATCCGGAGAACTGGGCCGTGTGATTGCCCGTACCCTTGCAAAAGCGGGGGCGGATATTGCCATCCAATACCTGCATGGGAAGGACCGTGCGGAAGCTTTAGCCGATGAAATCCGAGATATTGGCGTCCGGGCGGAAATTTTCCAAGCGGATATCACGAAACTTGCCGATGTTATGGTGATGAAAGATGCCGTCCTTACCAAACTGGGGGAGCCGGATATTGTAGTCGATGCGGCGGTAATTCAATACACCCCATGGACGACCGTTCTGGAGCAGCCGATTTCGGATTATGAAAGCCAATTTGCCAGCTGTGTTCTCCACAATGTGAATATGGCCAAAGCCTTTATTCCGGCCATGCAGCGGAAAAAGTGGGGCAGATTTATCGGAATCAATACCGAGTGTGCTATGCAGGTTTTCCCGGGACAATCGGCATATGCTTCCGCTAAACGCGGGATGGACGGGATTTTCCGCGTCCTCGCAAAAGAGGTTGGCGCTGACGGCATTACGGTCAACCAAGTGGCTCCCGGCTGGATGATTTCCGACAACTGGCGTAAAAATCCGGGTGACGACAGCGCTTATGCAGCAAAGGTTCCACTTAAACACCGTGGAGAAGACCAAGATATTGCAAACGCAGTTCTTTTCCTTGCTTCGGAGTTAGCTGGCTTTATCACCGGTGTTTATCTTCCGGTTTGCGGCGGCAACGAAATGCCCTGCATTTAAAGGAGAATTCCTGATGATTGAAACATCGCGGATTGCCCGCCCCCTTACCGAAGAAGAAGTAAAGTCTATTTCTGCACATCATTTTCCCAACCAGACTATTCGGGAAATTACGGTACTAAAGGGCGGATTGTTCAACAACACTGTCCGGATTGATTATGCCGGTTATCCTTCAGTTGTCCTCCGTGCCGGCCCGGTGCGGAGAGATCTCCTGCTGCCCTTTGAATACAATCTGATGGAGGCAGAAGCGGAAGTCGACCGCCTGTGCAGTCAGCACAATATCCCCTGTTCCCGACTGTTGGCGGTGGATACATCTAAAAAATTGGTGAACCGCGACTATATGTTGGTGGAATATATTCCGTCTGTTTCCCTTTCCGATTCTTCGGTCCCACAATCAGCCAAATCGGAACTTTACCGCCAAACCGGCCGTTATATGGCGATGCTGCACAGCATTGGCGGCCCCTGTTTCGGGCGAGTAGCCAAAGTTGTTTCCGGAAAAGGCTTTTCCCGCTGGTCGGAGGCGATACTGGATGAACTTTCGGACATCGCCCGGATGCTGCGCAAAGAAAATCTGATGGAAGATTCTCTATTGGACGATATTTCTTGTCTTTTTGCCGGCTATTCCCCGCTGTTTGACCAGGTACAGAAACCGCGGCTGGTCCACACGGATTTGTGGGAAGGCAATGTTCTGGTTCAGGAGGATCACGGGCAATGGAATGTTGCCGCCATTATCGACGGCGACCGCGCCTTTTTCGGTGATCCGGATTACGATTTTGCAACCCCCTGGATGATGACCGAAGATTTTATTGCCGGATACGGGAATATCCCAATAGATACACCGGAGCGCAGCATCAAGCGGAAACTTTACCGGATGCTCTGTGATCTGACGGACGCCTATGTCTGGTATGCCGAATACGAAAACCGGGAAAACTATCTTGAAAAAAAGGCCGCAGTCGAAACAGCTCTTGCCGAACTGTCCCGCTGCGGAAAGGATTTAAAATGAAACATTTTGTACTCTTTACCACAGGAGGGACCATCGCATCCGTTTCCGGAGAGGATGGTCTCTCCCCTGCTGTTTCCCCGCCTGCGCTTGTTTACGCGGTGGAAACGCTGTCTAAAAAATATCAGATTACCTGCCGGAATATCCTGAATCTGGATTCATCAAACATTCAGTCCGAAGAGTGGCAGCTCATTGCCCGCTCGGTTTTCGAGGTTCTGCCCTCCTGTGACGGAGTGGTCATCACCCACGGAACAGACACCATGGCATACACCGCTTCGATGCTGACCTTTATGCTGGAAAATTTGCAGAAGCCGGTAATTTTAACCGGTTCTCAGCTCCCGATTACCTCCCCGCTCTCAGACGCCATGGGCAATCTCGCAACAGCGTTTGCGGCAGCGGAAGCCGGGATTCCGGGCGTCAGCGTTGCGTTCCACCACAAAATTATCCGCGGATGTCGAGCTGTCAAGGTCCGCGCCATGGGGTATGACGCTTTCGCCAGTGTGAACGCTCCGCTGCGCGCCGAAGTATTTGCCAATGGATTAAAAGTTTATGATTCCTTCCCTGCACCAACAGGCAAAACCGCACTGAACTGCCGGCTTTGCAACGATGTCTTTCTGCTCAAACTAATTCCGGGAACCAATCCGGGAATTTTTGACATGCTGGCCAAGATGCCGTACCGCGGCGTAATATTGGAGGCGTTCGGCGCAGGAGGGCTGCACTTCATCCGGCGGGATCTTTCAGAGAAAATCCGGATGCTGGTGGAAAAAGGAGTGGCCGTTGTGGTTTGCAGCCAGTGCCTTTATGACAGCAGCGATTTCTCCATTTATGAGGTCGGCAGAAAGATCCTGGAAGCCGGTGCCATTCCAGCCGGCGACATGACCACTGAAGCCGCTGTGACCAAGTTGATGTGGGCGCTGGGACAAACCGATTCCCCGGATTTGATCCGGGAAATCTTTGCCGCCAGTTTTGCGGGAGAAATCACACTCGGCTGATTAGCCCAGCATCACATCGAGAATCATCATGACAAGAAATCCGCCGATGACGCCGAGTGTTCCGGCGTTGGAGTGATCGCCCAGATGAGCTTCCGGGATGAGTTCCTCTACCACCACATAGAGCATCGCGCCTGCCGCAAAGCTTAAAAGCCACGGCATGACGAGGGTTGCAGGCCCTGCTGCCATCACAACCAGAATCCCGAATAACGGTTCCACAATGCCGGACAAAGCTCCGTATAAAAAGGCTTTACCGCGGCTCATCCCCTCCTGCCGGAGCGGTAGGGTGATAGCTGTACCTTCCGGAAAGTTCTGGATGCCAATTCCGATTGCAAGCGCCATTGCCGCCATGAATCCGCCTGTTTCACCACCCTGCTGCGATGCTAATGCAAACGCTAGGCCAACCGCCATTCCTTCCGGAATGTTATGAAGTGTCACCGCCAGAAATAGCAGAGAACTCCGTTTAAGAGACGTGATTTTCCCTTCCGGATTTTTCGCGCCTGGATGAAGGTGCGGCATCAAAGAATCCAATCCCAACAAGAATAAAGCTCCAAGAACCAGTCCACCGGCTGCCGGAAGCCACCCCGGCATTCCAAGAGCCTCCCCTTCTTCAATCGCCGGAATTAAAAGACTCCATACCGAAGCCGCTATCATAACACCAGCCGCAAACCCTAAAAATACCCGTTGAAATGCCGGTTTAATTCCTTGTTTAAAGAAAAAAACGAGCGCGGAACCGGCAGTTGTCATTAAAAATGTAAATCCGGTTCCAATGGAAGCCCATAGCAAACTGTTTCGCATTCCGCAAAACCTCCCCATTTCTGTTACAGTCTTTTTATCCTATGCGGTACTGTCCAAAATTGCAAAAACCCGCCAAAATCGGTCATCTGTTTCCAGTTTTCCGACTTTGGCGGGTTTTATTCTATTTATTTTTCGCCATCAGTTTGACCATAACCGCTTTCTGCGCATGCAAACGATTTTCTGCTTCATCAAAAATTTCATCTGCATGTTCTTCAAATACTTTGGCGGTGATCTCTTCTTCCCGATGTGCAGGCAGGCAATGCTGCACCATCGCGCCCGGATTGGCTGCTGCCATTACGTCGTCGTTTACCTGGAAACCGGCAAATGCTTTCTGACGGACAGCCGCTTCTCCTTCCTGCCCCATCGAAGCCCAGACATCGGTACAGACAACATCCGCTCCGGCTGCCATATCCAGGACATTGCTAGAAATCGAGAAACGATCTCCATACGCCTTGGCAAAATCCAGTACAAACGGATCCGGACGATAATCGTTCGGGCAGGCAATCGCCACCCTCATGCCAACAGTCAGCGCACCGACAATATAAGAGTTTGCCATATTGTTTCCATCGCCGATATAGCAGAGCTTTAAGCCCTCCAGACTGCCCTTATGTTCCCGGACAGTCATCAGATCCGCAAGAATCTGGCAGGGATGGCAATAATCGGTCAAACCGTTGATAATCGGAATGGAGCCGTATTTGGCAAGGTCTTCCACTTCCTGCTGGGCAAAGGTGCGGATCATAATTCCATCCAGATACCGGGAAAGGACACGCGCGGTATCCTGTACCGGCTCTCCTCGCCCAATCTGCAGGTCACGGCTGCTCAAAAAGAGCGCCTGCCCACCAAGCTGATACATACCGGTTTCAAAGGAAACGCGGGTACGGGTGGAGGACTTTTGGAAAATCATACCTAGCGTCTGGCCTGCCAGATGATGATGCGTAATCCCATGTTTCAATTCATATTTCAGCTGATCGGCAAGATTCAGGGTATCCAGAATCTCTTCTTTCGACCAGTCGCTCAATTTCAGTAAATGCTTCATAGAATCCTCCTTTATGACAAAACATCCCACAGAATCTGCAACCCTTGTTTTATCTCATCATCCGTAATGGTGAGCGGCGGCAGCAGCCGAACCTTATCCTTAGCAGTCAGAACCAGTAATCCCTTTTCAAGACAAGCCTTCGCCACCTCAGCAGCTGTTTTCTTTTTCAGCTGGATACCAAGCATCAGCCCTTTACCGGTAACAGATACAACATCCTCACAAACCAACAGGCAAGCTTTGAGTTTTTCCCCTTTTGCCGCAACTTCCCGCAGGAATTTTTCGTTGCAGACAGTCCGGAGCACAACATTCGCACCAGCACAGACAATTGGGTTGCCGCCAAAGGTCGAGCCATGACTGGAATAACCCATCACCGGTTTGAGCCGTTCCTCCACCAGAAAAGCGCCGATCGGAAGGCCGCCGCCCAGCCCTTTTGCCAAAGTAGTGATATCAGGATGGACACCGTAATGTTCAGAAGCGAGGAATTTTCCCGTCCGGCCGACACCAGTCTGTACTTCGTCCGCGATAACCAGAATGTCACGTTCCCGGCAAAAAGCAAACAGGTCTTTGACAAATTTTTCGTCGAGCGGAATCACGCCGCCTTCTCCCTGGATAAATTCCAGCATCACCGCGCAGACTGTTTTGTCGGTTGCTTTTTCCACCGACTCCATCGAATTCGCTTCCGCATACCGGAACCCTTCGGTGAACGGTCCAAAATACTGGTGGAAGACATCCTGTCCTGTAGCAGCAAGGGTGGTCACCGTCCGGCCGTGAAAAGAATTGACCAGGGTGATGATCTGATCGCGGCCGGCACCATATTTGTCAAAGCTGTATTTGCGTGCTGTTTTGATGGCGCCTTCGTTGGCTTCCGCACCGGAATTACCGAAAAACACAGCACTATACCCGGTCTGCTCACAGAGAGTTTTGGCAAGCTCGTTGTCCGGAATGGTGTAATACAGATTGGAGATATGCGCCAGTTTTCCAGCTTGCTCTGAAACCGCCTTTACCCATTCCGGATTGCAGAATCCAAGCGAATTGACGCCGATCCCGGAGGTGAAGTCGATGTATTTTTTACCATTGACATCTTTGCAGACAGCGCCCTTTCCGCTCTCGATGCAGACATCAAAACGGTTATAGGTGTTCAGGATGTTTTTCTTATCCTGTTCCTTGATTTTTTGAAAATTCATTCCGGTTCCTCCTTATTTGAACAGCGTACCAACGCCTTCGTTGGAAAGGATTTCGATCAGGATGGAGTGTTTAATCCGGCCATCGATGATGCAGGTTTTGGGAACGCCACGACGGACAGCTTCCACACAGCACTCGATTTTCGGAATCATACCTCCGGAAATGATGCCCTGCCGGATTAGGTGCGGCACTTCGCTGACCTGTACCTCGGGAATCAGGGTGGATTCATCGTCCTTGTTACGCAGAAGTCCCCGGATGTCCGTCATCAGAATCAGGTTTTCCGCACGCAGTGCAGCCGCAATCTGTGCCGCCGCGGTGTCGGCGTTGATGTTATAAACCTGGCCTTCATCATCAGTTGCAACGGTTGCGATGACCGGGATATACCCCTTATCCAGCGCATCCAGCACTGGACGGACATTGACGCTGGTAATCTCTCCGACATAACCAAGGTCTTCAGCGGCTTGCATCTTCTTCACCCGGATCATCCGGCCGTCGGAACCACAAAGCCCCAGGGCTTGTCCACCATGCTGCTCCAGAAGCGATACAAGTGATTTGTTGATCTTGCCGGCCAGAACCATCCGAACAATTTCCGCCGTGTCCGCGTCGGTGTAGCGCAGCCCGTTGACAAACCGGCTGGCAATCCCAACCCGTTTGAGCATCTCGCTGATCTCTGGACCGCCGCCGTGTACCAGCACCGTTTTGATTCCAACCAGGGAGAGGAGGACAATGTCGCTCATCACGGCATTTTTCAGCTCTTCGCTGGTCATGGCGTTTCCGCCGTATTTGATGACAACTACTTTATCGTGGTATTTCCGGATATACGGAAGCGCATCGTTCAAAACCTGCGCTTTTACCACATTGGAGATATTTTCCATCTGTGCTTCCTCCTCAGGAACGATAATCGCCGTTGATCCGGACATAGTCATAGGTCAGGTCGCAGCCCCATGCGGTTGCAGTTTCCTCGCCGTCGTGCAGGTCAACAAGAATTTTCACTTCGTCTGCTGAGAGAACCTTCTTGGCGATTTCTTCCGAAAAATCAATCCCAGCGCCCATCTTGCAGACTTCAATCGCACCGTTTTCCGAAGCAAAGGTGACATCCACCAGATTGACGTCGACATCGGTTTCGGCATATCCGATAGCGCAGAGGACACGCCCCCAGTTGGCGTCCGCGCCGAACATCGCCGCTTTGAGCAGTGAGGAATTGATGACCGATTTTGCCACAATTTTGGCCTGTTCTTTGGAATAAGCGCCAATTACGGTACATTCCAGAAGCTTGGTTGCCCCTTCTCCGTCCTTTGCGATCATCCGGGAGAGATTCATCAACACTGCGAACAGGGCGTTGACAAAGGTGCGGAAGTCGTCCTCCTGCACCTGGATTTCCGCATTGCCTGCATCGCCGGACGCAAAAATCAAAACCGTGTCGTTGGTGGAGGTATCGCCGTCTACGCTGACCATATTGAAAGTTTCATCCACAACCTGTTTCAGCGCAATTTGCAAAAGATCCGGTGTAATCGCCACATCGGTTGTCAGGAAGCAGAGCATGGTTGCCATATTGGGCATAATCATGCCGGAACCTTTGGCGCAGCCACCGATATGGCAGGTTTTGCCACTCAGTGTAAAGGAAACGGCAACTTCTTTCATCACGGTGTCGGTCGTCATAATGGCGGAAGCAAAATCCGCGTGGTTTTGGGGAGAAAGCGCCTTAACCAATGCGTCTGCATGCTTTTCAATCGGTTCCAGCGGCAGCGGCTGGCCAATAACGCCAGTAGAAGAAACCGCAAAATCTTTGTCGGAAAGGCCGGTTGCTTTGGCAGCAATTTTACACATAGCCTCCGCCTTTTCGATGCCGTCGGCGTTGCAGGTATTGGCAATGCCGGAATTGACAATGATGCCGCGGCAGAAACCGTCCGCGATATTGGCTTTGGTAACGGCAATGGGCGCGCCTTTCACCTTATTTTGGGTGTACATGCCTGCCGCCGCGCAGTTGTGGTCGGCGAGCAGCATTCCAAGATCCTTTTTGGATTTATTCGCACGGATACCGCAGTGAAGGCCGGACGCCGCAAACCCTTTGGCAGCGGTGATACCGCCTTCGACAAACGAGAATCCCTCAAATTGCACCAGTTTCATAACGTTTCTCCTTTATTACAGCTGCAGTCCCGTTTCTTCCGGACAGCCAAGCATAATATTCATACATTGAACAGCCGCACCCGAAGCACCTTTCCCCAGGTTGTCAAACCGGGCGTTCAGCTGAATCCGTTCGTCGTTGCCGGTGATATAGATCTCCAAGCCATCCCATCCGGAAGCGGCATTCCCGCTCAGAAAGCCACGTGTTTCCGCTTCTTTCCCAAGCGGCGCGACAGTGACAAATTTGCTGCCGGCATAGTGCTCTGCGTAAAACTCATGCAGAAATTCCACGCTGCATCCGGCGCGCAACATGCTGCCATAGACCGGAACCGTGACAATCATTCCGCTGTAATAGTCCGACACAATCGGAGTGAACAGCGGTTCTTTCGCCAGTCCGGTGATGGCGGTCATCTCTTTCAGATGCTTGTGCTGCTGGTTTAAGCCGTATTCGCGGGGGGCATCCAGTTCGGGGTCGCGGGCTTCCCCCTCATATTCGGCGATCATTTTTTTGCCGCCGCCGCTGTATCCGGTCAGCGAAAAGGCACAAACCGGATAATAAGCCGGCATAATCCCTTTCTGCACCAGCGGATAGACCAGCGAAATAAAGCCGGTCGCGTGGCAGCCGGGGTTGGCAATCCGTTTGCCGTTCTGGATCGCCTGCCGGAATTCCGGGGAGAGTTCGGGGAAGCCATAAGCCCAGCCGGGCGCTGTCCGGTGTGCGGTGGAAGCGTCGATGACACGGGTGTGCGGGTTCTCAATCAGGAAAACCGCCTCTTTGGCCGCCGCGTCAGGCAGGCAGAGAAAAACCAGATCTGCCGCGTTCAAAAACTTCTGCCGCTCGGCTGTATCTTTCCGTTTTTCCGGATCGATGGTCAGCAGCTCGATATCATCCCGACAGCCAAGGCGTTCCTCAATCCGGAGGCCGGTGGTGCCTTCCCTGCCGTCTATAAATACTTTCGTTTTCAAGTTGGATTCCTCCTGCCTGTTACGCCGTTTCCAGCGCCGCTTTTACCTGCGCAATCTGCCGTTCTACACTTTCCTTAGCCGGACCGCCCAGCACATTGCGGGCCATCGCACACTGTTCCAGCGAAATTGCCGCATACACATCCTCGTCAAACAGCCCGCACAGCTCCCGATAGGTCGAAAGCGGCAGCGTTTCCAGCGTTTTGCCGGTATCCACACAGATGCCGACCAGTGTGCCGGTAATTTTATACGCGTCCCGGAATGGCATCCCCTTCTTCACCAGGTAATCCGCACAGTCGGTGGCGTTGATAAAGCCTTTTGCCGCCGCCGCGCGCATATTCTCTTTCAAAATCCGGGCGGTTTTCAGCATCGGGGTGAAGGTGGTCAGGCAGAGCTTGACGGTATCCACCGCATCGAAAATCGCCTCTTTATCCTCCTGCATATCTTTGTTGTAAGCAAGCGGAAGCGACTTCATCATCGAAAGCAAGGAGACCAGATCGCCGTACACCCGTCCGGTTTTGCCGCGGACCAGTTCGGCTACATCGGGGTTCTTTTTCTGGGGCATGATGCTCGATCCGGTTGCATAGGCATCGTCCAGCTCGATAAACTTGAACTCCCAGGAGCTCCAGAGGATGATTTCCTCCGAAAAACGGGAGAGGTGCATCATGATGGTGGAAATGGCGGAGGCAAGCTCGATGCAGAAATCCCGGTCGGACACACCGTCGAGGCTATTGGCCATCGGCGCGTCAAAATGAAGCAGGCTGCTGGTCATTTCCCGGTCGATCGGGTAGGTTGTTGTCGCCAGCGCACTGCTTCCGAGCGGATTGACATTCATACGCTTCATGGTGTCGGAAAGCCGTCCCAGATCCCGCAGCAGCATGTTGGCATAAGCCATCAGGTGATGCGCAAAGGTAATCGGCTGCGCCCGCTGCAAATGGGTGTAGCCGGGCATGATGGTTTCGGTGTGTTCGGAAGCCATTTCGCAAAGTGTTTGAATCAGCTCCTGCACCTCGGCGGAAATTTCCTTGATCTCATCCCGAAGGTAAAGCCGGATATCCACCGCAACCTGGTCGTTGCGGCTGCGGGCGGTGTGAAGCCGTTTACCGGTATCTCCCAGCCGCTTGGTCAGCTCCGCTTCGACAAACATATGGATGTCTTCCGCCTCCATATCCAGCGAAAGTGCGCCGCTGTCGAGATCGGCCAGAATCCCTTCCAGCCCCGTAATGATTTTTTCCGATTCCGCCGGATCGATGATGCCGGTTTTCCCTAGCATCGTCGCGTGAGCGATGCTGCCCATAATATCGTGCCGGTACATCCTCCCGTCAAACGATATGGAAGAATTAAAATCGTTGACCTTGCTGTCTACTTCTTTTTTGAAGCGTCCTGCCCACATTTTTGCCATATGCCTGGTCCCTTTCCTGAAAAAACAGGCAGGAGCGACCGGTTTGCCGCTCCCGACTGTACTATTTATGTCGGATTATTTGTTGCCCCGTTTTTCGTCGAGCATCGCCTTGACCTGAATCGGCAGGCCAAAGAGGTTGATAAAGCCGGCAGCATCTGCCTGATTGTAAACGTGATCTTCGCTGAAGGTTGCGATTTCCTCATCATAAAGGGTATAGGGGGAGGTCACGCCGGCGTTGATGATGTTGCCTTTGTAGAGTTTCAGCTTGACTTCGCCGGTAACGGTTTCCTGTGTCTTGTCGACAAAAGCGGAGAGCGCTTCCCGCAGAGGGGTATACCACTGGCCGTTGTAAACCAGGTCGGCAAATTTCAGCGCAATCTGCTGTTTGTAGTGCTGGGTTTCCTTGTCCAGGCAGATGGTTTCGAGCACATCGTGTGCATGGTAAAGGATGGTGCCGCCGGGAGTCTCGTAAACGCCGCGGGACTTCATGCCAACCAGCCGGTTCTCCACAAGATCGGCCAGGCCGACACCGTTTTCACCGCCAATTTTATTGAGCTTTTTGATCATGGTTACGCCGTCCATCTTTTCTCCGTTCAGTGCAACCGGAATACCCTTTTCAAAGGAAAGGGTGATGTAGGTAGGTTTGTCGGGCGCCATTTCGGGGGAAACGCCGAGTTCCAGGAAGCCAGGTTTATTGTACTGCGGCTCGTTGGCAGGATCTTCCAGATCGAGACCCTCATGGGACAGGTGCCAAAGGTTCATATCCTTGGAATAGTTGGTTTCCCGATTGATTTTAATCGGCACATTGTGCGCTTCAGCGTACTCGATTTCCTCCTCACGGGATTTGATATCCCAGATCCGCCAGGGCGCAATAATCGGCATATGAGGGGCAAAATGCTTGATGGCCAACTCAAACCGAACCTGGTCGTTGCCCTTGCCAGTGCAGCCGTGACAGATGGCATCGGCACCTTCCGCTTTGGCAATCTCTACAATCCGCTTTGCAATGGGAGGACGCGCAAACGAGGTTCCCAACAGGTATTTGTTTTCATACACTGCGCCTGCTTTTAAGGTCGGGAAAACATAATCATATACAAATTCTTCCTGAATATCGGCGATGTACAGCTTAGAAGCGCCAGTCTTTTTGGCACGCTCCTCCAGACCTTCCAGTTCCGCATCCTGTCCAACATTGCCTGCCACGCAGATCACTTCACAGCCATAGTTCTCCTTCAGCCACGGAATGATAATGGAAGTATCCAAACCTCCGGAATACGCCAAAACTACTTTTTTATACTTTGCCATGCATAACATCCTTTCCTGTATTACAGACTCATGTTTCTGTATAAATATTTTGTTTATGTTTCATATTATACACCTTTATTCAAAAAAATCAAGGGCTTTTGAAAAAAAGAAGAATCTTTGGTATTTCCTTCAGATTTTCTATACTTTCCATGTTATTACTGGCTATTTTTTACTGTTGTTATCACGAATCTTGTGAAAAAATCAACTTTGGATAAGATTGATACCCAAATTTTATTCGTATACAGCAAGCTGAACCAGTTGCATTTATTATGCAGATGATTGCATATTCATACATGATCACAGTTGTTCTTGACTAACTCGTAGATTTGCCGTTATAATTGTTTTTGTAAATAAGGGAGTAGCTGGCATCCTTTGGATGCAGTAAAGTCAACATACTGATTTTTTCTGGCTTTACTTGAAATAGCGAGACTTATCTGCGGCTTTTTGCTGCGGATAAGTCTTTTTTTGTCCCGGAAAAGGAGAAAATGACATGACACTCATTGAATTGTTTATCCTCGCGGTCGGCCTATCTATGGATGCGTTTGCGGTTGCGGTTTGCAAAGGGCTTTCGCTGCGGAACATGAGCTGGAAAAAAGCGGCGATTGTCGGCCTTTACTTTGGAGGATTTCAGGCAGGAATGCCGCTGCTGGGCTATTTTCTCGGCGTTCAGTTCCGTTCCTACATCACCTCGTTCGACCATTGGATCGCGTTTATCCTGCTGGTGCTGATCGGCGGCAACATGATCCGGGAATCCTTTGGAGATGAGGAAGAAGGCGGCAGCGATTCGGTAGGGTTCCGGGAAATGTCGGTGCTGGCGATTGCTACAAGCATTGACGCGCTGGCTGTCGGTGTGACATTCGCGTTTTTGAAAGTGCAGATCGTCCCGGCGGTATCCTTTATCGGCATTACCACTTTCACCCTTTCGATGATCGGTGTAAAGATCGGCAATGTCTTTGGCACTCGCTGGAAATCCAAAGCGGAACTGGCCGGCGGCATCATTCTGATCCTGATCGGCACGAAAATCCTGCTGGAGCATCTCGGCGTACTCCCCTTTTAAATCAAACCGGCCTGCTGCATCCATACAGCAAGCCGGTTTTTTATGTCCGAATATGCAAAAAATGCCGCACCGCGTTGGCAAATCCGATTCCGCCCTCCCCTTTTGCAAGGAACGCGGGGTGTACCTTCATCCGGGACAGGAAATCTCGGATATTTTCCACACCGCAGCAGAGTGGAAGCTCCCGGAACATCGGCTCGTCGTTGGAGGAATCCCCGAAAAACAGGACACAGCGCTCCGGATTTTCGATGCCGTATATTTCCCGCAGGAAAAGCCGGGTCATCGAAACCTTGTCGTAGTTCCCGAACCAGCAGTTGACGTGGATGGAGCTCACTTTGGCAACCGCGCCGAAGCTTTCGGCAATCTCCCGAATCCGTTCCGCATCGGAAAGCGGAAGCTTTGGTTCATCTTCTCGAAAATCAATCGCAAGGTCGTACAAGCGAAAATGCTGGTCTTTTGCCACCCGGCAGCCTGGCACCCCGGAAAGACAGGCCTGTTTTACCTCGCTCAGTTTTTCCGCGACACTTTCGGCGGGAATGGAGGGATGCCGGAACATCTCCGGTTTCCCATCCTTCCAGTAGTAAACAAAGGCACCATTTTCGCCCACAATCGCATCAATGGGCCACTCCCGGACCGCCATATCACACCATCCCGCAGGCCGTCCGGTTACCGGAATCACCCGGAAACCGGCGTTGTGAAGCCGCCAGAGCGCCCCGTACGCCTCTGGAAGCAGCTTGCCGCCGTTGGTGATTGTATCGTCGATATCGTGGAGGATGATTTTGACATCCTCCAATTCCGAAAGGGTTGTTTCTTCAAATGGTTTCATCCCAAGCCTCTTTTCCGCTTATTTCTGCCGCAAAATCCGCGAGCAGTCCCAAATCCCACAAAAGCTGTAAAATCGTGTAACGGTTCCGCACCTCTTTGGCGCAGAGGACTGCCTCCCGCACCAGCTGCGGCTCAATCCCGGCGTCAGATGGGGTAACCGCCCCACCCAGCTCACGCAGCATCTCCGCCACCTTTTGGGAAGCGGGCAGGGATTCCCGCAAAACCGCACAGATTTCATCCCAATGTTCCCGAATTACCGCAAGACGGCGGCGATGGTTTTCCGGTGTGTTTTTGCCGCATTCCGCTTCCAGCACGATGACAGAATCTGCCGCCGGACCGTAGCATTTTTTCATCTGTTCTTCCCAAGCGGCAGCATCATACGGCTTTTCCGCCGCTTTTACAAAGCCCACCGGCGTTTGCAGCAGCTTTTCCGCCAGCCGGATGGACAAAACTGTCCCAATTCCGACCTTTGTCCCGTGCAGCAGCGCCTTTCTCCCATCAAACAGGAACCGCATTTCCCAGAAATGCGAGAGGTGATGCTCGCTCCCAGATGCCGGGCGGGAATTTCCCGCAAAGCCCATCGCAATCCCCGAAAGTACCAGCGCCTCGGTTAAACCAGCAAAGGCTTCCGGTTTCCGCTCCCGCAGCCCATCGATGTTTTCCACTACCTTGTCCACCGCTTCCCGCATCAGGCTCACGATGGATTCACAGTAGTATTCGCCGGTAATGATGGCGCCGATCTTCCAGTCGCAGAGGGCGCTGTACTTTCCAAGGATATCGCCCACACCGGCCGCAATCATCTCCATCGGCGCACCCGACAGGATGTCCAGATCGGCCAGAAACGCCTCCGGAATCTGCGCCGGATAGGTGGTTTTCATCCGGTTGGTTGTCATTGCCGCCACACTGGACGCAAACCCATCCATCGACGGGGCGGTTGCCGCCACCATGTAGGGCAGACGGAGCTGCCAGCTTACAAATTTGGTGATGTCGTTGATCGTGCCGCTTCCGATTGCGAGAAGGATATCGGCCTCTCGGTCGAGGTGCATCAGCACCCGGCCAATTCCGTCCTCATCCGCGTGCACTTCTGCCGGAAGAATCACACCGGACTCATACATCCCGGCTTCTTTCATCTGCTCTGCGGCCTTTTTCCCCAAAACTGGCCAGGTGTTTTCGTCCGCAATCCAAAATACCCGGCTGTGGCCCAGCCGGAGCAGCGTTTGGGCGATATGGTCGGAAGCTCCCGCGCCAATTTCCACGCTTATTAAGTCGGTCCGGTGCACCCGGCCGCACGGACAGGCAATCTCCTGCCCGATAAACTGCTGTATCGTCATACTTTTTCCTCTCATTCTTCCAGGGCGTCAATCTTCAGCGCCGCAAATTCCGCGGTTCCGCAGTCGCAGAAAAGCCCCGGCCGGACTTTCCCACACCGGTCAAGCGCGCATTGCAGCCAGAGCCGGTTGTCCAGGTAAACTTCAATCACTCCGTCGATCCAGATCACATCCAGCAGATATTCCCGCCCCCGTTCCAGCGGCACCGTCCGGGCGGCGTGATAACAGAAATCAAACTCTTTGAGCAGGATCACTCTTCCCCGGTCCGGTTCCAAAGAAAGGAACCACGGCACGGAACCCTCTTCGGTTTCAATTTGGAACGCAATTCCGGCGCCCACGGCGTCCGCACAGATCTGCGTTTGCAGCTCCATGTTGCGGGAGCAACAGTCAAAGTATGCCGCCTGGTAATCCATCGGGTTGGTTTTTACCGAAAAGCCGTCCGGCTGCCGCCAAAACTCCCCGCCGCGGGTGTTCCAGGCAAAGGTGGTCTGCGCCGGCAAAAGCTCCGGCATCTCCCCGTTTCCGGCAAGACATTTGGTACGCAGATTGTCGAGCAGCTCCGCCCGCTCTGCAAAAAGCCGGCCATTTTCCGCCCGGATTCGTTTCGGCAGCGAGAGCGTCCAGTATCCCGGCGAACGGTCCACATAAAGCAGGTAGCGTTCCCCTTTCCACAAAAAGGTACGGCAGGTGAACCCGCTCCGCCGGATTCCGCCGATCAGGAGATTTTCCTCCGGCTCGACAAACGGGCCGCGCGGATTGTCCGCTGTCGCATAGACGGTCGCGTTGCAGACATACTCGTCCGGTGTGCCGCTCCGCCCGGTATACTGGCTGCCGCAGAGCATGGTGAGGTAGTACTGTCCGTCCTCATAAAAGACGTCCGGCACCTCGATTACCCCGTTTTGGCGAGGGACAAAGACGATGGACTGATCCTCCCAGTGAATCAGGTCCCGGCTCACAGCCACCGCGATTACACCCACTGGGCTTTCCCGCCCCACATCCGCCGCCGCGGCAAAATATCCGTAATACAAACCTTCTTCCGGCTGGTAAAGAATCGAAAGATCCCGACAGTTGACACAGCCAAAATCATACTGCGCCCGGTTTTCATATCCCAGCAGAATCCGGCTGTCCGGTTCCAGCACCGGATTTTGCGGATACCGTTCAAAATGAATCCCGTCGCGGCATTCCGCCAGCCCGATTCGTTGGGAACCATCCGTTTTGTCCCGCATTGTGTAGTAAAGAAAGGTGGTTTCCCCATTCTGCACCGCGCAGCCGGTAAACTTCTGATGGTAATCGTCCGGCTCTTCGTCTCGAAGCAGCGGCGGCAAAATGCCCGGACAGTGCTCCCAATGGAGCAGGTCGTGGCTTATAATGTGGCCGATTTTCTGCCGTTCGGTCAGTTCCAGCTCCGATTCCCCCTCCGGAAGCTGCAAATGGAACGCGTGGAGCGTATCTCCAATGGGGAGGTACCAGCCGTCCCACATACTGGTGTCTTTTCCGTGATATTTCATGCGTCAGGCTCCTTTTTCTCCACCGACGAAGTAGCCAACAGCGCGATTCCGGTTCCGCACAGATCGGGGCAGATTACATCCCCGATGGCAACCGGAGCCGGAACTGTGAGTTCCCGCAGCGCGGCCATTGCCTCAAACAGGAGCTCTTTCGGGATCGGCGCCGCTGTTTTCACCGGCACCACCGGCAGGACGCCGTCCGCCACCCGAATGGTGGAAGTCAGCACCCGGGTGGGGTGGGTGCACTCTTCCTGTGCATATTTTTCCCCGCGGGGACAGGTGTTGCCCGAAACCGAAAGCACCTTGCCCTCTTCCAGCTCCACGGTCAGCGCACAGCCCATCGGGCAGACAATACAGGTGAGATTCCGTTTTTCCATCCTTATTCCGCCCCTTTCTGTTCCAGCCGCACGGTAACCAGCCCGTCAATCTGCGACACCTGTTCCGCTTTGAGCGGCAGCGTTTCCATTTCACCAGGTGCAACTTTCTTCTTTATCCGGGAAACCAGCGTTTTTCCGCCGCACTCCACCACAATCCGGACATCGCGGTAAACGTCGCCCACCCGGAAATACAGCGCAAACGGCGCCGCGCCTTTCCGAATCCTCTGCGGCACCACATACCGAACCCCGTCTTTTCCGGAAACCGGGAACATTTCCGCGTCCATCCGGCAGCCATCCAGATAAGCCGCCGCCTGTTTCCCCGCGATCTCCGCTTCCTCCGAAACATAATCCACCAGGTCGTGGACATGAAGGACATTCCCGCAGGCAAAAACGCCCGGGATCGAGGTCTGCCGGTTTTCATCCACCACAGCGCCGCCGGTAACCGGGTCCATTTCTACGCCGGCCTGACGGGAAAGCTCGTTTTCCGGGATCAGCCCCACCGACAACAGCAGCGTATCGCAGGGGATTTTTTCCTCGGTGCCGGGAATCGGCCTGCGGTCCGGGCCGACCGCGGCAATCGTCACCGCCTCCACCCGCTCTTTTCCGTGAATCTGTACGACGGTGTGGCTGAGCTTCAGCGGGATGCCGAAATCTGCCAAACACTGCACAATATTCCGGGTAAGCCCGCCGGAATACGGCATGAGCTCACAGACCGCCTCCACTTTGGCGCCCTCCAGCGTCATCCGGCGCGCCATAATCAGCCCGATATCCCCCGAGCCCAGGATGACCACCCGTTTGCCGGGCATCTGCCCTTTGATGTTGACAAATTTCTGCGCGGCGCCGGCGGTGTAGATGCCAGCAGGCCGCGTACCGGCGATGTTCAGCGCACCTCTTGGCCGTTCCCGGCAGCCCATCGCCAGAATCACTGCCCGTGCGTTCAGCTTTAAATATCCTTCCTGCGGACTGACAGCGGTGACAATCTTTGTCCCGTCGCTTTCCGTTTCCAGATCCAGCACCATGGTATTGAGCAGGCAGGGAATCCCGTATTCCGCCACCTTTTCCGCAAAGCGCGCGGCATATTCCGGGCCGGTCAGCTCCTCCTTGAACCGGTGCAGCCCGAACCCGTTGTGGATGCACTGTTCCAGAATCCCGCCGAGCTGCGGTTCGCGGTCCAGAATGAGAAGGTTGCGCACGCCCTTTTCATAAGCGGCAACCGCGGCAGCCATTCCAGCCGGACCGCCGCCGATAATTACCAGATCGAGTTTTTTCATATCGCACCACCCTCTCCGCGTGTTTTTCCGGTCAGCATCCGGGATTTGCCGCCCGATTTTGTGACTTCGTCCATCGGGATTCCAAGTTCCCTTGCCAGAATCTCGACAACCTGCGGGCCGCAGAAGCCGCCCTGGCAGCGTCCCATCCCAGCCCGTGTCCGCCGTTTGACCGCGTCCACACTTCGGGCAGGCGGATTGCGGTGGATCGCCTCCAACACTTCCCCCTCGGTGATGGTTTCACACCGGCAGACAATCTTGCCAAACCGGGGATCTTGCTGCACCAGTGCTTCCCGCTCCTCGTCGCTCATTTCCCGAAACTTCGGAAACGGCCTGCGGTTGGGGCAAAAATCCTCTTTTGGATGAAGCGGAAGCCCTGCTTCTCCCAGCAGACGGACAATTTCCGGCGCAATTGCCGGCGCGGAGGTCAAACCGGGGGATTCGATCCCGGCGGCGTGGATCAGATGCGGTTCGCCTTTGGCCGGGCCAATAACAAAATCGCCGCTGTCGGGACAGGCGCGCAGACCGGTAAAGGCGGTAATCACATTGCGGTAATTGATGCCCGGCACCGATTTGACGGCGAGTTTCTGCACTTTATCCAAACCGGCTGCCGTGGTTTCGGTGTCTTCTTTATCGGAAATATCCTCCGAAGTCGGTCCGGTGAGCAGGTTCCCATCCACTGTTGGAGTAACCAGAATCCCTTTGCCCATTTTGGTAGGCGGCTGAAAAATGGTAGCGTGTACCAGAGTCCCCTGCGTTTTGTCGAGCAGCTCATATTCGCCGCGCCGCGGAGAGATGGAAAAGCTGTCATCTCCCACCATCCGGGCAATTTCGTCCGCAAAAAGCCCGGCGGCATTGACGATGTAAGAAGCACAGATTTCCTCCTCCGGCGAAACAACCACAAAGGAATCCCCGTCTTTCCGGATGCCAGTCACACAAAAATTCGTTTTCAGTTCCGCCCCGTTGTCCATCGCGTTTTCGATTCCGCCGATGGTCAACTCATAGGGACAGACAATCCCGCCGGTCGGTGCCCATAAGGCGCCTTTGATTTCCCGGGAAATCGCCGGTTCCTTTTCCCACACTTCCTCCGGGCACAGAATCCGGAGCATCGGCACCCCGTTTTCCTCCCCACGCAGACGAAGCGTTTCCAACGTTTCCAGGTCTTCGTCCGAAAAAGCAAGCACCATCGAACCATTGCGGCAAAACGGCACCGAAAGCTCCTTGGCAACCGTTTCCATTAATGCATTGCCTTTTACATTAAAATCCGCCTTTTTGGTGCCGGGCTTTGCGTCAAATCCGGCATGGACGATGGCAGAATTGGCACGGCTTGCTCCCATCGCCACATCTTCTTGCCGCTCCAACAGAATGGATTTCAGCTGGTAACGGGAGAGTTCCCGCAGGATCATACTCCCCACAACACCACCGCCGATGACTGCAACATCATATTTCATGCTGTTCCCTCCAAAAAAAGACACAGAAAACAAGGGAGGTACCTTTCCTCCTTTGCTTCCGTGTCTCCAAAACTCCGCACAGATTATTTAATTCCTAGCTTCATCATAGCATATCCCAGCAAAATTGTCAATATAAAATAAAACCTGCTGTTCTAAGAACAACAGGTTTTATATGGTTTAACTCAGCCCTCGTAATCGGATTCGTTTTCCCAGTTGTGCCAGACGTTCTGCACATCGTCGTTGTCTTCCAGCTTTTCCAGCAAGAGGGACATCTTCTTCATAGAATCCTCGTCATTCAGTGCGACATAAGTATTCGGAACCTGCTGCACTTCCGCGGTTTCAAAAGTATAGCCTTTTTCTTCCAGAGCGGAAAGGACACTTGAAAAATCAGAGGGAGCGCAAGTAATCTCGATCATATCCTCTTCCATCGAAAAATCCTCCGCACCGGCATCCATCACGTCTTCCATGATCTTGTCCTCGTCGTATTCGCCCTCTTCGTTGTTGATGACGAAAACGCCCTTTTCCTGGAAGCCAAAGGAAACGCAGCCGGTGGTGCCAAGGTTGCCGCCGAATTTATCGAACACATGGCGGACATCGCCGGCGGTACGGTTGCGGTTGTCGGTCAGACATTCCACAATCACAGCAACGCCGTTGGGACCGTATCCTTCATACACGATATTTTCGTAGTTGTTTTTATCGCCTTCGCCCATCGCCTTTTTGATGATGCGGTCGATATTGTCATTGGGGACATTGTTGGCTTTTGCCTTTGCAATCAGATCGCGCAGTTTGCCGTTGACATTGGGGTCACCGCCGCCGGTTTTTACCGCAACTGCAATTTCACGGCCAATTTTGGTAAAAACTTTCGCCTTTGCGCCGTCGGTTTTTTCCTTTTTGCGCTTGATGTTATTCCATTTGGAATGTCCTGACATATTCATCCTCCTCAGAATTGCTACAAATAATCTCCAATATTTTATTATAGCACAAAATTATTTATTTTGCAAGTCCACCCAACAGCCGAAGCCCTTTGGGATAATGATTTTTAATGATACCGCCGTTCATTTTTCCGCCGCCCAGCGGGAAGCCATCCACCAAAACCGCGCACCAGCCGTCCACAGCCTGTTCCGGCGCAATCGGCATTCCCTGTAAATATTGTTCCACCCGCAGCTCTCCGAGTGCAAGCTGCTCGATGTTGGCACATTGCGGACCAAACACCATAAAGAGATGGTGGTTCGGTTCAAACCTCCCCTTTTTCAAGATCCCGGCAAAAACGCCGTTGCGCACCACCCGGAGCCGGTTCACCCGATCGGGAGAAATCGCCGGGAGGTATACGCGGTCTTTGTCACAAAAAAACTTTTTGACAGCCAGAGCCGGGAAATATTTTGCAGAAAAGTCCTCCCATTCGGGAACCGGCTTGGTTTTTGCTGTCACTTCCGCAAAAACGGGGACACTTTCGCCCTCTTTTTGGAAACAAGCCATGTAGTGCCCTTCCCCGCCCTGACACGGCCAGATGCGGCGCACCTTGCTCACATCGAGCGGAAGCCCGCCGCAGCGGTTTTCTTCGCCGGGGCTGCCAAAATCACCGCCCCAGTCCAGCAGCGTAAATTCCGGATGCCGCAGCAGAAAAGCAGCGGTTTGCTGTTCATCTTCCTCCGGCGAAAAGGTGCAGGTGGAGTAAACCAGCATCCCGCCCGGCGCTGTCGTGGCGGCAGCCGCATCCAAAATTTCCCTGCCCAGCGCAGCACACTGGCGGACGAGCGCTTCCGAATGCTGGCCCAGCGCGGCCTCTTCCTTGCGGAACATCCCCTCTCCGGAACAGGGAGCATCTACCAAAACCCGGTCGAAAAACCCCGGGAAGTTTTCGGCAATCCGCTCCGGGGCCTCATTCAAAACCAGCGCGTTTGCCGCGCCCATCCGCTCCAGATTTCCTTCCAGCACCTTGGCGCGGGCAGGCACATATTCATTGCTGACAAGCAATCCTTCCCCCGCAAGCGCGGCGGCAAGCTGGCTGCTTTTTCCGCCCGGCGCGGCGCACATGTCGAGCACCTTCATGCCCGGTTGAACATGAAGCCGCGGTGCCGGAGCCGAAGCAGACGGTTCCTGCGAATAAAATACCCCCGCATGGTGATACGGATGCTTTCCCGGCCTCATCGCGTCCGCCGGCAGGAGGAACCCTTCCGGACAGAACGGAGAAACGGTAACTGGGAGCCCGCTGTGTTCCGCGAACCATTCCGGTGCACAGCGCAGCCGGTTTACCGTCACGCCGCGCGCCGCATTCTCCGAAATCGGTTTGAGCAATTCCTCAAACCGGCCGCCAAGCAGCGTTTTTTCCCGTTCGATAAAATACTCGCCGGACAAAATCATACCTCCTTCTGCATATCCGCCGGTGTTTGGGTGATACTATGTCCGACGGGGAATCATCTCCGTATCTTGAAAGGAGAATTCGAAATGAAAAACAATATGAAAAACTGTGATAAGAATACCCGTGCTACCTCTTCCATGCAGAACAATCAGAAAAAGCCATCCACCAAAGCGGAAAATTGCAGTCATCCGCAGGATGCAGCCAACTGCCGGTAAAAAGGGGGCCTCTTATGAGGCCCTTTACATATATCCGTTATTTCTGCTGTTCAAGTGGCAGGAATCCTTCCCCCATTACCTCGGAAGAATCCGCCGCAATCATAAAGGCATTTGGATCGATTTCATGTACAATCCGTTTGACGGGATAATATTCATTACGCCGTAGAGCACACATGAGCACTTTCTGTGCTCTACCGGTGTATCCACCTTCTGCGCGAAAAAATGTTGTGCCGCGATCAATTTCTTCCATAATCCGTTTGGATATTTCGCCATTTTTTTCAGAAAATATATAAACCAGTTTTCCGCGGTCACCGCCATATATCACCACATCAATGATCTGGGTACAAACAAACATGGTGATAATCGAAAAAAGTCCGGATTCAAGACTGTTAAATACAAAAACAGAAATTGTAATAATCAACACATCCAGGGCGAAGGAAAGCTTTCCCAGTTGCAGGTGCGGACGTTTTTGATTAATGATTTTAATAACAATATCCGTGCCGCCTGTTGAACCGGAACGAATAAAAACAAGGCCGATCCCAAGCCCCCAAAGAACCCCACCGAACAGGCAGGAAACCAACTTCTCTCCCTGGTAAACCGGTAAACCGGTCAAGATATAATCGTAAAAGATGGTAAAACTGCCAACAGAAAGCAGCGTTTTCCACATAAAGTCATGGCCGATCATACGCCAGCCGATCAAAAGCAGCGGAATATTGATCAGTGCTGACAGCATACCAACTGGGAGGTTGGTCACATGAGCCAGAATTAGGGCAACACCGCTGACGCCACCCGGCGCAATCTGACAAGGCTCTATGAAAAAGTAGAGTCCGGCAGCAAAAACAAAGGTTCCTGCCAACACCAGCAAACTATCCAATGCAATTTGCGTAAACCGGTCGTTCTTTTTCATAGCTCCTCCTTTAGTGATCAGATGAATTCCAGATTGTTTCAAACAGTTCTGTTTCACGCTGAAAATTTCCAGTGATGTGAAGAAAACCAAATAAAGTTTCCAGTCCCGTTGCAAAACGGTACTCCCCCGGATCCGCATTTTTCGGCACATGTGAATGAGTGTTGCGTCCCCGTTTAAAAATTCGCAGCTCTTCTTCGGTTAACAGGCCGTCTAACTGCTCAACAGCTTTTGCCTGCGCTTTTGCACATACCACCGACACCGCTTTTTTATGGAGTTTGCTGACCGGCATACTTCCCGCTTCGGCAAGCTTTTCCCGAACATGAAGCTCGAAAACCGCATCGCCCAGAAACGCAAGGGTGAGCGGGCTTAACATTTTTGCTTCCGCAATTTCCATGTGTGAGCCTCCTTACCGGACATAATCGAACTGGAAGTCCAGAAGCTCCACGGTATCGCCTTCTTGGATCCCCATTTCCTCCAGCTTGTCGATGATGCCGCTGGAACGGAGGACTCGCTGGAAATACTGCATAGATTCGTAGTCGTCCGGGTTGACCACCGAAAAAACTGGTTCCATCCAAGGAGCGTCGATAATATAAACATCGTTCTCCTTGCGGACGGTAAAGCTCCGGTCGGTCAGCGCCGCGGTGGGATCGGGCGCCACAAATTCCGGTTCAAAGTGTTTCACAGGCGGAAGTTCCTGAAGTTTCTGCGCCGCATACCGGATGACATCGGCAGTTCCCTGGGTGGTCGCAGCGCTCACCGCAAAGAACGGATAACCTTTTTCCTCAATATAGGAACGGAACGCCTCAATCTGCTCCGGCTCCGCCAAATCGCACTTGTTCGCCAGCACAATTTGGGGAAGTTCCGCCAGATCCGCGCTGAAATTGGCGAGCTCAAAATTGATCTTTTCAAAGTCTTCAATGGGATCCCGTCCTTCCGAACCGGAAACATCAACCAGATGGAGGATCAGACGGCACCGCTCCACATGGCGGAGGAAGTCATGTCCCAGGCCAACACCGTCGCTGGCGCCTTCCACCAAACCGGGAATATCCGCCATAACGAAGGAAGTGTCCTGGTCCAGCCGCACCACACCCAGAACCGGCTGCAATGTGGTAAAGTGATAGTTGGCGATTTTGGGTCTTGCCGCACTGACCACCGAAATAAAGGTGGATTTCCCGACATTCGGAAAGCCGACCAGACCAACGTCAGCCAGCAATTTCAGCTCCAGGATCACTTCAAAGGATTCACCGGGCAATCCCGGCTTGGAAAAGCGCGGAATCTGACGGGTGGCTGTCGCAAAATGCTGGTTGCCAGCACCGCCGCGTCCGCCGTGCGCCAGAATGACCGGTTCATCGGTGGAAATATCCGCCATAATCTGGCCGCTCTGCGCCTCCCGGACAATCGTCCCGAACGGCACCCGGATAACCAGGTCCTCGCCGCTTTTTCCAGAGCAGCGGCGACTTCCCCCCGGCTGGCCGTTCTGCGCTTCGAATTTATAACGGTACCGGAAGTTCACCAGCGTGTCCATACTGCGGTCTGCTTGGAACACCACATTTCCGCCGCGTCCGCCGTCCCCGCCGTCAGGGCCGCCGTTGGCGACATATTTTTCACGATGGAACGAAACCGCACCGTTTCCGCCGTTGCCGGCGCTAATCTTTATTTTTGCACGATCTACAAACATTATACCCTGCCTTTCTCCCAAAATGGGACCCGCATGTCCTACTGGCACACAAACCTCATCGGCTCCGGCAGGAACCGGCTTAATTAGTCGGTTTGCCGCTTTAACATCAAAAAACCCCAAGCACTATCTGGCCCGGGGTTTTTAGCTTATTGTGCAGCGTATACGCTGACTTTTTTGCGGTCACGGCCGAGGCGCTCGAATTTCACGACGCCGTCGATCAGAGCGAAGAGGGTATCATCGCTGCCGATGCCCACGTTTTCACCGGGGTGAATATGTGTGCCGCGCTGCCGCACAAGGATGTTGCCGGCCAGAACCTTCTGTCCGTCGGCACGTTTGGCGCCGAGACGTTTGGATTCGGAATCACGGCCGTTCTTGGTAGAACCTACACCTTTTTTATGTGCAAAGAACTGCATGCTGATTTTTAACATAACTTACACCTCCAAGTAACGGATTTGGATAAATGCGGGAAACTGCTCCTGTAAGTTCCGGATATGAAGCTCAAACGAATCAAGCATCGCCTGAACATCCAAAGGAAGCTCCCCACTTGTTTTTAAGCTGATCGCATTTTTCAAAACATCGACTTCCGCAGGAAAATGCAGAATCTCTGTAATACCGTTTGCAGTCAACTCCACCGCCGAGGATACCGCCGCACACACAATGTCGCGGCCCTTGTTTGCGTACCCGGCATGTCCGGACACAGTAAACCCGGTGATCCGGCGGTCTTTGCGCTGAAATACAGCCTGAACCATAACCTTACGCGTTAATGGATTCGATTCTCACCTGAGTGTAGAACTGTCTGTGGCCGATCTTGCGCTGAGAGCCTTTTTTGGGCTTGTAGGTCCAAACCGTTACCTTTTTGCCCTTGCCGGTTTTCAGAAGGGTTGCGGTAACAGTTGCGCCTTCCACATAGGGAGCGCCAACCTTGGTTCCGTTCTCGTCAGCAACCAGTGCGACCTTGTCAAAAGTGACAGCGGACTGTGCTTCTCCTTCGATCTTCTCGATGAAGATCACATCGCCGGCCTGCACGCGGTACTGTTTTCCACCAGTTTCGATAATTGCAAACATCATAGGCACCTGCCTTTTCTCTAAACTCGCTGTTCACCAGGCGCGGACAAGCCGACTTCAAGCCCGGAACATGCGGCTTTTACATTATATCATACCCACAACGGCATGTCAACCTTTTTTTTCAAAACAAACGCAATTTTTTGCAAAATTTTCAAGGCTGCCCTTTCGGACAGCCTATTTTCAAATGCCAAGCTGTTTTTCCAAAAGGTCCGCGGCAAAGGCGATCAGCCCGCCACAGGGGCGCTTCTGGTAGTAAGCAGCTGTCCGCTCCTCCGGAACAGGCACATCCTTCCCCGCCGGAAGCCCCAAAAGATCCCGGCAGATATAGGAGCCTTTTTCCTTTGCAAAGCTTTCCGCAAACTGCTGGATTTCCTTATAGAGCGCTGTTTTGGCGTCGTGGTCGTTGGGATCAGCCGAACCGTGCAGCATCCCCAGCACAATCGCCGCGCCGGAAACCGCGCCGCAGATTTCCCGCAGCCGGCCGACACCGCCGCCCAATCCGGATGCCATCCGCATCGCTGTTTTGCGGTCAAGCCCCATTTCTGGAGCAAACGCCAGCACCATCGACTGACAGCAGTTGCAGCCGTTTTCAAAATACTGCCTGGCCAGTTCCCCTTTTGCCATTTTTTCCACCTTATTTCAGCAGCGCTTCCACCGTGTCGGCAGCAGAATCCAACCAATCTCCTTCAAATAGCTCCATCGCACCTTTGTCGCAGGCTTTTGCGATCTTGGGATCAAACGGAAGCCGTCCCAAAACGCGTAGGCCGTGCTGGCCGGCGGCTTCTTCCACATGGCTTTCCCCAAAGATCTGGAACGCTTTTCCGCAGTCCGGGCAGGTGACATAGCTCATGTTCTCCACAATACCCAGGATCGGGATGTTCATTTGTTCCGCCATCCGGACCGCTTTGGTCACGATCATCGAAACCAGTTCCTGCGGGGAGGTGACCACAATAATCCCGTCCACCGGGAGGGACTGGAAGACGGTCAGCGGAACATCGCCGGTTCCGGGGGGCATATCCACAAACATAAAGTCCACGTCGTTCCAGATGACATCTGTCCAAAACTGTTTGACGGTTCCGGCAATCACCGGTCCGCGCCAGACAACCGGGGTGGTGTCATCTTCGAGCAGCAAGTTGACCGACATCACTTCGATACCGGTTTTGGTGTTGACCGGGTAAATTCCGCTTTCATCCCCCATTGCCCGTTCGTGCAGGCCGAACACCTTGGGGATGGAGGGACCGGTAACATCGGCATCCAGAATGGCTGTCTGATAGCCGCGGCGCTGCAACAGGACCGACATCATGGAGGTGACAAGGCTCTTACCAACGCCGCCCTTGCCGCTGACGACGCCAATTACTTTTTTAATACTGCTCAATTCATGTGGCTTTTCCAGAAAGCTGGCAGGCTGCCCGCCGGATCTGGAAGGGCAGTTTTCGCCGCATGTTTCGCAGTTGTGCGTACATTCGCTCATGAAAACGCTTCCTCTCTTTTAAACAGTCGGATGAAGATCATCCACCAAATCGATATTATATCATATTTGTATAGAAATAGCAACGCCTTTTGCAAAATCACCGGAAAAGCTTACCGCTTTTTCAGCTTTTCACGCAGCTTTTCCAGCGTTTCGGAATAACGCGGCGCGTTCAGATGCGGGAATGCATTCATCAAACGGCGCACCGAATGGCTTTTTTCCAGCCCGACAGCCAGCACCTTTTCCTTTTTCTGTTCCAGATATTCCCGGAACGAAACACCCTCCGGCAGCCGGTATTTTTCCAGCCGCGCTTCGATGCCCTCTGCCTTTTCCTGGAACTCCTCACGAAGCTGTGCAAAGATTTCCTCTCGCTTTTCTCCGATTTCCGCGAAAATTTTCCGCACTTCCTCCAGTTTTCCTTTCATAATCAGGATGGAGCGGACTGTCACAAAGGTATCCGCCACCATAATACAGAAGATTGCAGCAGAAATCCACGGAAGCAGCGATTGCGGAATCTTCCGAACAAGATCGGTCACGAGAGGATGCAGAAAGAGCATCATAATCACAGACAGCACACCGAACATCAGGGAATTGAGCAAGCAAACGCGACCGTTGATCTGAAACCGGTAATGGGAGTAATCCCACCACCGCATGTGGAAGAGTTTTTCCATTAATACCGAGGTGATATATTCAAGCACAGTTGTGATCACCATCCCGGCTAAAAACAGAATGATAGGATTTTTGGCAGCCGGGCTGAGGAGCAGGACAACCAAAACCGCCCCCACACCGTATACCGGGCAGACCGGCCCGTTTAGGAAACCGCGGTTGACCAGCTTGCGCTGGATGATGGAGCAATAAACTGTTTCACAAACCCAGCCGAGCACACTGTAAATGATAAAATAGAGAAACCAGCGGCATAGAATCATCCCAATATCTCCCTTATATATCTTTTCGGGCGTTTGCGAGCATCAGTTTGATGCGGTT
This sequence comes from uncultured Clostridia bacterium, assembly GCA_944382875.1. GTDB lineage: Bacteria > Bacillota > Clostridia > Oscillospirales > Ruminococcaceae > Merdivicinus. Next base: position 160,137 of record CALWNQ010000002.1, read on the forward strand.
CTGCTGGTTGACGGCACTGGCGCCGGGGTCGTAGTCCACCGCCACAATGTTGGCGTCCGGGTTCTTTTCCTTTACGGCACGGATCATCCCTTTTGCGACGATATGGTTTGGCAGGCAGCCAAACGGCTGGGTGCAAATGATGTTGTTAACGCCCTGGTGAATGAGTTCCGCCATCTCAGCAGTCAGCAGCCATCCCTCTCCCATCTTGACACCATGGCTGATATACGGATCGGCAAGCGTGACTGTTGTGGAAAAAGGCGTGGGCGGTGCAAAAACACCGTGTTCCCGGATAATGTCGATAATATCCTTCTGCTTTTTCAGCAGGAATTGATATACCACGCCGTTTGCGGTACTTTTTAAGAAATTTCCGCCGTACAAACGCCGGTCTTCCATCCCGTTGAACACACAGTACATACAAAAGTCAAGCAGCCCCGGCACCACAACCTCAGCACCCTCTGAAAGCAGAAACGCTTCCAGATTGTTGTTTCCGAGCGGAGAATACTTCACATAAATTTCCCCGACAATACCAACGCGCACCTTTTTTTCTTTGGATTTCGGAATACTCGCAAAATCGTCCAGAATTTCCCGATAAAAACGGCGGATATGGCTGTACCGGACAATTTTTGTCTTAGAGAAATCATCGAGCAGCTTTTTCTCCCACCGGTCAACCATCGCCTGGGTATCCCCGGCGTGCAGCTCATACGGCTTGCACTGGTTGGAAAGCAGGGTTAAAAAGTCGCCCAACAGCACCGCATAAACCAGCTGAATCAAGATCGGTACCGTCACCTGGAAGCCGGGGTTCTTTTCCAAGCCTGTGAAAGAAAGAGAAATGACCGGAATATTCCCGTAGCCGCTCTTCTGGAGCGCCTTGCGCAGCAGGTGAATATAGTTGGAAGCACGGCATCCGCCGCCGGTCTGGGTAATGAGCAGCGCCACTTTGTCCAAGTCATACTTCCCGCTTTCCAGAGCATCAATCATCTGCCCGATGACAAGCAGCGCCGGGTAGCAGGTGTCGTTGTGGACGTTGCGCAGTCCCTCGTTGATAACCGCCTGGCTTTCATTGGAGAGGATTTCAGTGTGGTAGCCGTGCTGGTTAAAAATCTGGGCCATCAGATGGAAGTGAATCGGAAGCATTGTAGGGATGAGTATGGTGTGCGTTTCCCGCATTTCTTTTGTAAAAATGACTCGTTCCATCAGTTCTGTTCCTTTCCATCCGCGGCGTCCCGTTCCTCAATCGCGCCGATCAGGCTGCGGAGGCGGATTCTAACCGCACCGAGGTTGTTAATTTCATCAATTTTGAGCTGGGTGTAGAATTTGCCGCCTTTTTCCAGGATAGCGCGGACTTCATCGGTGGTAATCGCATCGATGCCGCATCCAAAGGAAACCAGCTGCACCAGCTCCAGATTTTTTCGTGTTGTGACATATTTGGCAGCGTTATACAGGCGGGCATGATAGGTCCACTGGTTTAACACATCCACCTTCTGCGGCTCGACCAGGTCGCTGACTGCGTCTTCGGTAATCACCGCAAGCCCAAGCGAGTTCAACAGCTTGTCGATGCCGTGGTTGATCTCCGGGTCGACATGATAGGGCCTTCCGGCGAGCACAACTGCCTGGCGGTGGTTTTGATCCGCCCAATCGAGAATCCGGCGTCCCTCCGCTGCCGTTTCGGACTTCCACTTTGCATAGGCGGCATAAGCCGCAGCTGCTGCTTTTTTCACTTCCGCTTTGGTAATACCGGAAAATTCCTGTCCAAAATACTCCGCTGCCTTTTTGACAAAATCCTTTTCCCTGTGCAGTCCGAAATATGGGTAAAGGAATCGGGTTTCATGCAGGCGGGCAACATTGGACTTCAAAAGCTCCGGATAATAAGCCACAACCGGGCAGTTGTAATGGTTGTCGCCTTTATGCTCGTCAAAATTATACGCCAGACAGGGGTCGAAGATGACCGGTACCTTTTGATCCAGCAGGTATTCGATGTGGCCGTGAACCAGTTTTGCCGGATAGCACACTGTGTCGGACGGGATAGTATACCGTCCCTTTGCATAAATGTCCAATGTTGTGATGGGTGAAACCACCACTTCAAATCCAAGCTCGGTGAAAAATGCAAACCAAAACGGCAGGTTTTCATACATGTTCAGCGCAAGCGGAATGCCAATTTTGCCGCGCGGCCCTTCTTTTGGAGTGAGGGCGCGGATTCGTTCCAGCTTCCACTGCACCATATTGGGCAAAACCTCTTTGTTTTTCATGCCGAGCGGGCGTTCGCACTTATTCCCCGAAATAAACTTCCTTCCGTTTGCAAAGGTGTTGACGGTCAGCGCACAATGGTTGTTGCAAAGTCCGCAGTTGACCGAACGGGCGGTATGGGTAAAGTGCTGCAGCTCATCAAGAGTAAAGAGGGTGGATTTCTCAAGGCGAAGGCTTTTCGCGTACAGTGCGGCGCCGTATGCCCCCATCAAACCGGCAATTGTAGGCCGAATGACTTCCCCGCCGATTTCCCGCTCAAAGCTCCGGAGAACGGCGTCGTTGTAGAATGTTCCGCCCTGTACGACGATGTGTTTGCCGAGTTCATCGGCAGAATGGGCACGGATGACCTTATAAATTGCGTTTTTAACCACGCTCATCGAAAGCCCCGCGCTGATGTCGTCCACTCCGGCGCCGTCTTTCTGCGCCTGTTTGACCGAAGAATTCATAAACACCGTGCAGCGGGAACCGAGGTCAACCGGATTTTTCGCAAACAGCCCAGCCTTGGCAAAATCAGCGATTTCATACCCCATGGAACGGGCGAAAGTTTCAATAAAGGAACCGCAGCCAGACGAACAGGCTTCGTTGAGCATGATGCTGTCAATCGAATTATTCTTCACCTGGAAACACTTGATATCCTGCCCGCCGATATCGAGGATAAAATCCACCTGCGGATTGAAAAAGCGTGCCGCACGAAAATGCGCCATCGTTTCCACCAGCCCGGCGTCCACCGAAAATGCGTTCTGGATCAGCTCTTCACCATAGCCGGTGGCTGCGCTGCCTAAGATCTCCACCCGGTCCCCGCACAAAGTGCGGATTTTGATCAGTTCATCGCGAATGATCTGCACCGGATTGCCGCGGTTGGAACCGTAATATTGGTACAAGATCTCCCCTTTGTCAGTAATCAGGACAACTTTGGTTGTCGTGGAACCGCAGTCAATCCCCAGGTAAGCCGGGCCGCTGTAGGATGCAATATCCTTGTGCGGAACTGTCGCTTTGGCATGGCGCGCCTTAAATTTCTCGTATTTCGCTTCGTTTTCAAAGAGCGGCTTCAGGTGCCGGCTGCCGGAAGTGTCACTTTTAGCCGACTCGATCTTATTGAGCAGTTCGGACAAAGTGAGCCGGTTTCCGGATTCTGCCGCATAAATCGCGGTGCCAAGCGCCACCGAAAACTGTCCCAAGTCCGGGAACAACGCGTTTTCGGGAGAAAGGCGGAGTGTTTCGGAAAACCGTTTCTGCAATTCTTTGAAGAAATGGAGCGGGCCACCCAAAAAGGCAACCTTTCCCTTGATGGCGCGCCCTTGTGCCAGGCCGGTAATGGTTTGGTCAACCACCGCCTGGAAAATACTGGCGGCTATATCTTCTTTTCGCGCACCCTGGTTCAAAAGCGGCTGGATATCCGATTTGGCAAATACACCACACCGGGAAGCAATCGGATAAATTTTCTCATGCCGGGAAGCAAGCTGGTCCAGCTGCTCGGGCGTTACATCAAGCAAGGAAGCCATCTGGTCAATAAACGCGCCGGTTCCGCCGGCACAGGTGCCGTTCATTCGCTCCTCCACACCGCCGGTCAGAAAGAGGATTTTTGCATCTTCACCGCCAAGCTCAATTACAATATCTACGCCGTCCGAAAAATAAGTAACCGCTTTTCCGGTAGCGTACACTTCCTGCACAAATTCCAGCCCTGCCGCTTTGGCAAGGCCGAACCCTGCGGAACCGGACAGCGCAACAGCAAACGGCTCCTTTCCGATGATACCGGCAGCTTCCCGCAGAATTTCCGCCGTTTTCTGGCGCACCTGTGAAAAATGCCGTTCATAATGCCGGAAAAGCAGTTCTTCATCCTGCATTACTACGACTTTTACTGTTGTTGATCCGATATCAATTCCTACACGCAGCATGGATATCCTCCTCGACGCCTGTTGCAGATGGCGCAATCATTCCGTTTAACAAAATTCCCAATACCTTTTCATATTCATCCCGAAAACCTGTTAAAACATTTTTCACACTCTCGGGATGCCGTCTTATTTTATCTAAATATTTTCTCTGTAGTTGTTCCGTTGCGCTGAGCATCAGTTCCAACGCAACTTCCCGATCCGTCCCCGGCCGAAGCGGACAATGGTTCAGATAAGAACGAAAGCGTTCCGATTTTTTCCGCATTAGATTTTCCCGCAATTTATTCTCACCCGGCCAACAAACAGCCGATGTCCCCGAAATAAAATCCTCAATTATGGAGTAGTGATGAAAATGATCGGCGAAAAAATTCAGTTGCCGACGAAAAAACTCTTCCACTTGATGGGCTGTACAAAGTCCCCCATCGCAAACAGGCTGCTCCGCCCGTTCCATATCTTCCACGCATTGTTTCACCACTTCACAAAAAAGCTTTTTCTTATTTTGATAGTAATGAAACAAAAGACCTTTTGAAATCTCCGCCTGCTGGCAAATCCGGTTTGTTGACGCAGCTTCATATCCGCGCGCTGCAAATTCCGCAATCGCAGCGTCCAAAATTCTGCGCCGGCTGTCCGGTTTTTCTGTCAATTCCATATGTACCTCCCGACAGCAGTCCATTTCATTCCAACATAGTCTATTATAGCATAGATTGACCATCTGGTCTATCTGCACAGTTCACAAACCTGCCAAACGGAATCGCAGAATTTTTCCTTTTTAAACAAAATTCGACAAAAAAATATCAAAGCGAAAAGTATTGCTCCAATATGCGCGCAACGGCATCTTCGTCATTCGTATATGGAAACCGGACATCCGCGAGTCGCGCAACTTCCTCGGGTGCGTTTTTCACCGCGATTCCAAGTCCGCTTCCTGAAAGCATGGAAATATCGTTCCATCCGTCGCCCACACAAATAACATCTTGCAGTTTGATTCCAAGCAACGCCGCCAACTGTCGAACCGCGTTGCCTTTATTCGCCTCCGCGGAAACATATTCGGCCAACGCAGGCGGCATCCGGTAGCCGAGTGCTCCTTCCGGTAAAACCTTTTCCATCCTGTCATAAAACCGCATAGCATATCCTTCAATCGGAGATAAAAAGAGCATTTTGGTAATTTCCCCTTCCAATTCACGAAGATCGGAAGGAAGCGGTTCCATTTTTCTGCCGGTGCGGATTTCAAATCCATTATCCCATATTTCCGGATTCCGGACATAAATCCTGTTTGTTGTATGCACACGAATCGATGCCTTTCCCATATCTTTAAAAAAAACCTCTCCGGTTTGCAAAAGCGCCTGTGCCGAAGGAACAGAAAGATAATTTCCCACTACCGCCTTTAGTGAAACCGCATCCACAATCATCGCTCCGCTGCAACAGATATAATAATTTCCCGGGTAATCCAGTCCCAGTTCTTTCCCAAGATCCCCCAGTTTTTCATAAGGAGCGCGCCCGGAACAAAGGATCACGGAAATTCCCCGACGGATGGCTTCCCGGATCGTCTGTTTATTTTTTTCCGAAACCTTGCCGCTGCTGTTAAAAAGAGTTCCATCCAAATCGGTTGCTAGTAACTGATACAAAAAAATCCCTCCGTAACTCATCATAAAACCGGTTTGCCGCTCTTTTACAGCAAACCGGTTCCTGATTCTTTTATTTGGTGCCAAAAATCCGGTCACCGGCATCCCCCAGCCCCGGAACAATGTATTTGTGCTCATTTAAGCAGTCATCTTTTGCAGCTGCGTAAATCTGCACATCCGGATGCGCTTTAGAAAGCGCTTCCAGGCCCTCAGGCGCCGCAATGATACAGAGGAATTTGATAGAGGTTACCCCTTTGCTTTTTAGCTGAGTGATCGCATCGATTGCGCTGCCGCCGGTGGCCAGCATCGGATCCAGCACAATGACTTCCCGTTTGGTGATGTCCGTCGGAAGTTTGCAATAATATTCGTGCGGCTCATAAGTTTCGGGATCGCGATACATTCCAATATGACCGATTTTGGCAGCGGGAACCAGATTGAGCATTCCTTCTACCATACCGAGTCCAGCACGCAGAATCGGGACAAACGCGACCTTACGGCCACTGATAACCTTGGTTTTTGCAATCGCAACCGGCGTTTCAATCTCCACTTCTTTTAAAGGCAGATCCCGTGTGGCTTCGTAGCACATAAGCATGGCAATTTCGGATACCAGTTCCCGGAAATCCTTGGAGCCGGTGTTTTTATCGCGCAGCAGTGAAATCTTGTGCTGAATGAGCGGGTGATCAAGTATAATGGGAGCAGACATGTCAAATTCCTCCTCTTGATATATAAGTTTAATGTATAGACTTTGTTTAATTATTTTCAAGCGCCATTACTTTATCAATTCGATTCTGATGACGGCCGCCTTCAAACGGTGTATCTAAAAACAGGTCGATCAGCTCTGCCGCCAGACCGGCGCCAACCACCCTTCCTCCCAAACAGAGGACATTGGCATTGTTGTGCAAACGGGTAAATTTGGCAGAAAAAGCATCCGAACATGCGCAGGCGCGGATTCCTTTGACTTTGTTTGCAGCCATCGACATTCCGATTCCAGTCCCGCAAAATAAAACCGCTTTTTCACATTCGCCGGAAACTACGGCATCACAGGCAGGCTTCGCCATATCCGGATAATCACAGGATGCAGGAGAGTCGCATCCAAAATCCTTGTATGCGATTCCTCTGGAATCCAGGTGCTTTTTCATTTCTTCTTTCAGGGCGAATCCGCCGTGATCGCTTGCAAGTGCTATCATTTTCTGTTTCCTTTCATTCGGGCTTTTTGCCCAGCTTTTTATTGAGTTCCCGTTCCGCCTGCGGCAGCCGGAGATATTCCGGCATCAGTTCAGCAGGTGAAAGGGGGGATTCCGTTTTTAGCTGCTCAATTGCAGCAAAAGCAACGCTCGATGCGCGCTGGAACCGCAGCAGAGGCGGCGCTAAGCAAAGGTTTCCGCATTTCCCGGATAACTCCCGGAAGCAAAGTTGTGCCCCGTCTCCGGTCAGCATCACCTTCCCTTCCAAATGGGACAGAATTTTCTCCAGCTCGTCCAACGAGATGGCTTCATCCTTACGCAAGCGGCGAACTCCCTCCGAATCGCTCCGGAATAGAGCGGTATATACCTGACGGCAGCGAGCATCCATAACAGCGCAGATTGTTGCATCCAACCCCTGGAAGTTCCAGGCAAGTCCCTCTAAGGTAGAAACGCCCACACAGGGCAATCTCCAACCCTGCGCCAGACCTTTGGCGGCACCGATCCCGATCCGGATCCCGGTAAAGGAGCCGGGACCGCGGCTGACCGCAATTGCATCGAGAGATTCAGCCGAAATTTTTGCAGTTTTGAGCAAAAAATCCACCATCGGCATTAGCGTTTCCGAATGAGTGAGTCCAACATTCAGCACAGATTCCGCAAGGATTTCTTCTTCCTCCACAACAGCGGCAGAAGCAGCTTTTGCAGAAGTTTCCAATGCAAGTATTTTCAAAACGCTCCTCCTTCCACCAGGATGGTACGGGTTTCCGGCCCATCCTGCCGGATTGTGACATAAACAGTATCTTCCGGAAGTGCCGCTTCGATATTTTCGCTCCATTCGATTGCCAGAATTCCACCGTTTTCCAGATAATCGAAAAAACCGGTAGAATAAAGGTCGTCCATCGTGCTGATGCGATACATATCAAAATGATACAACGGCGGATTCGACTCATACTCATGAACCAGAGCAAAAGTAGGACTCGATACCTCCGATTCCGAACCAAGGCCGCGGGCAAGTCCGCGCGTAAAGGTTGTTTTTCCGGCGCCCAGTCCCCCACGGAACGCAAGCACTGTCCCGCGCGGAAGTTTTTGGGCCAGTTCTGCTGCAAATGCCTCAGTTTCCGCCGGCGAATGAGAAGTATAACATAGCATGTTGGCAGGAATCCTTTCTTTTCGCCAAACGGCGTACATCTTTTTTTATTATACAATAGGCGGACACTTTTTGCAACCTTTTTCTGAGAGGTTGACACTGCTTTTAAAAAATAGTATGATGAAAGAAAAAACGTCCAATTAAACAAACTCGCCAAAGGAGTGTTATGAGATGTCTGTTTACCATTCTCTTTCGGAGCTAATCGGCAACACGCCGCTGCTCTCCCTTGATCGTTACTGCAAAGAAACCGGAATCTCCGCCGAAATCTTAGCCAAACTCGAATACTTTAATCCGCTTGGTTCTGCCAAAGACCGGGTGGGTGAAGCAATGATCGATGCCGCAGAGCAATCGGGTGCATTAAAGCCGGGCGGCGTCATCATTGAGCCAACCAGCGGAAACACCGGCGTGGGGCTTGCGTTTGTGGGAGCATCCCGCGGCTACCGCGTCATCCTCACCATGCCCGAAACCATGAGCATCGAACGCAGGAAATTGCTCGCTGCACTCGGCGCCGAGCTGGTTCTCACCAAAGGCTCTGAAGGCATGAGCGGCGCCATCCGCAAAGCGGAGGAATTGCAGGCTCAAATTCCCGGCGCCATCATCCCGCAGCAGTTTGAAAATCCTGCCAACCCCGCCATTCACGAAAAAACAACCGGCCCTGAAATCCTGCGCGACACCGAGGGAAAAGTAGACCTCTTTGTCGCAGGCGTCGGAACAGGCGGAACATTGACCGGTGTTGGAAAGGTTCTTCGCAAAAACTGCCCGGATGTCAAAATTGTCGCGGTGGAACCGGTCAAATCCCCTGTTCTTTCGGGCGGAAAAGCCGGACCTCACGGACTGATGGGGATTGGAGCCGGATTTGTGCCGAAAATCCTGGATACCACACTGATTGACGAGGTTTTCCCAGTCGCGGAAGAGGATGCCTATCATACTGCCCGCCTTGTCGCCAAACTGGAGGGCCTGCTAGTTGGAATCAGCGGCGGTGCTGCCCTGTTTGCAGCAAGCGAACTGGCCCGCCGTCCGGAAAATGTGGGAAAACGGATTGTTGTCATGCTGCCGGACAGTGGCGAACGGTACCTTTCCACCCCGCTGTTCAGTGAGGACGAAAAAGAATGAAAAAACCTGTTGTTTCGGTCATTTTCCCTTTGAAAGAGCATCATGTCCGCATATTGCGTGAAGCTGCAACCGAAGCAGAATTTCGCCTGGAACCACTCTCCCAAATGTCCGATCCGGAGCTTGCGGAAATCACCTGCCTTTGCGGAAACCCGCCGGCATCTCTTTTGCCAAAGCTCACCGGACTGAAGCTTTTGCAGCTCAACAGCGCCGGAGTCAGCAGCTGTTATCTGGCTCCCGGCGCTCTGCCGGAAGGCGCAGAGCTCTGCAACGCTTCGGGTGCATACGGCCCTGGAATCGCGGAGCATATGCTGGGGATGCTGCTTGCCCTGACCAAAAAGCTTCACCTCTATCGGGACAGCCAGCGCCTTGCCGACTGGACAGATCACGGCGAGGTGGTTTCGATTCAAGGCTCCCGGACACTGGTTGTCGGACTGGGAGACATTGGTTCCGAATTTGGAAAACGGATGGCAATGCTGGGAAGCTGTGTTACCGGGATCCGCCGGACAGATGCGCCCAAGCCGGAGTGGCTAGACAGCCAATACACCCTTGCCGACCTGGACCGGCTGCTGCCGGAAGCGGATTTTGTCTTTTTTGCGCTGCCCGAAACTCCGGCGACAATAGGCTTGATGAACCGGGAGCGGATCGGGAGAATGAAAAAGGGCGCGTTCCTGCTCAATGCAGGGCGCGGCACCGTTCTGGACACCGAAGCTCTTTGCGACGCGGTGGAAAGCGGTTCTCTTGGCGGAGCGGGACTGGATGTGACCGATCCGGAGCCACTGCCCTCCGATCACCGGATGTGGCAGCTCCCCAACATCCTGCTCACACCCCATGTTTCGGGCGGATTCCATCTTCCGGAAACCCATGACCGCATTGTTCAGATCTGTGCACAAAATTTGCGGGCTTGTCTGAATGGTCAGCTGCTTTGCCACATTGTTAACCGAAAGGAAGGATATTGATGACAGAAAAGAAAAAAATGCTTTCCGGCCGGCTTTACAACGCGGCGGAAGCGGAACTTTGCAAAGAACGGGCGGAAGCAAAAGATAAAACCTTCCGTTATAACCAGCTCCACCCTAATGACCAGGAAAATCGGAACGCGCTGCTCAAGGAGCTCTTTGGCAAAACCGGCAAACACCTTTGGGTGGAAGCGCCGTTCCAGTGCGATTACGGCAAATACATCACAGTTGGGGAAAATTTCTATGCCAACCACAACTGCGTCATGCTGGACGGCGGCGGCATCACCATCGGGGACAACGTCCTGCTCGCGCCGAATGTCGGGATTTACACAGCTGGACATCCGCTCGATGTGGAGCGGCGGAACGCCGGATTGGAATACGCCCTCCCGATTGTCATCGGCAATAACGTCTGGATCGGCGCCGGCGTTTCCGTCCTTCCCGGCGTGACCATCGGAGACAACACCGTCATCGGAGCCGGAAGCGTGGTCACCAAGGATCTCCCCGCCAACGTGCTGGCGGCCGGCAATCCCTGCCGAGTTCTCCGCGAAATCACCGAAGAGGACAAGAAAAAATTTGCATAACAAAAACCCGGGTACTGCATCGGTTGCAATACCCGGGTTCATTATTTTTCAATCTGCGGCGTGTTGACCACATTCTGCGGCGTCCCATTCAGGAAACAGAACAGATTTTCCGCCGAAATATCCAGCAGACGTTTCCTTGTTTCCTGCGGCGACCAGGAAACGTGCGGCGTTGCCACACAGCGGGGATGTCTGACCAGCGGATGATCAGCACCGGCCGGTTCTTTCGCGTAAACATCCAACCCGACAGCCGACAGCGTTCCGTTTTCGAGCGCTTCGGCTACCGCCGTTTCATCGAGCACTGCCCCTCTCGCCGTGTTAAGGAGAATGGCGCCGCGTTTCATCCCTGCCAGAAAGCTGCGGCCAACCAAACCTCTGGTTTCATCGGTAAGCGGACAGTGAACCGAAAGAACATCCGATTCCCGCCGGAGCGTATCCAGATCGACAAACCGCGCGACCCCATCTGCTGCTTCCGGATGGCGGCGGTAAGCAAGAACCTGCATTCCCATTGCGGCGCAGATGGCGGCAAACCGTTTCCCAATATCCCCATAACCGAGGATACCCACTGTTTTCCCATACAGTTCGGCTGTGGAAATTGCTGTTACAGCAGGATCAGCTGCCTGCTTCCAGCCGCCCGCTTTCATCAGCCGGTCGAACACACCGGTTTTGTTGACAATTTCCAGCAGCAGTGCCACTGTATTCTGGGCAACAGCAAAGGTGGAATATTCCGGTACATTGCAGACGGTAATCCCCAGCCGGTTTGCAGCCGCCAGGTCGATGACATTATAACCGGTACCAAACACGCCGATAAACCGAAGCTTCGGACACTGTTCCAGCACATTTTTCCCCAGCATCACCCGGTTGACAAAAACTGCTTCCGCCTGTTTAGCCCGTTTGAGGACAAGCTCCGGCGGCGTCTGGTCATACCATTCCAGATCCGGAAAAACCTCCGCCGGTTTCCAGGGCATCCGCTCGTGATTGACCAGATACCCATCCAACACCACAATTTTCATTATTTCCTCCCAAAATCAGTCCGAAAGCGCCTGGTCAAACACACCGGCGCAGAAAAGAGTGTCCTCCCACGGCACAACTGGGCTTTGGAGCAACCCTTCCTGCACACAGCGGACTGTTTCCTCCACTTCGTAGGTAAACCCGTTCGGATAATCTTCAATAAAATGCTCCACCAGAACACGGTTTCGGTTAAAAAGCTGCGCTTCCCGGCCGGTATTGGCATGCGGAAGCCAGATCCAGCCTTCTGACCCGCCGATGGTGATTCCCTCTGGGGTGCAGGTGAGCAGCCCGCTCTGCGCTGTTCCAATGCAGTTGGAAAACTGCATCTGCACCGAAGCCGCCCGGTCTACACCGGTGGGCGCACGGCTGACCATGGTCTGCACTACGGCGGGATTCTCCCCCAAAAGATAGGTCAGCAGCTCGATGGCATATACACCCACATCCCAAAGCGAACCACCGGCCAGCTCCGGATTGAAAAGCCGGCTTTCCGGATCGTAATCAGCACGGAACGCCACCACCGAATGGGCAAGCTCCACCGTCCCGATCCGTCCTTCGCGGATCCATTCCCGCGCTTTCTCAATATGCGGCAGAAAACGCGACCACATGGCTTCCATAACAAAAACGCCTTGTTTTTCCGCTTCGGCAAAAATTTCCGCCGCCTCCTTCCGGGTGCGAACCAGAGGCTTCTCACAAAGAACCGGAATCTTTTTGGAAAGACAAAGCAGGATATTTTCATAGTGAAAGTTGTGGGTTGTCGCAATATATACCGCATCCGGCCTACATTCATCCAGCATGGCGGCATAGTCCCCAAACGAAGCGGAAATCCCCACTTCCGCCGCAAACGCTGTGGCACGTTCGGCGCTTTTGCTCGCTACCGCAGAAACTTCACATTCGGAGCAGCGACGCACTGCGTCGCAGAATTCATGCGCAATTTTTCCTGCACCGATAATCGCAAAACGAAACATATCGTTTCCTCCTCTATGACAAATACGGCTCCAGTTCCAAAAGCAGCTCTTCCACCGGTTTTGTGCTGTTCAGACAAACCACAGGACAGCAAAGCTGCTTTTCCCAAAGCTTGTGGAGCTGCAAGCTGCGGATCTCCGTTCCGGCGGTATCGTAGCGGGAAGCCCAGTCCCAAAACGCCCGGTGCGTTTCTTCCAGATCCCCACCGGGAAGAATGCGGCTCCCGTAGCGGTTCTTTTCCCGTTCTTGCAGCCGCCGCATCCTGAGGTCATGCGGAAGCTCCAGCCGGACAGCCAGATCAAACAACGGGATGAGCGCGTCGCCCCAGCCATACAGCGAACCGCAGAGCACCGCCTTTTCATGCACGGCAAAATCCCGCCGGATCAGCGAAAGCCGTTCCTCCTGGGGGCGCTTTTCCGAAAAGGGCAGATTGGTTGGCAGCCAGAAATAATCGTCGGTATCCATGAAAAAGTATCCGTACCGGGCAGAAATTGCCCGTCCCAATGTGGAAGTTCCGCTGCCGGAAGCCCCGAAAATGTGGATTCTCCGCATTTTATTAACCTTTCATCCGGCTGACAATCGTATCCAGCAGCCGGTGGGCCGCTTCCTCTTTGCTCATCAGCGGCAGTTCTTCCTCCGAATCGGCTGTAATCAGCGTCAGGACATTGGTGTCCCCCGCAAAACCCGCCCCAGCCGTGCGCAGGCTGTTCGCGGCGATCAGATCCACCTTTTTCCGTGCCAGTTTGGCGCGGGAATTTTCTAAAACATGCTCGGTTTCCATCGAAAAGCCGCAGAGGAACTGCCCTTCCCGCCGGTGTTCACCAAGCCAGGAGAGGATGTCGGTTGTCCGTTTGAGCGGGATGGAAAGATCCCCCTCTTTTTTCTTTATTTTTTCGTCCGCCACCTGCACCGGTGTGTAGTCGGCAACCGCGGCGGCTTTGATGATGATGTCCTGTTCCGCTGCGCGGCAGGATACCGCCTCAAACATTTCGGCGGCGCTTTCGATATGCACCGTTTTGGCAAAGCGGAGATCCGGAAGGTCGGTCGGTCCTGTAACCAACGTCACATCCGCACCCCGGCGGGCTGCCGCCTTTGCAACGGCATACCCCATTTTCCCAGAGGAGCGGTTGGTTAGATACCGCACCGGGTCGAGCGATTCGCGGGTGGGGCCGGCAGTCACCAGCACCTTTTTCCCGAGCAGGTCTTTTTCACACTGGATTGCCTGTAAAATGTAGTCAAAAAGCTCCTCTGCCTCCGGCATTTTTCCTGCTCCGGTGTCTCCGCAGGCCAGATATCCCACCGCCGGTTTGATGACCGTAAACCCGTACTTTTCGAGAATCTTCATATTGTCCTGGGTAATCGGGTTTTCGTACATCCGGGTGTTCATAGCAGGCGCAACGATTTTCGGGCACTGACAGGCCAGCACCGTGGTTGTCAGCATATCGTCCGCCAGGCCATGTGCCATTTTCGCAATCACATTGGCGGTTGCCGGCGCAATCATCGCCACATCTGCTTTTTTGGCAAGCGAAACGTGCTGCACATGGAACTGGAAATTCCGGTCAAAAGTATCCACCACACATTTGTTGCCGGTCAGGCTTTCAAATGTAATCGGGGTGATAAAATTGGTGGCGTGTTCAGTCATCAGCACATAAACGTCGGCGTGCGCTTTTTTCAGCATACTGGCCAGATTGGCAATTTTATACGCCGCAATCCCGCCGGTAACCCCCAGCAGAACAGTTTTTCCTTTCAGCAAATGGATCCGCTCCTTCCCAGTTTTTCCCACACTTCGTATGGGATCTCATAAAACAGCTCTTTTGCGGCGCCATATACGTTGGTGGCACTCACCACATAGCTGTCCAGCTTGCGGTAGCTGCCGTTGATACATTCAAAAACGCCCTCTTTTGCAAAATATTCCGCTGCATCCAGAATCACCTTTGCGGCCAGTTCCGGGTCAAGATGCTTCACCGCCAGCGCATACCACCCGGCTGCAGTCGCCCAGTAAGCGCCGTTCTGATACTCCCCTTCCGCAACCGGAATCAGGCACTTTTCCCAGTATTCTCCTGGAGAAGTGTGTCGGAGCTGCCCGTTCTGCAAAAGCTCTCTCTGATTGCCAATCAGCCACCGTGCAATCGGATCGGTGTCGAGCGGAAAGCCGATCGCCGCAGCGTAACAGCTCCCCCAGACGTCAATCTGGCGGCAATCTCCGGTTGCCGCCAGCAGCATTCCCTCATCCGTGCGGAAAGTCAGATCAAGTGACGCCTCAATAGCGGATGCCCTTTCGGAAAACTCCTTCTGTTCTTGCGGAAACAGTAAAAACTTCTCAAAATTTTTGCTCAGCATCCGGCAAGCCCGCCAGTACAGCAGGGATTCCATCATCAGTTTGCCGGTTTTGCAGATACAATCGGTAAAACCATACGGAGAATGCGGCTTTTCGGGCGGATTATACACCAGACCGTCCGCTGCAATCGGGATTGCCGTCATGCCATGGATCAGCGCGGGACCATACCGCAGCAGGAATTTCCGTCCGTCATCCAAAGAAAGACGGTTTAGCAGGCAGTCGGCAAGAATTACCGCAAACGGGCCGTTATCCAGATTCGGCTCACCGCAGGGCTGCTCCGGACTGCCGGCAGCATAAACCGCCACTCCCGCATGATCCACACGGTCCGGAATCCAGCCATCCGAACTCCTTGCATGTTCCAGCAAATAAACCAGTGCGTTCCGAATCTCATCCGTATTAAACAAATCCCCAGCATATTCCGTCATATACGCAAAATCTCGTGTCCAAAGGGCAGCGTAATTCCCCATTCCATCCGGTGTAAAAAGGGTCACACCATTATCGGCTGCTACCGCACAGCGATGAATCAACCGGCTAGACAAGTCCCGCAGCATATGCAGCACCTGGTTCATATTTTCCACATCCTTTCTGCTTATTCTGTATTGTAACATATTTTTATGCGGGGAACAAGGGATTCCGAAAAACTTTTGCAAAATTGAAAAGAGTGTGGTATACTGAGAACGAAGGGAGTCGATGTTATGAAACAGCGCTTTTTTATGGCATTGCTCATCTGTCTGCTCCTTCCCATTTTACTGGCACAGCCAGTTTTTGCGGATATGGGGCCAAAACCAATGATAACGATCCGGGTGGAAAACCCGCCGGACGGAACCTACTATCTCGATCTTCTGATTCAGGGGGAACCAGGGCACTATCCGAATATTCCGGAAGAGGAACTGGCACAGGCGGATCCCGAACTTTTGGCAGAGCTGCGTTCCTTGTCGGATGAAGGCTGGAATCCGGCACTGCTCGATGCTTCTTCCATTCCTTTGAGCGGTTCGCTAACCGGGAAGCCGGACGGAGATGAAATGGTACATGTTTTCGGTTACGCTCCACCGCGTGAATTTCGTATAATCTTAGCCGCTGACGGCGGAAAAGCAGTGATTTCAGACGTGGTAGATGTCCGTGTATTCCGAACAACCATCCGTTTTGACGCTCAATCCGGGGAGGTTTTTCAGCGCCCATGGTGGCTGGCCTATCCGTTCCAGTATCTGAGCACCCTGATTCCGACGTTACTAATTGAAGGAATTGTCTTTCTGCTGTTTGGGTTTTCGCTCAAAAAACACTGGAAGCTTTTCTTGCTGCTCAATGTAGCTACCCAGCTGCTGCTCTACCTAATTATCTGGAGTATCAACGGCACTGTTGGCGCACCATTGATTCCTGTTTTCTCCTTATTGTATCAGATTCCCGCAGAATTGCTTATTTTTGCAATAGAAACGGTTATCTTTCTGAAATTTCTGCCGGAAAAGTCAAAACTACGCCGGTTTCTCTGCGCTGCGGCTTGCAACACTGCCAGCTTTGCAGCAGGAATCCTGCTTGCCGATCCTCTTTTCCGTTGGACAGCCGCAATTTTTTAAAGGAAGGAAAACCCTGCATGGACTACACGCTCATCCGCTCCAAACGAAAAACCGTCGCAATCCGGATTCTGCCGGGCGGCCGGATAGAAGTACGTGCTCCGCTCCGGATTCCCAAAAAAGATATCGAATATTTCCTTTCCCAGAAATCGGAATGGATTGCTGAGAAAAGGGCAGCAGCGCCCCCGCCTCCCCCTGCTTTACAAGAGGGCAGCTGCCTGCCGTTTTTGGGGAACTTTTACTCCATCCACCTGAACATGGAATGTCCGCGCGGTTTGTTTGACGGAAAGCTTTTCCTTCCACTCCCTCCTCAAAGCAATGAAGCAGCGATTCAAAAAGCCGCCGAACGTTTTTTTCGGATGCAGGCACAAATGCTGTTTCCTTCCTTAGTATCGTTTTACGCACAGAAACTCGGAGTATCCTGCAAAGCAGTCCATATCACCGGCGCCAAAACCAGATGGGGCTCCTGTTCCTCAAAGGCAACCATCAATTTTTCCTGGCGATTGCTTGCCGCGCCACTGGATCAGGTGGAACTGGTCGTGGTACACGAGCTCTGCCATTTAAAGCATTTCAATCATACCAATGAATTCTACCATACTCTATCCGGCGTCTTTCCCGACTGGAAAGAACGGGTACAGAAATTGCAGCAATACCGCCAGCTTTGCTGGTAAATACAGAAAGGATGTCATTTATGCAGGAAACCCCTCGCGCCAACCGTCTACACATTAGCTTTTTTGGCCGTACCAACAGCGGCAAATCCACATTGCTGAACCAGCTTGCCGGACAGCAGGTATCTGTTGTATCAGATGTATCCGGTACGACAACTGATCCGGTTTATAAATCCATGGAACTGCTCCCCATTGGACCGGTTGTGCTCATCGACACAGCCGGGCTGGATGACAGCACCGAATTAGGTGAACTGCGCAAAGAAAAAACCATTGAGGTCATGCGTAAAACGGATCTGGCAATTTTAGTAATCTCCTCCCGCTGTACTGAATTTTCCGAGGAAAAAACATATCTGTCCATGCTGGAAGAAAACCATGTAAAAACAGTTTGTGTCATCAACCGGTTTGACGGGGATTCTATTCCGGTTCTCCCCTTCTCCTTGCCGACGCTGGAACTCAATGCCTCCTGTCCGGCGGATATGGCAAAATTCAAACAGTTTATCATCCAAAATGCCGATTCCGATTTTGAGATCCCGTTTATGACTGCCCATCTGGTGCAGCCGGGCGGACTGGTCATGCTGATTATGCCGCAGGATATCCAGGCGCCAAAAGGCCGGCTGATCCTTCCGCAGGTCCAGATTACAAGAGAACTTCTGGACCGGCACTGCCGTGTCATCTCGGTAACACCGGATAACATCGTTCCGATGTTGGAAATACTGAAACAATCACCGGATCTTGTGATCACGGACTCGCAGATTTTCCGTCTGGTTAACGAAACGATTCCCTCGAATATCCCGCTCACCTCTTTTTCCATTCTTCTTTCCGAAAACAAAGGTGACATCCAAACCTTTTTAGAAGGAGCAAAAGCTATCCGTACCCTTCGCCCCGGCGATAAGGTACTGATTATGGAGGCTTGCACCCATCATGCACTGGACGGGGATATCGCACGTCAAAAGCTCCCCAAGCTGATGGAACAATTTGTTGGCGGTCCAGTTTCCTATGAAGTGCATTCCGGTCCCGGTTTTCCACAGAATATCGGAGATTATAAGTTGATTCTGCACTGCGGCGGCTGTATGATCAACCGCAAAAACATGCTTTCTAAATTGAGCGAAGCACAACAGTACGGGGTTCCGATCACCAATTTTGGCATTGCGATCGCTTATATGAACGGAATGATGGAACGCATCTCTTATTGAAAAAAAGCGGCGCATAAACGCCGCTTTTTATTTCTTTTATGTTAAATGAGATGATACCTCTGTCAAAAGCTTCTCAGACAGACTAACCTTTGTATCTCAAATGTGACAGCAAAACACTGGCGATATTTTCACAGGAAGCCTGCACAGTTACTGCTCCGATTTTGTGGGCTACCATCGGCATTCCGTATACAACACAGGAATCTTTATCCTGTCCAATGGTGTATGCCCCTGCTTTTCGCATTTCAAGTAGTCCATTGGCTCCATCTTTCCCCATACCAGTCATGATAATGGTCAGCATACTGTCAATGGCCTTTACCCCAAATTCCATCCGTTCCCGGATTGGAGGCCGAGCCATCGGATTGATGTAGTGGTTGCTTTCCACGCAAAAGAGGGTTCCGCCAGAAAAAGGACCTTTTCCGTCAATGGGCTGTCCTAAGGCGTTGATAACCCTCCCTTTTAAAAAGGGGCCCATCATCAAACTCAGGCGTCTGCCGGTATTCCGGACAAAATTCCCCGCAGAGATCCCATCCATGCTGGAGTATGGCATCAAAAGAATCCGGTCATTTTTAAATCCAACTACTTCCGCCATTACCTGCCCACCGGATTCGCCGTTATAAATCCGGCAGATATCTCCAATGGCGGCCCGTCCGCCGGATGCCTCAATGGACATTCCCACAATATTCTCTATCTTGCCGGTATAACTAATCGTTTCTGCTTTTTGAACCCGCTGAATCAAATCCTCAAACATGAAAAGCACCTCCTTTACCGAAAATTAAGACTCATTTAAAACGTCTCGGATATTTTCGATCTGTGTGGATACACTTGCGTCAATAATTTCATCCGGCATTTCAATGATACAGGTTCCGGACTCGTCATCTGCCATAGGAATGATCTTGATGTGATCGGACAAGCTGGCCAAAGACATGGTCAGCTCCGGTGTAATCTGCGCAAGCCCTTTGGCATCGCACCCTCCCACATAGATATGCACCTATTCCCGGCGCTTCATTTTCTCGGTAACCACCTGAATCATGCGGGCGATTACTTCATTACTGGTTTTTAAGCTGATATGAATAATCTTTTCAGCAATCGCAATACTCAGATCACAAAGCTCTTTCTTTGCCTACTGAATCAATTCTTCTCGAGCATCAGAAGCTTTTTCCAGGAAATCCGCTACTTCCTGCGCCTGTTTTTCCAAATGCTGCTGAATAACGCTTTGAGATTCTACCCGAGCTTGTTGAAGCCCTTCGGCATATCCCTGCCGGTATCCCTCCGATTTGGCTTCCTCCCTGGCTTTCCAGATTTCATCCTCCGCCTCCGCCTTTCTTTTGCTCAGCTGCTCATCAGCCTGTTTTCGAGCATCTGCAATAATCTGCTCGGCTTGCACCTGTGCAAAAGATATCGCAGCAGCACCTTGGGATTCTTCTGTTTCCATAGGAGTTTCTTCTGGAGGAGGATCTGCCACTTCCGGAAGTTCCTCCTCAGGCTCATCCAAAAGAATTTCTTCAGCTTCTGGAAAAATATAAGAATGGACTGCCGGTTTCAGAAAGTTTTTTAAGATATTAGGCAATGATATCGTCCTTTCTGCCCTTCAGAATAATCAATTCGTTTCTGTCTTCCAGATCCCGGATGATATTTTCGATCTTTTGCTGTGTGTCCTCTACATCCCGAACACGCACATTGGTGGTGATTTCCAAATCTTCCTGAATGGTCTGCGCCATACGGGTGGACACATTCTGGAAGATCTTGGAAGCAACATCGCTGGTTGCTCCTTTGAGCGCCAGTACCAGATCTTTGATATCACACTCTCGGATAAAGCGCTGAATGGAACGATCGTCCATTGTAACGATATCCTCGAATACAAACATCCGCTTGCGAATCTCATCAGCCAATTTGGCGTCTTTCTGTGACAGATGATCGAAAATTGCTTTTTCGTCCGCGCGATCGAGATTATTCATTACATCCGCCACCATAATCAATGCCGCCGACTTTGACATTATTAGCACTTGTCATGTTGAGGAATTTCTTTTCCATTTCCGCTTCCACAATCCGAACGGCAGATGGCGTAGCGCTCTCCATATTGGCGATATCCTCCACTACTCGAACCCTTCGCTTTTCATCCAAATCCCGAATAACAGCAGCAGCTTTATCGGGCTCTACATAAGACAGTACCAAAGCTATTGTCTGAGCACGTTCGTACTGCAAAGCAGCAAACAGGGATTTCTCATCCACTTTTTCCAAAAAAGCAAACTTCCGGTTTTTTAAGGATTTGGTTACCTTTTCCAAAAGCGTGTCAGCCATTTGGGGACCAAAAGCCCGTTCCAACACTGCCCGAGCGTACTCAATTCCACCTTCTGTAACTGCTTTATTCGTCATGCACATCTGGTAATATTCATTCAGAACATTTTCTGTGGTATCAGAATCCACATACCCCAGTCGTGCAATTTCAAGGGTTAGGCGTTCCACATCCTCCGGTTCCATATATTGGTAAAGTTGGGAAGCTTTATCCATGCCCAGCGATACAATAACGGCAGCGGCTTTTTGCTGGTTGGTCATTTTCTGTGGAATAACCGGAGAGGTTTTTCCTTCCACTTCTGCTGCACTCATTCTGTTCCGTCCCCTTCCCTCAGCCAGGTTTTCACCATCTGCGCTGCAATTTCCGGATTATTTTCCGCAAACCTGCGGACCTATTTCCGAAGTTCCATGCTCTTTTGGGTATTCATATCCATAATATCCGCTCCGCTGGGGGCAGGTACTGCTGTCGGCTGTTCCACTATGCCTTTTATAACTGCTTTTTTGCGACGGCGATGTCTAAGTGCCAAAATCACAACCACAAGCAAGAGGATAAACAGACATGCAGTTCCAATGGCAGCATATAAAATCCAGTTCGAATCCAATTCCGGAACAACAACTGGAGTTGTTTTTTCCTGATAGAAAGGCGCAACCAGCACGGAGATTTTATCCTGCTGCATATCAGTGGTAATTCCTGCGGCACGTCCGATGTGAGCATATAGCTCATCCAAATTAACTGTCTGAGCTGTATTTTCATTGATGGTTACCGAAACCATAATATCGCTGACTGTTCCCGCCAAATGTTCCACCTGTTGATTTTCCTGATCGACCAGGTATTCTTTCTGACCGGAAGACTTTACTGTATCTTCATTGCCATTGGTTTGAAGTTCGTCTTCTACATACTGGTTGATATCCGAATTAGAACCAGTGCCAGTAACTCCACCGTCTTCCTGCTGATCTCCTCGTATTATGGTATCATCATAAATTACAGAACCGACAATTCCTTCCCCGTTTGTACTACCATCGGCAGCCCAATCTTCGGTGCTGTAATTTGTGGATTCCACAACCCGACGATCCACATCAACCACGCTGTTGACACTGATCTTTACATTGTTTTCCCCGAAAATAGGAAGAAGCACCTGCATTATGTGGGTTCGCACATTGTTGTTTACCTGTTCTTCCAGTTTTAATTTTAACTGAGATATATCCTACACATCCGATATACCAGATCCATCAGAGGAATAGGTATTTCCGTAAGAATCCGTGATTGTGACATTGTCAATGGTTAACCCTTTCACGGCACGACTGACGTAATTCCGAATCCCGGATACCTGATTTTCTGTCAAAGTCTTTCCATCTTTCATAGTCACAAAAACTGCAGCACTTGCTTCTGTTGAATTATTGCTGTCCAGAATATAGGTGTTGTCCTCCTGAGGCGTAATATTAACACGGGCATCATATACCCCGTCAAAACAACGGATTACTGACTTAATTTCATCCTGCAAGCTCAATAAAAACAGGGTGTCCCGTTCGGATTCGGTTGTCAAGGCTCCTACATTATCCAGATAAGTGGAATATCCATAACCGGTATTGGGGTATCCCTGTACAACCAAATCTGCTTTTACCTGGGCTTCCTGCTCTCGGGGAACCAGGATGGTATCCTCTCCTTCAATCCGATAGTCAGATACGCCATTGTCGGATATGTAGGTAATAATTTCCGACATTTCATCCTGTGTTAACCCAGTAAACAACACCTCGTAAGGCTGATTGGACATAATGGCGATGACAATTCCAATGACTACCAGAATGGCAAGTAACGAGGCAGCCAATATGATCTTGGTTTTCTTGGCTGTTTTTGTCCACCATGCCTTTCCTTTGTCAAAGTACTCTTTGACTTTTTCCTGCACTACATTCACCCCGTTTTAATGATGAGATCAAATACTCATCCGCATGATTTCACTGTAGGCTTCTAATGCCCGGTTGCGCAGTTCAACCAACAGATTTACAGAAAGCTCTGCCTGTGTAGCAGCAATGGTAACTTCCGCCGGATTGTCCAGCTGTCCGGTTGCCAGCTCGTACATTTTTTCATTTTTCTCAGCATCGGTTTCTTTTACACTGTCAATAACAGAATCGAAAATATCTGCAAACATTGTTGATTGCGGATCTTCGCTAACATCCTGCTGCTGTATAGGATTCAAACTTCTCCACACTAATTCCATGGGCTGAATTTCCATTACCCTACATCCTTTCCTGATTATTTACATTTTTGGCACTTATTTGCCAATTTCCAGGCCCTTTGCAGCCACCTGCTTTAAAACATTAAAAGCAGTCATATTCGCAGAAAACGCTTGGCTGGCAGCCATCGCATCAGCCATTTCCTGAACCAAATCCACATTTGGCAATTCTACATAGCCCTCTTCATTGGCGTCAGGGTTATTGGGATCGTACTCCAATTTAAAATCAGAAGGATCTTCCACAATCTGAGTAACTCGGACACCACCTGGGGTATCGCTTTCTCTGCCCATCACTTGGTCCAGAGCCTGTTCAAATGGGCTTTTTGATCCTACTGATTCCATCACCACCATTTTTCGGCGATAAGGTCCGCCATTTTCAGTTCGAGTTGTATTAATGTTGGTAATGTTTTCTGAAACGACATCTAATCGAAGTTTCTGTGCGGTCAGGCCAGATCCCACAACATTCGTGGAACTTAAAAAAGCCATTCTCTACACTCCTTATCTGCCGATTGCGGCCCTTAAAATAGAAAAATCACTGGAAATTGCATCCATAACATACTGCAATTGATATCCATTTCGAGCCAGTTCTACCGACTGCTCGGTAATATCAACGCCGTTGTCGTCTGCCCGTACACTTTGAGGAGCTTCTTCAATCTCAATACGCGTCTGGTCTATCGCGCTGCGGATTTGGGAAGCCGTTCCGTCTTGTTTGGCAGCAGATCGGATCGCATTGTCCAATGATTCTTCAAAACTCGCATATTTTTGTTTATAACCAGGGGTTTTGGCATTTGCAATATTATCAAAAATACAAGATTGCTTGATCCATAGATAATTCATGGATTTTTGCAACATCAGTGTTGAATTTTCAAATAAGCAGTTCACACTTTTTCCTCCTTACCTGATAGCGTCCGAGTCTCAACTATCAAATACAAACATCTATCGTTCGGCTTTATATTTTATACATTTTGCAAGTATATTTCTCTCAAAATCGAAATAACTCATAATATTTTTGGCAATATGTATGATTTATTTTTGATTTTAGGTCTTATTTTGCACATTCAATCAACGTAAATATGCTGGAATTTTGCTTCAAACCATGGTATAATTAAATAAAGAAATGGGGTTCTTTTATTGCGCAAAATCTCCTGAAAAAGAGAATACCCATAACTAAATGAAATGGCGATGAAATACGAATCGGCTTACCAATTCTGATTAACGTCAAATTATATGAACAATATAAATAAAAATCGAAATTTTATTTATATAGTTTATATAATGTCATTGAGAAAGATCGTTATAATAATGATGGTTTTTACCAGCGTATTCATTGCTCTATCAACAGAGGGGCGACAGCATGAATACTGGTTTTCCACAGCCAATCGAGAATATCCCGATGATTTTAAACTTATTCAGCCAAAGTACCGGAGATATTTATATTTTCTACGATTTTAGTGAAGAGCTAGTTTATTTTTCTGAAAATATTTTAACATCTAACATTGCGTATGCATTTAATAAAACAACCTGCACAATACAAGAATGGCGTCAGCATGTAGATCCCAGAGACATCCATCGCTTGATAAAGGCTACTGCAGATTTGACCAGCCGCAAAAACGACAGCTACAATCTTAATTATCGGGTAAACAATTCTCAAAATCAAAAAAACTGGATCAATAGCAGAGGGCATGCATATTACGGTGAAAAAGGACAATTGTCATTTGCATTAGGTCGTTTGTCCATTTGCGCCGTCACTGACTATACTCAAACTTTCCGAAACCAATCCCTAAAAGAAGAGATTACAAACATATTGAAATGCTTACAGGAAGGTTTTTTGCTACTAATCGGCGTTGATAATTTAAAGGCTCTTAATTTAAAAAACGGACGCGACTTTGGAGATGCGGTGCTCAATGATGTAGCACAAGTAATGGCGGATGAAACCCATAACACTAATCCTGTTTACCGGATAAACGGAGACTGGTTCGCAGTCAATTTACCTTTTTGGACAGCAGAAGAAGTCTCTGCTGCATATGCTCATATTCAGAAACGCTTGTCTGGTCAATGCACTGTTTCTGGTGGATGTGTATCCTATTTGGACTACCATGTTGCTGATAGTGATATGCTTTTACAATATGCGGAAATATCTTTGGATCAAGCCAAAAGCCGTGGAAAAAACACCCTGCATTTCTTTTCTCCTGAAGACTATGAAACCAAATTGCGGGATCTTGAACTGCGTGAAGATCTGCGCAAGAGTATTGATGCCAACTTTGAAGGCTTTGAACTGTATTATCAGCCACAGTTTTATGCGGAAACTTCTGAACTATATGGTGCCGAAGCCCTTCTGCGGTATCATTCCCCCCGTCTTGGTTCTGTGTCCCCTACAGAAATTGTTCCCATTTTGGAACAAAGCCGGCTAATCTATCCTGTTGGGTTATGGGTTATTCGAGAAGCTTTAAAAAGTTGTCGGAAATGGCGTGAAAAATATCCCAAATTCCGTATCAGCGTGAATATGTCCTATTATCAGCTTGAATTTGATTCCATCAAAGAGGATGTATTGGATCTAGTAAAGGGCAGTGGTGTTCCCGGAAACGCATTAACCATTGAGGTTACAGAAAGCATGGAGTTATCCGATTATCCTCAGATAAACAGTTGTTTTCAAAAATGGAAACAGTATGGAATTGAATTATCTGTAGATGATTTCGGAACAGGTTATTCAAGTCTGAGGCGCCTCAAAGAAATGGCTGTTGACGAAATTAAAATTGATCGCTGCTTTGTCCGGGAAATCCAAAACAGTGCGTATAACTATCGGCTTCTCAACAATATCATAGAATTGGCTGACAGCAGTCATATTCGAGTTTGTTGTGAAGGCGTAGAAACTACAGAAGAATTAGAAGTCCTTCGGGATCTGCATCCATCTTTGCTACAAGGATTTCTCTTTTCCAAACCATGCGATCAGTCTATGTTTGAAGCTAACTATATCAATCAGCCTATTCGTAAAATCCAGCCTTCTACATCAAAAAGCTGTACGATTCAATCAGCAAAAACCTTATCCAGTGATTCTTTAGAGGAAATTGCTCAAACAATTCTGAATGCGGAAAACGATATTTTTTATATTTCTGACCTGGACAGTTACGAACTTTACTATTTAAATGCAGCAGGACAGAAAATATTTGGTGTAAAAGACTACTATGGAAAAAAATGTTACAGAGTTCTGCATGGGAATGATAAACCCTGCTCATTCTGCACCAATTCCCTCCTTCATCATGATTCATTCTATATTTGGGAAAAGGAAAATGAGTACTGCGGCAGACATTTCCTCTTAAAAGATAAAATTGTCCAATATAAAGGTAAAAATGTCCGTTTAGAGGTGGCATTGGATATCACCAAGCAAGAATATGTGAGTCAGTTTGCAAGAGAGCGTTTAGCTTTTGCAGATAAAATTGTGGGATATATGAATACCTTATCGGTGTATTCAGATTATAATGAAGCAGTCAATCAGGTACTGGCCTCTGTGGGAGAATTTTATCAGGCAGACCGGGCATATCTATTTGAGCGAAATCCCATTCAATCTGATCATTGGGATAACACCTTTGAGTGGTGTGCGGTTAATGTAAATCCTCAGAAAGAAAATTTGCAAAATGTTTCGCCTAATGTAGTTGGCCGTTGGATCAACCTGTTTGAATCGGAACAATCCATTATTCTTCTGAATCTGGATCCTTTGCGAGAATCCTCTCCCTTAGAATGGAAAGTCCTTCATGATCAAGGGATTCAGCGTTTGATTGCGGTTCCTATTCGAGAAAACCATAAAACCATTGGATTTGTTGGAGTGGATAACCCTCGTTATTGTATCCACGATGATTCTCAAGTTCGCGTCTTAAACAGTTTCCTGTTAATGCGCCTTCGCCAGGATCAGAATGAACAAAGATATCAAATTTTATTACAGGAAAGCAATCAAGATTTATTAAGCGCCCTTCGGGTTGGATTCTGGACCTTACAGATCGATAAAAAGGATTCACATCCTAAGATGCACTTCGATAATGTTATGCTTGAAGTTTTGAATATACCGGAACTTCTTTCCCCAGAAGAATGCTACCAATTTTGGTCTGCCCGAATCCGCAAAGATGCATATGAATTGCTGAAATATTCTTTTCTAAAAATGAAACAAACCGGACATGTAATTCAATTTGAATACCCATGGGAACACGCGAAAGATGGTGAAATCACCCTGCGTTTTTCCGGAATTTTGATTGAAGATACAGATGCCTATATAAAGTACAAGGGCTATTGCCGGAAAATTATCCCAGAACAAAACTCAATTCAGTTGGATTCTTCTTTACCTGTTTCAAAATAACCAAATAATAACAAATGCCTGCCCTTTCAAAACATTTTTGAAAGGGCAGGCTTCTTTTATATTCAAACTAATATCATAAGATGCCACCAAATACAGTGTTTATTTCCAGGTTAAAAATTCCCTTATTTTGTGCAGAATAAGCCAAAATCCTCCTGTTTTTAATTAGGGTAACCGGCCTTTATCAACGCTCATATAGTGTAGCATCGTTACAAGAAAGAGGTGTTTCCATGGAAAAACGGGAAGCAGAATGTCAATGCTTGGAAGAACTTCCACTGGCAATGGCTTATGTCCCCATGCAGAAATGGGGCGAACTATACGCACCAGCTGTTGGGCTGGAACGCGGAACGATCTTTCCTGATCTCGATTTGCCGTTTATTGGAGAGGAGGCTGTTCCAAATGGACGCAAAAAATAAACTTCTCCGGGAAATTCAACAATGTGAATTTGCACTTGTAGAAGCAAATCTATATTTGGACACCCATCCTCAGGATCAGGAAGCAATTCATTACTACCAAAAAACACATGAAAAACTCTCCGAACATTTAGCCGAATATAGGGAAAAATATGGCCCCATTACAAAAGATGAGGCTGGTAAACTTCGATGGACATGGGTAGATGAACCATGGCCGTGGCAAATGGAGGGCTGATTTATGTGGCAATATGAGAAAAGACTGATGCATCCTGTAAAGATTAAAAAGCCAGATCCCGCGGCTGCTACTGTAATTTTATCTCAGCTTGGCGGACTACATTCCTATAACCTATAATAAAATGGAACCCAGATCAAACTGGGTTCCCTCTTTTTTATCCCACAATATTG